>CAKKSC010000005.1 GCA_919902985.1 Desulfuromonadales bacterium | reverse complement strand
CTCTGAGAACTGGAGCCGCTTCTACCTAATTTTCAACTAAAGTTAGCACACCTTCTTTTTAAGAGCTGAGAGATTTATTTAATTGACAATTGGGGATAAGTATTGTAATCTTTCGGACAGGCTAAATAAGGCATACTTTTAAAGTTCAGAATCTCAGAGACTTTGAAAGCTCTGAGGTTTTTTTTTGGCAAAATAACAGGAGGGTACGATGGGGAAGAAGCTTTATGTAGGCAATATGTCGTTTAAGGCAAAAGAAGAGGATATTAAAGGACTCTTTGCGGGGGTTGGAGAGGTTGCATCTGTTAATATAATAACCGATGCGCGAACAGGGCAGGCTAAAGGTTTTGGTTTTGTTGAAATGGCAACGGAAGAAGCCGCAAAGAAGGCAATAGAGACCCTGAACGGCACTACATTCATGGAGAGGGCGCTATCAGTTGCCGAGGCAAAGCCTCAGGAACCAAGAGAAAAACGGGGCGGATTTGGCGGTGCTAAGGGCGGCTATGGTGGCGGTGGTAGGGGCGGATTTGGCGGCGGCAGCGGATCGGGAAGGAGATAAATCACCTTGGATATAAAAGTTTACGGAAATGATGTAGAAAAAGCGATAAAGATGCTGAAGCGCAAGCTTCAGAACGACGGCCTTTTCAGAGACCTCAAAACGAGAAGTTTCTATGAAAAACCTTCTGAGAAAAAGAAGCGGAAACAGAGAGAGGCAAGGAAAAAAAGGATGAAGGCCCTGAAATTTAAGAGACCTTCGGAATAGTGAAAAAATATATTTGGTTTGGGAGGGCCACTTCAAAAGGCCTTCCCAAACCTTATCATGATATTTCTGACATTCTATACGATCTCAGTCTTTCCCTCCATCAAGAACTTATCTATCCCTTTTGCAGCCGCGCGTCCATCCATTATAGCCCATACGACCAGAGACTGACCCCTTGACATATCTCCAGCGGAAAATACTTTATCAATGCTCGTCCGCATCTCTTTATTTACAGCCACATTCCCTCTGGCATCATACTTTACGCCAAGTTCGTCGAGGAGCCCTTCGTGAAGAGGGTTTACAAATCCCATTGCCAGTAGCACCATATCTGCATCCTGCTCAAACTCGCTCTCTGGTGTTTCCTTTATCTGCATACCGCCCTTTTTGTCCTTGGCCCACTCAACTCTGACGGCATGGAGCTTAGTGACCTTCCCGTCTTTCCCGCTGAACGACTTTGTCTGTATGCAGTAGTCCCTGGTCCCGCCTTCTTCGTGAGAAGAAGAGCTTCTCAGTATCCTCGGCCACTGTGGCCATGGATTATCAGCCTCTCTATTTTCCGCAGGCTTAGGCAGAAGCTCATACTGGTGGATAGAAGCAGCGCCCTGTCTCACAGCAGTACCGACGCAGTCGGCTCCTGTATCCCCGCCCCCAAGGATTATTACTTTCTTACCCTTTGCAGTTATATCCTGCTCTTTTGAGAAGTTGACTCCAGCATTCTTCTTGTTCTGCTGAATGAGGAACTCCATTGCAAAGTGGATACCTTTAAGTTCCCTTCCTGGAATAGCCAGATCCCTTGGCTTCATGGAGCCGCCAGAAAGGCAGATGGCATCAAAATCTCTGAGGAGATCGGATACCTTGTAATCCACGCCAACATTCACGTTGGTCTTCATTATCACACCCTCGGCAGCCATGAGGTCAACGCGACGCTGGACAATATGCTTTTCTATCTTGAAGTCGGGTATCCCGTACATCAGAATTCCACCCATCCTGTCGGACTTTTCAAACAGGGTTACTGTGTGTCCTGCCTTGTTCAAAAGCTGAGCAGCAGCCAGTCCTGCCGGCCCTGAACCGACAACGGCAACCTTCTTCCCTGTCCTGCTTTCAGGAGGCTCAGGCTTTATCCACCCCTCTTTATAGCCCCGCTCTACTATCTCAATCTCTATCTGCCGTATAGTGACCGGGTTCCTGTCAATATTTAAGACGCATGACGCCTCGCATAAGGCAGGACACACCCTCCCTGTAAACTCAGGGAAACTGGCAGTGGTGAGGAGGAGGTCAAGGGCCTCCTTCCATCGCCCCTTATATATCATATCGTTCCAATAGGGGACTAGGTTTCCAAGTGGACATCCGCTGTGGCAGAACGGCGTGCCGCAGTCCATGCACCTTGCAGCCTGGGTCTTCAGCTTATCTCCAGGGAACTCCTTGTAAAGTTCCTTCCAGTCGCCGACCCTCTCATCAACCGGCCTGCGCTCCGGCGTCTCCCTCTTATATTCCATAAAACCCGTTATCTTACCCATTTTTGAACCTACCTTAATATGTTTTGTACTCAACTTTGGATAGAACGACATTCATCTCAACCAACTAAAAGGCAACACTCCAGTGTTTTCAAGCGGATCAAACTCATGGTGATCTGTTGAAATAATAATGCGCCTTCACGTTCAGCCAATGCAAGAACAAACGAATCGGCATAAGCGATTTTATAAGAGGTCTTGTATTTACCTACTAAATGAATAAAGGAAATGTCTAATGTCCAGATAACATTGATTGGTAGCTTAGCTATGTCATCAAATAGTTCATGTGCTTTTTCTTCTCCAGAAATACGCAAAGAATCATAATAGACTTCACCAATATTTATAGAATGCATGTAGAAATTGTTTTTACGGTCTTTTAACAGTTTGCATAACTTATCGCTCCCCTTCTCCTCACGTAGATAGGCAATCAAAGCACAGGCATCTATAACATAGGTAGTTACCTTTTGTGCCACTTTGATTCCTCTTTTTTGATTTCCTCTTGCTTTCTACGCGCAAATTCACTGCTGGTAGCTAAATGTTCCTTATATTTTCCACACAAGGAATCTATGATGTCTGGTTCTGGAGAAACGGCTCTATCCTTGCGGTTTAAAAAATCCACAAAATCCAAAACCTCTGAAAGCTGAAACGAATCAAGATGCTGAATGTCTTTCATGATTTTCTGTTGAACATGGGTATCCATTTTTGATCTCCACTTGCCCTAAGCAGCCTCAAAAATTTTAGCTTGAAAAGCGGATAGAGTCAATTATTTTTTGGGGATTATTTATTCCGTCCCTTCAAGGGTTTATGCTTGCGGAGCACAAGTGCCCAGCATGTAGAGGGTTGGGGTGGGGATGGATAGAAAGAAGGTATTTCCAGGTGAGAACTGATTTTGCATGTAAGATAATTTCAAAAGGGAAGGACATAGAGATGCTTAAAACCTATACTCCACGCTCAACCACACAAAATGGGCTAAGCTCCTGTGCTTGCTGCTCATGTTTGGCGGAAATCCCTGTTTTCCCCTTATCGTGGAGGTCGCTCATTTTTAACTCAATAATTAAGCCTGCCCCTCCTTATTTAAATTTCTTCAGTGATGCCATAAAGGCTTTGACTTGATCCTCCTGAAGACGCAAAGGGATAGGAGCTGTAATACCAAGAGTATATAGGGTATCACCGAGAACAACCATGCGAAGCATCCCGTACCAAGTAGTACCGTTTGAAATCACGGTTTCCGTTTGAAATTCGATCGCAGAACGTCCTGCGACACTAACCTGCTTCTCGGCTATTACTTTTGTTTTACCGCTTCTCTCTACCCCTTGTCGCAAATCCATAGCTTGTTTCACAACATCAAAATTTGCCAGGCTTCCTTGAATAAGGCGTGTTGCGTCGATGTATCCATTGGTACCATCCTCAAGGTATCCGAAGTGCCAAATGATTTTTGTAGTCTCTGAACCCCCTATTTGGCGTTTTTCAGGGGTTCCTATGGATAAGAACTGAATCCTTTCATTGGAATCTCTAAAGATCTTCCAGTCTCCCGCATGCGCCGAAATAGGCGCGACAACCATTAATAAAAGAGCAACCAACAGAGATGAAATACACCTATGCTTATCGCCTCGCTTCATATCTGTCATGACCATACCGCTGTTACCTCGTGCGACCTCACTCGCTGGTTAAGGGTTATTTGTCTTTTTTGGGGAAATTTTGTTTGGCTTTCTTTCTGATTACCTCAAGCTCTTTCTTTAGACGATCAATCTACTCCTCGAATTCACTGAAAGTAACAGAATCAGGTGTTATAAAAATCTGACCATTTTCACATGTATGAGTTTTGACATAAATATAAGCGTTAGCAGGGCCAGGCAGATCGTTTTTTGCAGGCTTGCGAAACTCTAAATCAAGAGAGCCTCTTGCAAAACTATCTTTTGTGGTTCGACAGGCTCACAACGAACGAATAAAGTTCAATAATTTCAACCCAACCCCGTTCACCCTGAGCTTGTCGAAGGGTATTTTGGGGACTTTTGCAAGAGGCTCAGTATATTATTATTTAAAAAAGATGTAAAGGATTGCTGATATTGATTTATGATTGTGTGATTGTTACTTCAGGGTATCCAGATACTCCATCCACTCCATTGGCAGCATATGCCTCTTCTTATTATTGCACTCCTTGCAGCATGGGACCAAATTCCCCTTTGTGCTCTTACCTCCCCGGATAAGCGGGACCACATGGTCCATAGTCAGTTCAGCCGGCTTGAAATGCTGCTGACAGTAATGGCATATACCCTCAGCAAGCCTCCTTTTCCACCACTGGCTTGCCCTTAACTCCCTTGCCTTTGCCTTCTCCCTGGCAATCTCGGACTGCGAGATATCTGAAATGAAATAATCCGCCATTCAATTACCCGAATACCGCGAGGAATTCCCGGCCCAGGAGGTCCTTCTGCCAGGACTTTAAGGTTACTCTCATAGTCTCTTCAAAAGTGATAGGCGTCGCCGAAGCAATTACAGAAAGGGATGCATTGGTACAGAGTATTGCCGGATCAATTGCAAGCTCACTAGCTATGCGCGCAGATACTGCTTTGAGGCGCTCAAACCTCTGCAACTCAGCTTCGCTCCTTCTTGACCTTTCCACCTTTTCAAACCTGGGGCATAGCTCAGAAGGGACACTGTTTCCCTTTTTTATCGCCTCCAGAACTCCTTTGCCATACCTTTCTACAACCCTTTCCGTAACCCCGCGAATATTTCTTAGGCCTTCCAGAGTGGATGGATGGGCCTTTGCAATCTCTATGAGAAGATCGCCTCCCAGCACCTTGAAAGGCGGCCTGTCCAGCTCCCTTGCCTCTGCATCCCGAAACTCCAGGAGCGCTTGCAGAACCGCAAGTTGCCTTCCGTTAAGATCTCTGACCCCTTTTACAGTTAAAACCGAAACAGGCTGGCGAGGTTTGGCGCGATTAAGGCTCAGGAGATGGAACTCCTCTCTGGCCCATTCCATCCTGCCCTTTATCTCCAGCTTGGAGGCCAGTAAATCCCTCAGGCCAAGGAGGTGTGCCGTATCGAGGGCCGCATAACTAAGCATCTCTTTTGACAGAGGCCTCTTTGACCAGTCTGCCTTTTGAAGGCCTTTGTCGATATTGACTTTGAAGTAGTCATTTAGAAGTGCAGCAAGGCCAAGCCCCTTTAGTCCCAGGATTTGACCGGCGATCATGGTGTCAAAGAGGTTCCGGATCTCCATGCCATAATCCTTTGCAAGCATCCTGATGTCATAATCAGCACCATGAAGGACCTTCTCTATCCTGTCATTGAAAAGAAGCGGCCTGAGCGGCTCAAGGTCCTTGAACTTTAATACATCAATGATGTAATTCTCTTCCCTGGTTGATATCTGTATTAGGCAGACCTTACCCTCGTAATTGTGAAGACTGTCCGCCTCTATATCAAGTGCAAAGGAACCCTCACGGGAAAGCCCCCCTGCAAGCTCTTTCAACCCCTCCTGATTTTCTATTACCTTATAGGATAACGCCATTTTCACTTACTTTACCAGCCTTCCTATCATCGGGACCTTATCCATGACCTCATCGCCGTGCGGAGCGTCAAGCATTTCATCAGTCAGATCAACTCCGCATGGATGAATACCGGAATGCAGGCCGTTCCTGAACTCATGGTTCCCTGTAACATCATATACCTTGTCGTCATAGGCCGTATAAGCCGGTCTGCCGTTTTTTCCATCGAACTGTTTCAACTCCTCTTCAGTAAAATCCCTCATCCCTATAGCTCCTTATTATCTAATGTAGGCCTCAGTTACATACCTTCTCATCATCCTGTGTGTATTAAAGTAGCTTGCATTCTTCCCTATGGCATTCTGCATCATCCTTATCCAGGTATGTCTTTGATCATAATATGTTGGAATTACCTGTTTTTCCAGCTTCTGATAAAGGTCATCCGCATCCATTTCGTCAGTGCTCTCTGTAAGGGTTGATTCCGTGGGGGCCGGCCCTATGGCCCACCCTGTAAACCCCTCTATGTGCCCCTCTATCCACCAGCCATCCAGGACACTGAAGTTTATCACGCCGTTATGGGCCGCCTTCATCCCGCTGGTGCCAGAAGCCTCCCTTGGCCTCATCGGCGTGTTCAGCCAGACATCAACCCCGGAAACCAGCTTCAGGGCAAGACCCATGTCGTATCCCGGAAGGTAGATTATCTTTACGGCGCCCTTGAGCTGCTCGCTCTTCCTGAATATCTCTTCTATGTTCTTTTTGCCGTCGGTGTCCTTAGGATGTGCCTTCCCTGCATAAACAAGCTGAAGCTTTCCCTTTCCTATCTTCAGGAGACGATCGATGTCCCTGAAAAGGAGGCTTGCCCTCTTGTATGACGTAGCCCTTCTGGCGAACCCTATGGTTAGAGTATCGCAGTCCATTCCTGCCCCTGTCTTTTCATTGACGTAATCAATAAGCTTCTTTTTGGCCTCCATGTGGGCGTTCCATATCTCTTCATCGGGTATCTTACCCACCCTCACAAAGAGCTCAGGCTCGTTGGCCCAGCCGGGAAGGTATTTGTCGTAAAGCCTTGCCATGCTCTCGCACGTCCATGTGAATGAGTGAATACCGTTGGTTATGGCATGGATCACATAACCAGGAAAGAGGTTTTTTGAAACCTCACCATGCTTCTTGGCCACCCCGTTAATATATTTGCTGAGGTTCATGGCCAGAAGGGTCATATTCAGCTTATCCGGCCCTGCCAGTTCCTTCATCACATCGAACGGGATGACCTCTCCAATGACTTCTCTGACCAGGTCATAGGAAAACTTGTCATGTCCGGCCTCGACAGGGGTGTGGGTGGTGAAGACACAGATATCCTTTACCTTCTCAGTGTCCCATATGGCGCGCTCATCCCATACGGTCTCAATATCCCTTTTATAACGGGTCAGGAGTTCAATGGTCAGGAGGCTCGCATGCCCCTCATTCATATGGTACTTCTTTATCTGGAAGCCGAGGGCCTTGAGCATCCGCACACCTCCAACACCGAGCAGCAGCTCCTGCTTCAGCCTGTAGCGCTCATCACCGCCGTAAAGGGAATCTGTAAGCTCCCTGTCCCGCTGGATATTCTCCGGGAGGTCCGTATCAAGGAAAAAGATAGGGACGCAACCGCCGGTCTGGCTGCATATATCATACTGCCATATCTGGACACTTACGTCCCTCCCTTCAATGCGCACCCTTATCCTCTGGGGAAGAAGCGCCATGTGGTCAGCCGGGTTCCATACCACAGGGTGCTCTATCTGTCTGCCTCTGGAATCTATCTCCTGCATGAAGTACCCTTTCCTGTAAATCAAGGTTACCGCAACCATAGGAAGCTTCAGGTCTGCCGCGGATTTTATGGTATCTCCAGCCAGAACGCCCAAACCGCCGCTATAGGTAGGGATATCGTTCCTGAAGCCTATCTCCATTGAGAAATATGCAATCTTCGGCTCAACAGTCAATTCGTGAAGACCTTTCATGAACTCCTCCTGACCACACAACCAATATTATTAAAAATTAACCACAGAGAACCTTTAACGTCAAAAGAGCGAACAGTCTAAAAGGTTTTTTCTCAAGAATCTCCGTGCCCTCGCTTAGAAGCGCCTACTTTTGGCTGTGGTTTGCAGTTTTTAGGATATTACTATATCAAAAGAATGGCCTGTCTGTAAAGGTTTAAACAGGGATGGCACTTATCTTTTCTTCCTCACAGATTTTCTGACCGAAACGGCCTCTTCAGTTAGAGAGAAGTCTATCTGTCTCTTTTCCAGGCTTACGTTCTCTATCCTGACCTTCACCTTGTCCCCTATCCTGAATGTTCGCTTTTTTGATTCGCCCCGAAGGAGGTGCTCCTTCTCTAAAAAGTGGTAGTAATCGTCCCTCAGGTTTGAGATATGCACCAGACCTTCCACAAAATAAGTTATAAGCTCCACAAAGAACCCGAAAGAAGTGACTCCGCTTATGATCCCTTCAAACTCCTCCCTTACCTTTCCCTGCATGAACTGTACCTTCTTGAGGTCAATGATCTCCCTCTCCGCCTCCATGGAGACCCTCTCTCTCTTGGAGGTATGGTCGGCCATCTCTGGCAGGTGGGACTCCCACCCCCCCTTCGTCCCCCCCTTAATAAGGGGGGGATTGAGGGGGGGTATCCCCTTCCTTGCCCCTAACGCTTCTTTTAGTATCCTGTGTACAATCAGGTCAGGATAACGCCTGATCGGTGAGGTAAAATGGGTATAAAACTCGGCAGCCAGGCCGAAGTGGCCTATGTTCTCTGCTGAGTATCTTGCCTGCTTCATGGAGCGGAGCATGACGGTGTTTATCATCTTCTCCTCCGGCCTTCCTTTCACATCATCCAGGAGCTTCTGGTATATCATCGGCGATACACCTTTTCCCTTCCTGAACTTCAGGGTGAATCCGAAGTTGTGGACAAACTCGCTGAACTCCATCACCTCGTCCTCGTCCGGCTCCTCGTGTACCCTGTAAATAAAAGGAAGTTTCAATGCGGTTATATGGGACGCAACAGCCTCGTTGGCTGCAAGCATGAACTCCTCTATTATCTGATGGGCCAGGTTCCTCTCCGCCATCACGATATCCTCGGTCTTACCCTCTATGTCAAGTATTATCTGGGGCTCAGGGAGGTCAAAATCTATGCTCCCCCTCTTCGCCCTTTTTTCCTTAAGCCTCAGGCAAAGCTCCTCCATGACCTGGAGGTCTTTGTGCATCTGCTTGTATCTCGTTATAAGCTCCTTGTCCTTATCTACCAGCACCTGCCTCACTATAGTATAAGTCAACCTCTCAACGCTGTTGATTATGGAGTTATAGAAGGAGCAGTCAACCATCCTCCCATCTTTATCAATTACCATCTCAGCGGTCATGGTAAGCCTGTCGACCTTTGGATTCAGGGAACATATGCCGTTGCTGAGCTCCTCCGGCAGCATAGGGATCGCCCTGTCAGGGAAATATGTGCTGGTACCTCTGAGATACGCCTCCCTGTCAAGGGGACTCCCTTCCTTTACATAGTAGGATACGTCTGCAATGGATACCCAGAGCCTTATGTTCCCGTTCTTCTCCTTCTTTACAGCGACCGCATCGTCAAAGTCCTTGGCCCTTTCTCCATCTATTGTAACAGTGTTCATCCCCCTGAGATCTACCCGATTCTTTATCTCTTCCCTGTCAACTACCTGAGAAACCCGCCTCGCCTCAATAAGGACATCCTCCGGGAATTCATAGGGGATGCCGTATTTCCTCACTATGGTCATGACCTCTACATCAGGGTCATCAGGGAAGCCCACTATCTCTGTGATCTTCCCATCAGGGCTCCTGTGGGCAGTAGGATAGTTGATTATCTCGGCCACCACTATCTGGCCGTCCTTTGCATTGCCAGTCTGCCCCTTCGGGATAAAGATGTCCCGCAGTATCTTCTGCTCCGTTGGTATCACATATCCGTGGTTCTTCTCCGCTTCAAACCGCCCCACTACCGTTGTCAGGCCTCTTTCCAATATCCGTACTATCTTACCCTCTTTCTTTCCGTCTTTTTTGACACGCTCCACCCTTACCAGCACCTTGTCGCCATGCATCACCTCTCTGAGGTTCCTCGGCGGGATGTATACGTCACCCTCTCCTTCGACAGGGATCACAAATGCGTACCCGTCCCTGTGGCATGATACCTTGCCTGTAACAAGGTCCATCTTTGTCGGAAGGCCTATTAACTGCCCCTTGGTCTTTACCAGGGCGCCCTCAGTCAGCAGTTCGTTAACAAGCCCCTTGAACTTCCTCTTGTCCCTCTCCCTGACCCCAAGCCCCTTGCCCAGTTCCCGCAGAGCAAGGGGCCTGCCTGCCTCTTCCATTATATTTAAAATCTGTTCTCTATCTATCATGATTATCTCTCCCTGATACCTACCCAAACTACATAGCTCATTACCTGCTTCGCACTTGTCTGCGACTCCGCGTCTCTGCGGTATATTTGGTCAGCTAATCAACTATTGACTTTTTATGAAATTAGTATAGATTAACTATTTCAAATATGCAAACCTGCATTATGCCGAAGTGGTGGAACTGGTAGACACGCTAGGTTCAGGGTCTAGTGGGGGCAACTCCATGGGGGTTCGATTCCCCCCTTCGGCACCATACCAAAAACAATTATATTCAAATATCTCCCCAATCCAAACTCATAACCAGCCATTCATTATAAATTATTAGAGATGGCAATTGAAACTCCGACATTTAGCAGGTATAATTCATCATATGAAAGAGGCAATGCTGTATGAAAAAATAGAAGGCGGAAAGGTCCACTGCTTCCTGTGCAGTCACCATTGCCACATTGTCGACGGCAGGAGGGGGATATGCGGGGTAAGGGAGAACAGGGGCGGCGCCCTTTATACCCTTGTTTATGACAGGGTGGTTTCAATGAACATAGACCCTATTGAAAAAAAGCCCCTCTTTCACTTCATGCCGGGCTCCAAATCCTTTTCCATAGCAAGTGTAGGATGCAACTTCCGATGCCGGCACTGCCAGAACTATGGGATTTCCCAGTATCCAAAAGAGCATAAAGACATCCCGGGAGAGGCGGCGTCGCCTGATGAGATTGTAAATTCAGCAATAAAGAGCGGTTGCAGGAGCATATCATATACATACACAGAGCCGACCATTTTCTTTGAGCTTGCCTATGAAACGGCAAAGATAGCCAGGGGAAAGGGTATAAAGAACGTCTTTGTGTCGAACGGATTCACCTCCCCGGAGACAACGAGGCTGATAGCGCCATTTCTTGACGGCAACAACATAGACCTGAAGGGTGATGACAACTTTTACAAAAAGGTCTGCGGTGCAAGGCTTCAGCCTGTCCTTGATACGATAAAGCTGATGAAGGAGCTTGGGGTATGGGTTGAGATTACGACCCTCATAATCCCTAATCACAACGACTCTGAAGAGTTCCTGAGGTGGACTGCTGAATTTATACATTCTGTAGACCCGGCAATGCCCTGGCATGTCACCCAGTTCTATCCAACATATAAACTGACAGACCAGCCGAGGACGCCTATAAAGACCTTGAGGAGGGCCAAAGAGATCGGCCTGGAGGTCGGGTTAAAATATGTATACGAGGGGAACGTACCGGGTGAAGGGGGGGAGAACACGTACTGCCCATCATGTGGAGAGCTTCTCATAGAGAGATACGGCTTTTCTATCGTTGATATTAATATAAAAGGTTCAAAGTGCTCAAAATGCGGCCATTTCATAGAAGGGGTCGGGATGCCGTAATAAGATGAGAATCCTTCATGTACTTTCACAGTTGCAGGTTACAGGGGCCGAGACATACGCCGTTTCCATAGCAGACATGCATGTTGATGAGGGACATGAGGTTTTCGTTGTCTCAGACACTCTTTTAACTCCAACTAGGGCAAGATATATCCCTCAGTCGATAGGGGACAGGCGGTATCTGCAAAGGTTAAGGAATATCACGTTCCTAAAAAAGTTCATCAAGGAGCAGCAGATCGATGTTGTCCACGCCCATTCAAGGGCTGCAAGCTGGGTCAGCTATTTTGCGCTTCTTGGTACAAATGTCCCGCTGATCTCAACCGTTCACGGCAGACAGCACCTCCACACCTCCACCAGCCTGTTTGATGTTTACGGATACAGGGTGATTGCTGTTTGCAGAAATCTGCATACCCATCTAATCAATGAAGTAAAGATGAATGGTGAAAAGATAGCTGTCATCCCAAACGGGTTTGATTTCTCAAGACTCAAGACCTGCGCCTCTCTACAGCACGACGGTAAAGTATTATCTGTAATCGGAAGAACAACAGGGCCAAAGGGGGAAAGGACTACCGAACTCCTCCAGAATGTCTTACCTTCCCTTCTCGGGACATTTCCAGAATTGGCTATAAATATCATAGGAGGCGACATTAAAAAGCTCCCTCCTGCAGGGATATCTTCCATAGATAAGCTCAACAGGGAGTTTGATAACAGGGTAAGGGTAATCGGCTTTGTCAGTGACCTTCCAGACTGGATATGTAAATCCGATCTTGTAATAGGTTCAGGGAGAGTGGCCATAGAATCGCTTTTCCTTGAGATCCCAACCGTGGCGCTGGGCGAGGGTTGCTGTCACGGCCTGGTAAATGATGCAAATTTCGATGAGGTATTATCCTCCAACTTCGGGGACATCCTCGCCGGCAAGGAAAGGGCTGACATTGACCTTGAGGGCCTGACAGGTCAACTGAAATTGTTTTTTGAAGGTAAGACAGGAAGGCCAGGCCTAAGGAGTCAGATTGCGCGGATATTTGACATCAGCACGGTTGCAAGAGATGTAATGGATATCTATCTATCTGCGAGGATGAATAAATATCATCCAAAACATATACCTGTACTGATGTACCACAAGATCCCAGATGCCCCAATCGAGACCAGACACAGGACATTCATAACCAGGGAGAACTTTGAAGGACACCTCTCCTTCTTTAAAAAGAGAGGGTTTGAGTCAATGACATTCAAAGATTATTTAAGCTTCAGGAACTGCGAAACCTCTCTGACTGCCTTCCCCAAAAGGCCTCTCATCCTCACATTCGACGACGGATATCTGGACAATTACACAAACCTCCTTCCCATGATGAAGAGGTACGGCTTCAGAGGGGTGATATTTTTGTTAGGCGACCCTTCGATAAGATACAACTTCTGGGATGCAGACAGCGGGGAACACAGAGACGAGTTGATGAATACGGAGCAGAAAAAGGAGTTCGTTGAAAGCGGATGGGAGATTGGGGCCCATTCCATGACCCACGCAAACCTGACGACACTTGACGATGAAAAGGCTTACTATGAGATAGCTCAAAGCAAGGCAGACCTTGAAAAAGATATGGGAACAGAGATCGTATCCTTTGCCTACCCTACCGGATATTGCGATGAGAGGATAAAGGAACTTGTCAAAAAGGCAGGGATACGGTTCGGAGTTGCAACGGATTCAGGAGGAATGCACCTCGAAGACGACCTGTTCCAGATATTTCGGGTCAACATATTCCCTGATGACAATGCAGGGAATATGTACAAGAAGACATTGAGCTGGTACAGAGGGTATTACAAAAGGAAAAGAGGGATGTAAACGATTGCCTTGCTCACTCCAGTAAGGCTTTGTAAACCTCAGAGGTTTCTTTCGCGCATTTGCTCCAACGGAATTTTTTACTCCACAGCCGCCCCTCTTCTATTAATTTTACTCGACGTGCCGTATTGCCACAAAGTTCAACGATGCGATGTGATATCTCTTCAGCATCATTTGGGTCCACCAATATGGCGGCATTGCCGCTTATTTCTTTCATTGCCCCTCTGTTGCTTGTAATAACAGGGCATCCAATGGACATGGCCTCCAGAACAGGAATACCGAACCCCTCATATAAAGATGGGAAGACAAAAGCTTCCGCGTGAGAATATATATCCGCAAGCTCCTCTTCAGCTACAAAACCAAGACGATGAATGTACGGAGCATATCGTGACCCTTTTATTTTTTCATCAGATATCTCATGACAATAACCGTCCTTGCCAACGATTAGCAAGTGGAGATCCCCCAGTCTTTCTTTAGCTATCTCAAAGGCCTCTATAACCTTAACCAGGTTTTTCCTCTTGTCAATTGTACCCACAAAAATTATATATGGAAATGGAAAAGGTTTCTTCCTGCTGGCGGCAGGTTCAAAAGAGGAAATATGATCTATCCCCAGATATATGGTTTTAGTGATGGATTCAAATTGCGGGAACCTGCTCAATAGACAATTTCTTGTAAAATCTGAAACCGTGATTATCATGTCGGGCCTTGCTTTAAACAGCATTTTTTCAAACTTATGGATGCCGTACTCTGCCCGTTTTTTATCTATGATCGTGCTTTCATAATCTACCAGATCATGAATTGTCACGACTTTTTTATAAAAGCTACTTGAAGGTATTTTGTAATCAGGGCCATGAAAGATATCATATTTCCCAAAATTAAAGGCCGAGATGAACCGAAAATACGGTTTCAATGTCAAAGAGATGTGAGTTGATATAATGTCCCTTTTTTTATATTTCTCCGCATACCATGCTCCGTCAATATTAACACTGGGAATTGTTTGCAGATGGGAAACAAGATTCTTTATGTAAGTCCCTATTCCCGTTAAATTCCTGTCCATCAGAGACGTCACGTCCATCAATACGCGCATGATATTAGACTCACTGTTTCATTCCCTGCTGGATTTGCCACATCTTTATGTGGCGCACGACCCTTGAAAGACCTTCGAGGAGTGATATAACGACTCCGTAAACTCCGTCCTTGTAAGATTTGTAGCGGATATAGTTCTTCAGGAACATGGCTGGGAACGCAACCATTATGTGCAGCAGGTTCGTCCGCTGGCCCTGGTTTATACGGTCTTGCGCCTCGATAGTCGTGTACTTGTTCATCTTATCAAGAAACTTTTCTGTAGTTATTGATGCGTGATGGAGGGGTTCATGGATAATTCCAGGCTCCTGTTGGAAGACAGGATACTCATGTACATCGTTTACATAGTAAACTCCTTCACGGTGAAAAAAACGGTCCTGATAGCTGCCATGATAAAGCTCTTTGTCATTCCAGATGCCGTAATGAATAGGTTTTTCCAGGAAGTATTCAATCCGACGTATCTTGTATGCTCTTCGGGGAGGACCTTCAGGCAGCATCAGAAGCTCTTTGATTCTTGCTGCAAGCACTGGTGTACATTCTTCATCCGCATCAACGACAAGGAGCCAGTCGTTCCCGGCTTTTTCGACTGAATAGTTACGTTGAATGCGGAACCCCTTCCATTCATTTTGAATAAAGGTAATTTTTTGAGCCCAAGGGGCATCCTGCCGTAAACATATTTCCTGTGTCTTGTCCGTGCTGAATGCATCAATCACAACGATTTCGTCAGCCCAAGCCACGGAGGAAAGGCAACGCTCGATATGTTTCTCTTCATTGAACGTGATGATAAGGGCGGATACAGGTAAACTTGAACCGGTCATACTCATTAAAATAATCCCATCGTGGCCTTGATCTTTTTCCATTTCCGCCGAAGCTTAGCGGAGAGCGCCTTCTCACGAATGCGCGGGTCAAACCCCCACTTCTCCATAAAAAGCCTCAATCCATCCTGTTCATAATTAGACGGCAGCTTTTGTGAATCACGCGTTCCTTTCGAGAAATGCCATATGTAGCAATCCCCAACCTGGAAGTACTTTTTCCCCGCCCTATCCATCCTCTCTCTCAGGTCTGCATCCTCGTAGGTAACAAAAAACCTTTCATCAAAGAGACCAATCTCATCAAGGGTTTCACGTCTGAATAACATCAGAATTGAGACCCAGTCGTCTGAAAATTTATTCCGGTTGCGAGCAACAAATTCCCCGGCCTTGACCGGAGTTGCTTCGGCATCAAACACTCCCTCGTCATAGTAAGGACCGACCATATCGGCACCCAACTCGTTAATTCTACGTAGTAAGGCAGCATCCCATCCCTGCATCAACCATGTATCATTATTCAGGATTGCAATATACTCTCCTGTGGCAGCTCTAATTCCCTGATTGCAGGCCCTTCCAAAACCAACATTTTCTGTGTTGGCCAGGACCTTCATACTCCATCCTTTGTCGGCAGTCTGTTTTTGAAAACCTTTAAGAAAAGCCGGTGTCGAATCATTAGACTTGTTGTCTATTACTACAAGCTCTCTTGCCAGAATAGAGTTATCAAGAAGAGAACCAAGACACCTTTCCGTGAGATGAACCTGATTAAAAACCGGAACCACAACAGATATACTCAAGACATTACTCGCAGCTTTAATGTTTTCTGTACATACATGAGTTTTGAATTCTATCCCAACCTTACAGGTAAGTCAACGCCGGTTTGAATTCCGCTCGACAATGATAGCCCTGACATGCTACTATTTTTGGCGCTTGTAAACAAAGAGCTTTCACGCGGATAACTTCGGATAAAATCTGATTGAAATCGGATTCAAAAACAGGATAAGACAATGAGCCCATATCCAAAAGCATCCATAATCATCACAAGCTACAACCAGCGGCCCACGCTTGAATTGCTTCTAGCTACCCTTGAACGCCAGACGATTCAGGATTTTGAGGTCATCATTGCAGACGACGGCTCCAGCGACGGGACCGATCAGTTGTGCAGCCGGCAAGATAAATTAAATCTGCGCTTTGAAACACAACCCGATATCGGGTATCGAAAGGCTAAAATCCTCAACCAGGCCATCCGCGCAACCAGAGCGCCCTACCTGATTTTCTTGGACGCTGATACTATTCTTGAACGTCACTTTGTTGAGGACCATTTACGGTTAAGCCGTCCGAGTTATTTTGTATGCGGACGCCGCGTGGAGTTGGGGCCTGAGCTTTCAAGGTCAATCACTCTCGACAAAGTCCGCCAAGGTTGGTTTGACGGTTTTAACTTTCAACTTCTGAAAAGTGTTTTCAAAAAAGACTCGGAACATTTTAACCGCAGTATCCGCGTAACAAACTCTTATATCCGAAAAATTGCAAAATACGATAAGCCCCTCGATATTCTGGGGAGCAATCTCAGCGTATGGAAAGACGATATTGTCGAAATAAACGGTTTCAACGAAGCTATGGAGTCCTATTGGGGAGAAGACGGTGATCTATATATCCGTTTACGCAATACAGGGAAGAAAGCCATTGGAGCTAAGGCCATATGCGTTCAGTTCCACGTATTCCATAAGAGGCGTGAACCGACAAAGGAACATGTGGAAAGCTACTATCGCATGTTGAAAGACACTGACTACAAGTGGGCGAAACAAGGCCTGTCTTTTCAATCTATTTAAACCTTCTCGGCGATAACTACAAAGCTGTCTGGCCTATCAGGACAGCAATCCAATCTGTAAAGAATTTTAAAATCCAGCGCTTGAAGCAATTCACAAACATCATCAGTGATCCAGACATGATGATGCATCAATCCGAACTCAGGATGTTTATCCTCAGAGATGGATGCATAGTGAGGGGCCAGACCCGGCTTGACAACGTTGGCCATCCAGTCATCAAGATGAGTAAAGTCAGGATCGGAAACCTGCTTCTGATAATCCTCAAACAGATGAGCAAGCTTCGTCCGTTGACGGTTTCTATCAAATGTCCTGTCTTTGTGCGGCAGAAAGATAAAGATTTTACCTTTTGTTTTAAGAATCTTTTTCCACTCCTCAAGAGCCCTTATTGGGTTGCAGAGGTGTTCCAGGACGTGCTCTGATAAGATAAAATCAAAACTGGAATCCGGTGCTGGTATCTCATCTGCTTTACAGAAATCGGTAGCTATCGAATCGTCATGTCCGTGCGAACTAAACCCATCGGTTAAGATTGTTCTCTTTAAAGGGGCTATAGTAAAGAATCCTACACCTATTTCTATTCCAAACCCTGAAGGTGCATACTCCTGAATCAGCCCCCGTGAAAAAGGACGTTTATTGTTAAATCTAAACTGCTTATACAACGCCTTCAGACCGTATCTGCGATATAACTGGCGTAAATAGAGAGGATAGTCAAATTGAGGATAATTATGTTGGGCAGGGTTCAAAGTTTTATCCATTTACGACTTACCTATTAGTAGAAGTATCAGCAAACTGCCTGCCGTATAATTTGGCGTACTCACCGCCCACCTTCAAAAGTTCGTCATGCCGCCCGTCTTCAACAATCCTCCCCTTTGAGAGAACGATAATCCTGTCGGCGTGTTGAACTGTTGAAAGTCTGTGGGCTATCACAAAGGTTGTCCTTCCTTTCATCAGCCTGTTTAAAGCCTCCTGGACCAGATACTCTGACTCTGAGTCAAGGGATGACGTGGCCTCATCCAGTATCAGGATCGGAGAATCCTTAAGCAAGGCCCTTGCTATGGATAGCCTCTGCTTCTGCCCGCCTGAAAGCTTTATCCCCCTCTCGCCCACTATGGTATGATACCCTTCCGGCATCGCCATTATGAAATCATGGGCATTGGCTGCCTTTGCTGCAGCGATGACCGCGTCCAGTGGAATAGACTCCCTTCCAGGCATATAAGCTATATTGTTTCTTATGGTGTCGTTGAACAGGAAGGTCTCCTGTGAGACGATGGCAGTCAGTCCTCTAAGAGATTTGAAGGTTAAGTCTCTCAGATCAACTCCGTCAATGGATATGCTCCCATCGGACACGTCATAGAATCTTGGGATCAGGCTTACAAGAGTGCTCTTTCCCCCTCCGCTCTCGCCAACAATTGCAGCAACCTGACCCGATCTGACCTTAAGATTGATTTGATTCAAAATCATGTCTTGATGATATTTAAAAGATACATCTTTAAACTCTATGCCGTCCTTTACATTATCTACAGACAAAGCGCCTTCCTTTTCCCTGACAGACGGTTCCGTATCAAGTATCTGGAATACACGCTCTGCGGCGGTCAGCGATCCCTGAATAGTGGCATTAGCAGAGTTAAGCTTCTTGATAGGGTTATACATAAGGGCGCAAGCAGCAAGAAATGAAAAGAACGATCCTGGAGAACTTTCCCCTGTTAATACCTGATATCCGCCATACCATACAACAAAAGCTATACCAATAGATCCGAAGAACTCATTTAGAGGAGATGTAAACTCTTCAGCCATTATTGTCTTGATCCTTACCTTGAAATAATCCATATTTTCTTTGTTAAATCTGTTTATCTCATGTTCCTCCATCCCGAAGGCCCTTGTAACTTTAATCCCTGATATTGATTCCTGAAGAACGGAACTCATATTCCCAATTTTTTCCTGCTCCCTTTTACTGTACTTCCTGAACTTCTTCATAAAGACAGCGAATGGGATTATCATAAGAGGCATAGCAAGAACGGCAAAAAGAGTAAGCCTCCACTCCTGATAAAAAGCTACTGCAATCAGACCTACAAGTGTAAACGGTTGCCTTACAAGGTCTACAGCCACGGGTAGCGCGTTTTGCATTGATATTATGTCATTAGTTATTCTTGACATCATCGCGCCTGTCTGGTTAGCTGCAAAATAATCTAAAGATAGTCTTTGATAATGTTCATACATCCTGTTTCTTATGTCCATTATAACTCGTTGCCCCACATATCCCATCAGGTATGCTTGAATATATCTGAAAATCCCCTTGAAGAGATAAAGCAAGACCAATGCAACAGGTACAATGGCCAGCATCTTCAGATCAGTCTTAATAAAAACATCGTTCAGCACTGGTTTTACAATATATGCAAGAGCGGCATCGGATAGAGCAACGATTATCATTCCGGCAATGGCAATAAATATCCTCACCTTGTAAGGTGAAAAATATGTAAATATTCGTTTAAACAGCTTTATATGCAATTCTTTGTCTCCATTGGTTTTCACCCTCCCCTCAATCCCCTCCCGTCAAGGGAGGGGAGGTATGTTCCCTCGCCCCCTTGTGGGAGAGGGCCAGGGTGAGGGGTAGCTATTTTGATAACTCAGACTGGACATAGTAATTCATTGAGACTACAGACGCCTTTGCCTTTTTCAGCAGTGCCTCAAGGCCCGGTGTTTCCTGGGCAGTCGTCGGCTCCAGCAGCTTTGAATTATCTTTTTTCCACCTGTAATAAAGCGGCGTACTCTGTATCAATACCGCACCGATCTTATTCATGGCCACATTGTAGTTGTTGACGGCAAAGGAATCTGCTGATGTGACATCGAACAGGTTATTCCCTGATCTTAAGTATGTTGCATCTGATAAGGCCAGATTAAAGATGGTCGGGAATATGTCCTTGTGCGATGAAAAAACAGTTGTATCAATAGGTTGGTTTGGACGGTACTTCTCAGGGACATACATCACAAGCGGCACACTGAGCTTCTGCAAAAGCTGGCTGTCGGTAAAGTCAAACAGTTGCAGGGTATTGTGGTCACCTGTAGCTACGAGAATAGTGTTGCTCCCATAAGGTGAGGTCCTTATCCTCTGAATGAGCCTCCCCAGGCTGTCATTGGCATATTGGTAACCTGTGAAGTTCTTTATGGCTATATCTTCGTTGGTGCGAAGTCTCTTGCGAATATCTTCCGAGATTTGAACTTTATACGGCTTATACGTATCAGGGATTGCAAACGGCGTATGGTTTGAGATGGTCATGGCATAGATAAACTGTGGCTTCCCGCTGGATTTCTCCAGTTTATTAAAGATGCGTTCAAAAAGGAACTCATCATGAACACCCCACTCCCATGCCTTTGCATCTTTTACTTCCGCCAGCAGTGTAGCGCTCCCCTCAACCGCCTGGAAATACTGCCTCCCGACAAACTTATCGAGGTTGCGCCAGCCCAGTTTCCCACCGGTTAAATATGTGGTTTGATAACCGGCATCTAAGAACGGGAGGGCCACTGATGAAGACAAAGACCTGTCCATGTAAGGCGACTGTGATATGGGCGTCCTCGGGCTGTTAACCATTACTCCTTCGAGTGTGTGTATGGTCCCATTAGTGCATGACAGGAAGTTCCTGAGAAGAACTATGTTGGGAAGCTCTTCCTCCAGTGTTCCCAGGAGGTTCACCTCCTTTGAATGCAGGTCAAGGTAGTAGTTGCTCATGCTCTCCATCTGAAGGAAAATGACATGAGGAGGGTTCTCTTTAAGGAATGGGTTTGATGGCGTCTTTGCAAGCAATAACTTCTGGAGTTCCTTATCTTCCGTGACGGATTTATTCAGATAGATGCTCAAGGCCTCCTGGGGAGTCTTAAAACCGCTCTGTCCAAGCATCTTTGGGATGTCGGTGTCGATCTTATACCGCTCCTTTTCCTTGAACGCCACTTTCAGAGAAAAGACGCCGTTGATTGTCATGGCATTAACAAAGTTATTTGGGGAAATTGTTGTATCATCGTTTTGAATAGGAAATACACCGATGGAACCGCGCATGGCAAGACCGTACACCCCCAACAGGGAAACGACAAAGGCTGCCTTGAATATGAGGCCCTTAGCGCCCACATTATATTCCCTGCTCATTATCTTCCTGATGAGATATGTAAGGAGCCACATTACAGATGTAATAATCAGCAGGACCTTGATAACCGGATAATCTGTCCAGACAGAGGTCATCACTGCCTTTGTATCGTCGTTTACAATGCCGAACAGAAGTACATTCAGATGGGACTGGAAGAACTTGAAATAGAAGAAGTCTACGAACAGTACCGATAAAAAGATGAAATAGACAAATATGATATACCAGTATGCAAATCTCCTGACGGCGTCGTAATATCGTGGTATAGCCAGGAGCAGCAAATTCATGGTGAAAGGGAGTACAAGGCCATAGGTCAGGACCGTTGTGTCGAACCTGTATCCTACCCAGTAGGCCCTGAGCATGTCCAGTTTGTATGCGCTCAGATCCGAATAACTTCCAAAGGAGAACAGGAGGGCTGTGCGAAATGACATGAACAATATCAGGCCAAGGAGATAGACCTGGAAAAGCTGTCTCGTAGCCGTGTAGTATATTTTAAAACTATCTGTGTTCATTAGTCCTTCCACCTTCTATGCACCCAAAACCACTGCTCCGGGTATCTTCTCACATAATCCTCAATGACCTTATTGAAGATAATAGTGCCATCCCTTATATCCTTTTCCATATCACCGCTTTTTTCAAGATGAATCGGCTTTTCATATATAAACCTGAACCTGTCGTATCCATCCCTTACCATGAACATAGGCACAACCGGAGCCCCTGTTCTCAATGCCATAAGTGCAAGGCCAATGCTCGTGGCTGCCGGCCGTCCGATAAAATCTACATTGATTGCCTCTTTCTGTCCTCCATGCTGGTCCAACAGGATGCCGACGCCATCTCCCTTCCTGAGTGCTGCCAGTACCTGTTTCATGGCGCTATGATGAGGTATGGTCTTCAGGCCGTAAGATTTTCTTATAGAGTCTATGAACCTGTCAACATAAGGGTTCTTTGTCTTCATGTAGACCACGCTGGCGCCTTCTCCCATCTTCAGGAGATGGGTTGCAGCAAGCAACTCCCAGTTTCCAAGGTGGGCGCCCAGCATCAGGACCCCTTTGCCCTCACCCTTTGCCTTCAGGTAGTTTTCAAAACCCTCTACCACCACCCTCTTATCCAGGAAGCTCTTATCAATTGTTGGAATCTTGATAAACTCCGCCAGGACCATTCCAAGGTTTTCAAAAACAGACAAGACTATCTTCTCGGCCTCAGGGCCCTTCAATTCAAGAGTTGAAGCAATATTTTCCAGAGCAATCCCACGATGGCGCTTATCCAATCTATAGACAAGCCTTCCCAGCGCTCTTCCAATCTTTACCGAAAAATTAAATGGGAGTATATAAATGATCCTGGTAAATGCATAAAGGAGGAGATACTCTGGCAGATATTTAATACGGGAAGGCATCTAACTGTTTATCCTGCAAACTATCGAATCAATAAACTTCATCTCTTTCCCGCATATGCAACTTTGGTAACTGCCCTATCCAATTGGACTTTTATATCACAAATCAACCTCTTAGTCAAAACGTATATTCTGCCATAGTGAACACAAAAGGATTTTTATTTTCTGAAACAACTTGTCATCATAAGTTATTTTGAGTTATTCTTTTCTTGACACAAGGCGCATAATATTGTAAAAAGCATTCTTCACAGGAGGGAATGCATGGGCAGCTATATGAACACCCGCGAACTTGCGAAGTATCTTGGTATTAATGAAAAGAAGGTCTATTCCCTTATCGAAGAGAAAGGCCTTCCAGGAACCAAGGTCACCGGCAAGTGGGGTTTCATTAAAGAACTGGTAGACATCTGGCTTGAAAACAGCACGGAGAACTACCCATCCGTCCTTCACAGACTAAAGGGTTTCCTCATGGTTGCAGGGAGCAACGACCCGCTGCTGGAATTCGCCCTGGACGAGGTGGCAAGGGGAGACAAGGGGTTCTTTCCCTTCTTCTGCAATACCGGAAGCACAGAAGGGCTCCTCATGCTTAAGGAAAAGAAGGTCCATATTGCAGCATCCCACTTACTCGATCAGGAGACGGGTGAGTATAACATCTGTCAGGCAGCTTCAGGCCTTTCTGAGCATAAGCTCGTAGTCATAAACTTCGCTTATCGAAAGCAGGGGCTTATGGTCAAGAAAGGGAATCCTAAAAAGATAATGGGGATAGAGGACTTGGCAAAAAAAGGGACAAGGTTCGCCAACCGCCAGAAAGGAGCAGGCACAAGGGTTCTCATGGACTCCCTGCTTAAAAAGGCAATGATTCCAATATCCGCCGTCTCCGGATATGACAATGAGGTCTCTACGCACCTTGATGTCGCTTTACGGGTGCTCAGAAACGAGGCTGACGCGGGCGCAGGGATAATGGCCACCGCAAATCTTCTGGGATTGGGCTTCATCCCGTTAAAAGAGGAGCGCTTCGATCTCCTTGTTCCGCGTGAATACTTCTTTGCAGAAGAGGTCGCGGCCCTGATGGATATAATCAGGTCGGAGAGGTTCTCGAAAGAAGCAGCGAGGTTCGGCGGATATGATACAAGGGATTCGGGGAAGGTAATATATACATGCTGAAGGTTGCAACGAACAAGAACACTAAGAACGATGACATGGAAACGGATAGGAGGGTTGCTGAGGAGATAATGAAGGCAGTCCGGGAGATCAGGTACGGATCCATCCAGATAACTATCCATGAGTCAAAGGTTGTTCAGATTGATAAAACAGAGAAAGTGAGGTGGTGAAAGGAAAACAATTCAGATAATACGACCGGACCACCGGAGACAGCCATTTAACCCATTTAAAGCTGACCAGAAAACTGGAGGCGTAAAAAACTACAGGAGAAGCAAGATGAAGATGATAAAGTTTTTTGTGTCAGCTTTTTTAATAACTGTTTTAACAGGTTCTTTTGTTCAGGCTGAGGAAAATATCCAGCCACAAACCTCAGAAGTGAAGATCGTAGGCGTTGAGGCAGGATATAAGGACAATATCTATCTGAAGACAACAGACAACACCTTTCGTTTCGACATATACGGGTACGGCCAATTCCGCTACACATACCAGACCAACGACATAACTTCAGCAGAAGACCTGAGCAACTTCCAGGTGCAGAGGACCCGCCTTGGATTTAAAGGATATACGGGGTCGGACAAATTGAAGTACCAGATGCTTCTGAGCGCCTCCCAGTCAGGGGAATTTGACAAGGTCAGCCTCCTCGACTGGTTTGTTGACTATGCTCCGTCAAAAGAGTGCGGAATAAGGGCAGGACAGTTCAAGGTCCCATACTCCACGTCTTTCACCATATCGGCATCAGAACTCCAGTTTATAGAGCGCACCCAGGTTGACTCTAACTTCAGGCTTGACCGCGATAACGGAGTAAACCTTTACGGCAAGTTTCTTGATTCCAAAATTACTTATAACTTAGGAGCTTACAACGGCGAAGGACGCAACAAATCTAATCCTGACAACGGGGTGCTCTATGCCGCCCGCCTTATCTTTGAGCCGTTCGGGAAGTATGCATATCACGAATCAGACAACGAGATCTCGGACAAGTTGTTGATGCTTGCATCGGCTGCCTATGCCGTAAGCAGCGACCAGGCAGGTTCCACGAATACGAATCTTAACGCCCGTCTCGCTGCAACGGCCCTGGGTATAAGCGACGTCACAGGTTCCAATGCGTTTGTGGGAGCAAAGTACAGAGGGGCCTCTGTTCACGGGGAATACTTTAAGAGGGTCATAGAACCTAAGAAACAAGGGGTTGCCGATGAGACCGCAGAGGGGTATTACATCCAGGGCGGATACTTTATAGTAACGAAGAAAGTTGAGGTGGCGGCAAGGTACGAGTACTTCGACCCCAGCAAGGATACCGGTTCAGACCTGAGACAGGAGTATGGACTTGGCGTCAACTACTTCGTAAACAACCATCGCAACAAGATGCAGGCCGACATCTTCAAGATAATGGACGAGGCAGGAAAAACCAAAGACGGCCAGGAGGACAGCCGTTTGAGGGTCCAGTACCAGTTGGCGTTTTAAAGAATAACTCCCCCCATCCCTTAACCTCCCATTCATCCCCTCCTTAATAAGGAGGGGCAGGGGTGGTTGGGGGAGCGAGGGGGCGTTAAAAAAAGATGGAGGAGATATGAACAGACGTAATTTCTTATATGCCGTTATAATATTCTTGATGTTAAGTTTTACATCCGCCCATGCCGAAATTAGGCTTCGGATGAGCACGACCACGAGCACGGAAAATTCCGGACTGCTCAAGGTACTCCTCCCACCTTTTGAAAAAAGCTGCGACTGCAAGGTGGATGTTGTAGCTGTCGGGACAGGGAAAGCCTTGAAGCTGGGCGAGATGGGGGATGTGGATGTTGTATTTGTCCATGCAAGGGCGCTCGAAGATAAGTTTGTGGCCGACGGCTTTGGCATTAACAGGAAGGACGTGATGTATAACGACTTTGTTATTATAGGCCCTTCTTCAGACCCGGCCGGGGTGAAAGGAGCTAAAACTGCTGGTGAAGCCTTCTCACATATAGCAGCAAAGAATGCCGTATTCATTTCCCGCGGGGATGAATCAGGAACCCATGAGAAGGAGAAAGAGATATGGAAGGTAGAAGGTATAGCTAAGAAGGGAAGCTGGTACATTGAGGCAGGACAGGGTATGGGGGAGGTCATTAACATGGCAACAGAGAAACAGGGGTACACCCTGGCGGACAGGGGAACTTATATAGCCTACAAAAAAAAGAGCGACCTTGTTCTTCTTTATGAGGGAGACAAGACACTTTTCAACCCATACGGGGTCATAACAGTGAACCCTCAGAGGCACCCGCATGTGAAACATGACCTGGCAAAGAAATTAACCGAGTTTTTGACCTCAAAGGAGGGGCAGGGAATCATTGCAGAATTTAAGGTAAACGGGGAACAGCTGTTCTTTCCGAATGCAAAATAGTGTAATGTAGGAAGATATGAATTTCTTGCATGACTCATTCAGAAACGCTGTCCTCCTCATCCTTTCTCTTGATGGAGAGGTCTATTCTGCCGTATGGACATCGATAACTGTTTCCATATCTTCTGCTTTCTGTGCTTCTGCTATGGGAATACCTTTAGGGCTGTTCATTGCCACTTCTGAATTTCCTCTAAAAAGGGTTGCGATAACTCTTCTAAGTACCTTGATGGCCCTTCCGACAGTGGTAGTAGGACTTGTTGTGTATGGTTTTGTAAGCAGGCAGGGGCCGTTGGGTGGTCTGGGGCTGCTCTTTTCTCCCTCCTCCATGATAATAGGACTCACCATCCTTGCCCTTCCCATAATCACCAACTACACCCTGAGCTCCATAAAGGGAGGCGATAGCAGGATACTCCCCACTGCACTGACCCTAGGGGCTACCTCTGTTCAGGCTAACTTAAAACTCATTTCTGAAGTGAGGTTCGGGGTCCTGGCCGCGGTAATAGCAGGGTTTGGCCGGGTGATAGGCGAGGTAGGGATCGCCATGATGTTAGGCGGGAACATAAGAGGGTACACGAGGACAATGACTACGGCCATTGCGCTGGAAACAAGCAAGGGTGAGTTTGCCTTCGGACTGGCCATTGGGATAATTTTGATGGGAGTCGCCCTCGTAATAAACATATTTCTCAACCTCCTCCAACAGAAGGAAAGATAAGCATAGAAGATATATGGAAAACAACATATTTGACATAAAGGGACTCACCCACTTCTATAATGGGCAGAAGGCCCTGGATATTCCATCCCTTCAGTTTAAAAAGGGGAAGGTATATTCCATAATTGGCCCCAACGGGGCAGGCAAGACCACTCTCCTGAATATATTGGCATTCCTTAATAACCCATCATCGGGGGTACTGCGCTACGATGGAAAAGAGGTGAGCAAGGCCGATATCCAGCGCCTCAGGATGGAGGTGACCCTTGTCCATCAAACACCATATCTGTTTTCAACGTCCGTTGAGAATAACGTGGTTTACGGCCTTAAGATAAGGGGAATTTCCAGAGATGAAATAAGAGAAAGGGTTGTTAAAGGGTTGCAGGCTGTCGGGCTGTCCGGGATGGGAAACAAGTCCGCAAGGGAGCTTTCTGGAGGGGAGGCCCAGAGAGTGGCCCTGGCCAGGGCAATCGTTCTCAGGCCAAAGGTTTTACTGCTGGATGAACCATCTGCCCATATCGATGTGGGACACATAAAATCCTTCGAGGGAATTATAAAGGATCTGTGCCAGATTCACGGCACTACCGTGATACTTACAACCCACAATCTTATTCAGGCAACCCTCCTATCTGACCAGATCGTAGCTATGCGGGAAGGGCGCGTCTCAGAAATAGGCGCTGACACAGAGACTCATAGCTATTGAAAAACTGCGGTCTGTGTGTTATATCCAATGGCCTGGAGACTGCTCCTTGCTTACAACGAATCTTGCCGGATAGAAAATTGATGAATAAAAATCTCCTGACCCTTCTGATATCTGCCCTCCTTCTCTTCATCTACTCGATTCAATCCAACGCTCAGGAAATCACTGAGATGGGGGCAGGGGAAGGACCTGTAACCATAACTGCCGACACCCTGGCCTTCGACCCGGACACAAACCTCTATATAGCTGAAGGGAACGTGGAGATAACCCAGGGGACGAGGGCGCTCTCCTCCGATAGGGCAACCTACAACAAGGAGACAAAGGATGCGCGGGCCGAAGGTAGGGTGATACTTATACAGGATGGAGATATAGTTTCCGGTGAGTCCCTTGAGATAAATATGGACAGTAAAAAGGGGATAATTCGGCATGGAAGGGTATTCCAGCGCACAGGGAATTTCTACCTTACGGGTGATGAGATAGAGAAGGTAGGGGACGAGGACTACAGAATCAAAAGGGGAAGGTTCACAACTTGCGATGGCCCATCCCCATCCTGGAGCTTTTCAGCCACAACTGCCAATATAACCCTGTGGGAATATGCAAGCGCCTGGAACGCGGTGTTTTATATCAGGGGTGTCCCTGCCTTTTACCTTCCATATATGATCATGCCTGTAAAGAAGGAGAGGCAGTCCGGTTTGCTTATCCCAAGGGTGGGCCTTTCGGACAAGAACGGCTTTGAGATGGACAACTCCTTCTTCTGGGCGATATCAAAGAACACAGATGCGACCATATCCCTGAACTACTTAAGCAGGAAAGGGGTAGAAGAGGGAGTGGAGTACAGATACGCCCTAAGCAAGAATACAACGGGACAGATAAACACCACCTATCTGGATGACCGGGATACGGGAAATGAAAGGTGGACATTGAAATACAGACATGAGCAGTTCTTTACTCCGACCTTTTACAACAAGACAAATATAAACTATATAAGCGACAACCTTTACTACAGGACATACGGAGAGCTGGTAGAGGAGCGCTCCCAGGACAACCTCGAATCATATGTCTCCTTTACAAAAAACTGGCCGGGATTCTCCCTCTTGACCCAGTTCAAATATTTCGAGGACCTGAGAGGGCAGCAGGATACCACCCTTCAGAAGGTCCCTGAGATAATATTTACAGGATTGAGACAGCCCATAGGAGAATCCCCCTTCTATTTCTCGTTGGCCTCATCTGCCGTCAACTTCTATAGAGAGACAGGAGATAAAGGTGAACGAGTAGACATGTACCCGCGCCTTTCGATGACTGTTAGCCCAAAAGGATATTTCACCTTTACGCCGGAGGTTGGGCTCAGGGAGACGGCGTATCACCTCGCCGGCGAAGAGAGATGGAACAACAGGGAGATGTATGACCTGAAAGGCACCCTGTCAACGGCGTTTCTGAGAGTTTACAATCTGAGTGGAGAGTCCGTGAGAAAGGTGCGGCATACAGTAGAGCCTGAAATAGTCTATGAGTACACCCCTGAAGTGATACAGGACTCCCTTCCCCAGTTCGACCCTGTAGACAGGATAGCGAAAAAGAACATGATAACCTACTCGCTGAACAACCGCCTGGCCGGGAAGGTTTACTCCACGGAACAGGATTATCAGGTCAGAGAGCTTCTCTTGTTCAAGCTAAGTCAGGGATACGACATCAATGAGGCAACCGACGAGAGTCGGCCCTTTACCGATGTCGCCGGCCAGTTAAGGCTCACCCCCAGCCGGTATTTGACCCTTGTCTCAGACGCCTCCTATGGCACGTACGATGGTTATTTAAAGACCCTTAACAATTCCCTGGAAATTTTAGACAAGAGGGGAGATTCCCTGTCCGCAGAATACCGCTTTGCAAAGGATTCCGTAGAATATATGAGGGGGAAGGTATTTATAAAGGCAGCAGATTCGCTAAACCTCTCATACGACAACAGGTACTCCATCCTTGAAAGGCGATATCTGGAAAACATCTATGCCATTGACTATCACCCGCAGTGCTGGAGCATCCAGTTCAGCTATTCGGAAAGGCCTGACGAAAAGAGGTACCTTGCTGTATTCAACCTTCTGGGGTTTGGAACGGTTGGAAAGGTCAAAGGCGCAACGCAGTACTAAGTAGAATCAATCCCCTTGCGAATTAAATATCTCGTCACATATCGGCGCTGCTTTAATAAACGCCTCTAATACTTTGGGATCAAAGTGTTCAGGCATCGTCCTCCCATCTCCTTCCGTTATTATTTTGAACGCCTCTTTATGGTCAAACGATTTTTTATAAGGCCTCTTGCTCCTCAGCGCGTCATACTGGTCAACAAGCATGACGATCCTACCTTCTATCGGTATCTCCTCTCCCCTGAGCCCCCTGGGATATCCCTTGCCGTCCCATCTCTCGTGATGACTTATGGCTATTGATGCAGCGAAACGGATTATCGGATATGTTGACCCCGACAATATCTTCTCACCTATTGTCGTATGGGTCTTCATAAACTCAAACTCTTCCGCAGTCAAGGGGCCGGGCTTCAAAAGTACGCTGTCTGTTATCCCTATCTTCCCGATATCGTGCATGGAGCTTGCAAAGGTAATTATCTCAACAAAGTCTGAGGGCATGCACAGTGCCTCTGCAATCTTGTTTGAATAGGCCCCTATCCTTGATATGTGGGAGCCTGTATCTGTGTCCCTGTATTCCGCTGCCGCGGTGAGCCGTTCGGTTATCTCCCTGCTCATGTCCTTGACCATCATCAGGGCATCGGCCAGTTCCCCGGTCCTTTCCTTCACGGTCTCTTCAAGTATATGCTTGTAGTCCTTTTCCATCTTGATGGCCCTGTTATACTTGGCAGCCTTTGCCACGACAGAGGTAAGGTACTCCATCTGGTACGGTTTGGTTATAAAATCAAAGGCGCCTTTCTTTATCGCATCAATTGCCGTATCCAGCTCTGCATATGCGGTCATCAGGACCACAGGGATCTCCTTATCAAGATCATGTATCTTTTCAAGGAGTTGAATCCCAGATACGTCCGGCATCATGATGTCCGTCAGTACAACATCAATACTGTTTCCTTGTAAGTAGGCAATTGCTTCCCCGGCAGTTCCGCTTGCAAGGACACGATAACCGCTTCCATTCAGTACCCCTGAAATGGACTCAAGGACAAAAGGGTTGTCGTCAACAACAAGAACGGTTTCCTTATTTTCTATGCTCATTTGTCAAGCACCTCCCTTATCTTTTTCAACAGTTCATCGGGAAAAACCGGCTTGGATATCAGGGTCAGCCCTTCCCCTGCAATATTTTGGTTTTTCAGGGCATCGGCAACATAACCGCTCAGAAAGACCACCTTTATATCCGGCCTTATCTTCCTTATCTCTTCATAGACCTGATTACCGTTCTTCTTGGGCATTACCGCATCAAGGAGCACGAGATGGATATCGTCTCTGTTTTTCATGAACTTGTCTATTGCATCCTCACCATCAACAGCGGCTATGACCTTATAGCCAAACTCCTCAAACACCTCTTTTGTAGCCTCTCTCAAGAACAGTTCATCCTCTGCATAGAGAATGGTCTCTGTGCCTCCTGCCAAAGATATTTGTCCTTGAGACCTCTTTTCTCCGACCTCAGCCGGTTCAATTAGAGGCAGATAGATGTCAAATCTCGTCCCCTTACCCAACTCACTTGAGACATTGATATAACCGTTGTGCTGCTTTATTATCCCGTATGCTATGGAAAGTCCAAGCCCTGTCCCTTTACCGAGTTCCTTTGTTGTAAAGAACGGCTCGAATATCCTTTCTTTTGCATTCTCATCCATCCCTGTCCCAGTATCTGCCACAGAGATCATGTAATAATCTCCCGGCGCACCATACCCATGCTTTTTTGTATACTCACTGCTCAGTTTCACAAAGCCCGATTCTATGGTCAGGGACCCTCCACCCGGCATGGCATCCCTCGCGTTCACGCACAGGTTCATTAAGACCTGCTCTATCTGGCCGCTGTCGGCCATTACAGCTAACTTCTTCTCCGCAAGTATCGTCTTTAACTCAATATCCTCGCCGATAAGCCTTGGCAGTATCATCTCCATCCTCTTTATTGTCTCATCAAGGTCTGTCGGCTTCGGATGGATTATCTGTTTCCTGCTGAATGCAAGGAGACCCTGGGCCAGATTGGCTGCCTTCTCTGCCAGGACAAGTATCTGCTCTACATGATGACTCGATGGTCCATCACTTTTTATCTCCATTTTTAGCAGGCTGGCATAACCCATCATGGCCGTAAGGATATTGTTGAAGTCATGGGCTATGCCTCCTGCAAGAGTTCCAACAACCTCAATCTTCTGGGAATGGTGGAGCTGCTCCTCAAGACACCTCCGCTCTGTGATATCGGATATTAGGCCATCGTAGGCAACCAGACGACCCTCTTCGTTATATCTGGGAACAGGTGTATTCCTCACCCAGCGGATTGAGCCGTCCCTGTGGATTATACGGTGTTCGAGCGGATGCACATCTTTGCCTGAAAGGACGTTAGCAGACTGGCCTATCACAGCTTTTCGGTCCTCTTCACAAACCATCCGATACCAGAGGTTAGGATCAGACTCGTATTCTTCGGAAGTATACCCTGTCACTGCAACACACCCTGGTCCGTGCAATGTAGAGACTGGAAATCCGTTTTCTACCTTCACTGTATAGATATAATCCGTTACAGACCCCAGAAGGCGTCTGTAACGCTCCTCGCTGTCCCTCATGGACTCTTCCGCAGTCCTGCGTATTATGACGCCGGTCAGGGTATTTGCAATGGTGGCCAGGAACTCTTCCTCTTTCTTGTCCCTGAAATGGCCTTCCTTCAGATATATATTTATTACCCCGAGGACGCTTTCGCCAAAGAGGATAGGGACACAGTAATGACCATGAGGAGTCATCCCATCATGATGGATTTCATGTCGTTCATCACAGCAGTCGGCAAACTGTATCTCGCGTGTTGCCCCTGTGAGGCCGCAAAGGCATTTGCCAAATGGGACCCGTGAACAGCTCTTTTGCAAAGATTCAGAAAGCCCCTTTGAGGCCTTCATTACCAGGACACCTGGTTCATCTTCGACAAGGAATATGCTCCCACTCGATTCAAAGGCAAGCCACTGGATTGAAAGGATGAGTCTAAGCGCATCCTCCATGAGTTTGTCAAGAGGCGTGTCTTCAAGCGACAACCTGAGGAGAGTGTTTATCGAGGCCTCAATGTCAAAGTGTCTCTGAATCTCCTCCTTTGCCCGTCCTTGTTCAGTAACGTCGTGGAATACCTCCAGCTTGGAGATGCTTCCATCTATATTCCTGATAGGGGTGTCAAAGAGATCGTAAGTCTTATCGGCTTTGAAAGAATGCCATTCCCACCTGACAGACTTTCCAGAAAAGACTTCCGGATTCTTGCACCACGGACAGGCCTCTTTTCGATCGTGGAAATACTCGAAGCATCTACGCCCTTTGATAGGGCCGAACTCCTTTTCTAACACCGGATTAATGTATTCTATTTCAAACAGATGATTGACCATGTATATTCCGTCTGCCATGGAATCCAGAATGGCCTTTAATTTGTCCTCCTTCAGCTTCAGGACCTTTTCTGCGCTTTTGCTCTTACTGAGAAAAAAGTAAAGTATAGGAAAGAGCAAGAGAGCAAGCAGGGCCGCATCGAGAATACTTTCAGCCATTGGAGAAATAGATCGGAAAAGGGTGTGAAAAGTTGCCATCAGAAGCAGTTCAACAATAAATACGAAGAAGATAATTATCCCCACAATTTTAACAGAAGACTGCAAGTCAATTTCCCCCATATTTATCTTTGTCTTGGGAATAAACATAGATTTACCTCACACCAAGGCGAGATCAAGTGAGTTCACTATTAAAAGATAACACATGTTTTTTGATTTGCAAGAAAAGGGAACGGGAAGGGAAAAGTTGTGAGTTATTATCAGCCGGGAGTGTGGATAAAAAGGTGAAAGTTAAATCAGCCTCCGAGGTATGCCTTTATGACGTCAGGGTTGTTCTGTATCTCTTTCGGTGTCCCTTCTGCCAGCTTTTCCCCATGGTCCAGGACCACAACCCTGTCGGATATGCTCATGACAACCTTCATGTGATGCTCTATCAGGAGGATTGAGATAGCGTTGTTCCTTATCTTTGATATCAGCGACTTTAACCCGTCAGTCTCATGCTGGTTCATCCCTGCTGCAGGCTCATCCAGCAGCAGCAACTTGGGTTCCGTCGCCAGCGCCCTGGCAATCTCAAGCCTCCTCTGATCACCATAAGGCAGGTCCCCTGCTGTTGTGTACGCCCTTGGAGAAATCCCGACAAATCTCAGGAGGTGATGGGCCTTTTCTTCAGTATTCTTCTCTTCCTCTCTGCTTTTTTTTGCTCGAAGAATAGCACCGAGAGGGCCGGTACTTGTCCTTACATGGCATCCAGTCATGACGTTTTCAAGCGCCGTCATGCTGGCAAAAAGTCTGATGTTCTGGAATGTCCTCGATATCCCCTTCTCTGCGACCCTGCTCGGCCTGAGCCCTGCTATAACTTTGTCCCTGAAGGTTATGGAGCCGGATGTCGGCGCATATATCCCGGTAACGCAGTTGAAAAATGTGGTCTTCCCTGCGCCGTTGGGGCCTATCAGACTCACTATCTCCCTCTCCTCGACATGGAAGTCCACATTTGAGAGGGCTGTGAGGCCGCCAAAGGAGCGGGTGAGGTTTTTCACTTCAAGTAAGGACATGGGTTATATGTATAACAAAAAACAGCCTGTCAAGGCAAGTTGAAAGGCCGGATTTAAAATGAACTTCTCTTGTTTTCTCGTAAATTCCCTTGATGCTATAAAAATATCGTGATAGTTTGTATATAAATAGTTGTCAGGCATAAGTTCCCCCCTCTTAAGATAAGATAAGAAAGGAGGTTTATGAAGATGAAAACTTATGAGATTTTGATGGAAATCTCCGGCCCAACGGCCATGTGGACAAGACCGGATACCGGTGCAACGCCGGTGAGCTATCCGGTCCCGCCGTCGGCTGCCAAGGGGATGTTTGAGTCGATTGTGCGCATTAAGAACGTAATTATAAACCCTACTGCTGTCGAGATTTGCTCCCCGATAGTTTATCACGATTACACTACAAATTACGGAGGACCTCTTAGAAAAAGTGACCAGATAACGAACAACAACTCTTTTCAGCATAAGGCTACCGTATTGATCAATGTTTGTTATCGGCTTTACGCAAGAATAGAACAATTCAGATATGTTCCAAAAAGCCTTGCCGAAGCCGCACGTCTGGAGAGTCTTGCAAATGTTAATTCGCAGCATGCGTGCCAGGATATGTTTTATAGGCGCCTTAAAAAGGGCCAGTTTTATGATATCCCCTGCCTTGGTTGGCGTGAGTTTGTCCCTGATTATATTGGCCCTATCAGAAGTGATACCGAAAACAGAAAGAGGCAGACCACAATTAAAGACACCCTGCCGTCCTTTTTATATTGCGTTTTTGATCCCGAAACCGGTATTCGCACTCAACTATACGTCCAGAGCGAGAAAGGTCGTAGAATAGTGGATGGGAGGTTGGAATATGCTGAATGAATGGATCGAGACCAACAAGATATTGGAAGCGATTAATTGTGATTTGGGGGAATCCCACCCCTATTTTAGAAATTGCCCACCTAAAAAAGGTTTCATAGTTTTTCTTGACAAAAATGGACATGTTGAAGATGCGGATATTCCAGACTTCAATATGGAAACGGTTTACAGATGGCAAAAAGGCAAGAAGGACTCTTCCTTTCCCGTATTCAATGGTAGAGCGTTCTATGAAGTGACTTGTGATCCTTCGCAGATACCGGTTCAAATTACGACCGCACTCAAGGATAGTAAGAGCAAGAGAAGCCAACAGAAGCCAACAGAAGTCGGACGCACGGCCTGAAGCAAAAAATAAGCAAAAAGAAAGCCTTGATGAACCGCAAATCCAAGCCTTCTTAGGCGTGTGCAATGATCTCTGGGAAAAAGATGATCTGAAGTTGATAGGTCAAAGTCTCAATGAACTCCCAAGCGAGCTGCAAAAAAAATATTTGGACGCAGCCGAAGGGGAACCCGGTAGATATAGGGCGTACAAGGAGCTGGCCAGAAGAGCCGGTCTTTGTTCGCCGGAAAGATTTCGTGACAAAGTGCGGAATATCTTTATGCAGAAACTGCTTGATACGGGAAAAAAGGAATGCGCTGAAGTGCTTTTTGCCTTCAAAAAAGAGGGCAAAAAGAAAGGACGCGGGAAGGAACATGGCAGAGACTTCCTATCCCTCCTGTCAATCAAGGATTGGGATAAACCAGAATACGGACAGGAGCGATTTCCGCCTTACCCGTATCATAGCAGCAGTTTACAAAGATGGATGGTCCGCACCTTTGAACAAAAAAGCAAAGAGTCATATAAACCTCTTGAGACTAAGGATGCCTGCGGGCTTGATATGGCGGGCTCAAAAGAAAATTATGACGACATAAATGCTGCCGGACTTGGACAGATAAAGCTTTTTGCTGCTTATGACAAGATTCCTTGCTTAAGTTTAAATGCGTTTGCCCTGGAAACCCCTGATCTCTCTTATTTCATAAGCTCAGGGCCGGGCTTTCCTATTAGATACCCTTGGGCGTAGTCAACACCGAACTCCCTCAACAGCTTAAGGGTCTCTTCCTTTTCCACAAACTCTGCAATGGTCTTAATCCCCATCCCTTTGGCAACTCCGGCAATGGCCTTTACAATAAGCTGGTCATCGGGGTTCTCATGCAGCCTTTTGACAAATGAGCCGTCTATCTTGATATAATCTACATTCATCTCCCTCAAGTAGACAAAGGATGTGAAACCTACCCCGAAATCATCAAGGGAGAACTTGCATCCCATAGCCTTTAATGCCGTGATGAATTTAACAGCCTTGTCCAGGTCCTGGACCGCAGCCGTTTCTGTTATCTCGAACATCAGATGTTCGGGGTCGGCCCCGGTCTCCTTTATCGTGGACTGGAGGAAAGTAAGGAGTTCCTCATCTCCAAGGTTCTTCCCCGACAGGTTCATAGCAAAAGAGAAATCTTTTCCCTTCCTGCCCATCTCTGCCTGGAGCCGCATGCTTTTTTCTGTGATGATCTTGTCTATGGCCCCTATCATCCCGAACCTTTCCGCAGTATTTATGAACTCGCCAGGGAAGAGTATCTTACCTCCTTCGTCCTGCATCCTTGCAAGCGCCTCATAGTGATGTACCCTGTTGTCCTTCAGGTACAGTATGGGTTGGAACCAGGGAAGAAAGCGCCCTTCCCCCAACGCCTTAATTATCCTTTGCTTCTGGTGGATCCTCGAGCGGATGTTCTCCATGTCCCTGTCTTCAGGACGATAGAGATGGCATCTGTTGCGCCCGGAGGTCTTGGCGTGATAAAGCGCAGCGTCAACCTTTGTAAAAAGTTCCTTTGAACTCTTTCCATGTTCCGGATAAGAAACGACCCCTATGCTTACGGTCAGCTGAATAGCGAGCGCCGGAAGGCGGAACTCCTCTATGCTCTTTCTGATCCGTTCAGCCGTCTCCATCCCCATATTGGTGTCGACATCAGGAAGAAATACGGCAAATTCGTCTCCGCCGAGCCGGCCAAGGATAGCGCCATCCGTTCTGTTGTCAGGCGGTATATCTGCGCCCACAAGGGTATCTTCCAGCAGTTTAGCCACATATCTGATCAACTCGTCTCCGATGCCATGGCCGAAAGTATCGTTGATGTCTTTGAACCCGTCGACATTAACCAGCAGCAGAGCCCCATTTTGGTGAACGTTCTGATGGTTATATATCCACTCGCTTACCACCTCTATAAATCTTGTTCTGTTCAGCAGGCCGGTAAAATTGTCGCGGGTAACAAGATATTGGACCCGTTCATCGGCCATCTTCTTTTCAGTAATGTCCTCCTGAACGGCGAGGAAGTGAGTTACTTTGCCCCTCTCATCTTTAATGGGGGTTATAACTCCGTTCCCCCAGTATGGCCTTCCGTCCTTTCTCTTGTTTTTAAAGGTCCCTCTCCATGTCTTACCGGCTGTAATGGTCTTCCATAACTCTTCATACTCAGCCCTTGTGGTCTCACCGGAAGATAGTATGGCGGGGGTTTTACCTATAGCCTCTTCTTTTGACCATCCGGTGACTGTTTCAAACATCGGATTCACATACTCGATAACTCCATTAATATTCGTAATAAACAAAACATTCACGCTATGCTCGAAGGCTGCTGAAAGCCTGTTCACTTCCCTGTTTTTCTCCTCGATCTTTTTTGCCATGTTGTTAAAGCTCTCGGCAAGGGCGCCTATCTCGTCGTCACTCTGAACAGGCAGGGAGATGTCGAAGCGCTCCTGACCTATGTCGTCTGCAGCGGTAGATATCCTGCGCAGAGGCACTACAACCTTCCTATGAAAGACAATTAACAGCATTCCTATCAGGCCGGCAACGGCAATAAACCCTATCGATGCGCCTATCAGCATCTCCCGGACTCCCACCGCGACAATGCCTTCCTCAATCAGGTTATTTTCAACAAACCTTTCTAAATGAGCCTTATTTAATCTGTACCCTATCAGGAATGTAATGAGGATGGGGAGGAGGACGACTAAAATAGAGACGAGGGCCTTTTTAGAGAGCGAAGCAAACAGCTTCATTATATTCTCCGCATGGTTATTATAAGATTAACTCAATCAAGCTTACCACCTTTCTCTACATCATACAACGATTCAACCTCATGCTCTAAAACCCTTTCATTTGTTGGCTCAAGCTCCATACGCCTCGCCGAACTGCCCAGAAGCCCCTGCGGTCTGAATATCATCATAATGACCATTGAGGCGCCAAAGACCAGCATCCTATAGTCCTGAAGCTCCCTGAGGGTCTCAGGGAGGACAATTAATACAACTGCGCCGAGGATAACGCCCGGGATGCTCCCTATCCCGCCAATAACCACCATGCAGAGGATGATTATGGATTCAAGGAATGTGAAGCTCTCAGGAGAGACGAAACTCATCTTTGCAGCGTAAAACACTCCTGCAATACCGGCTATGGCAGCCCCGAGAGAGAAGGCCAGAAGCTTCATCTTCGTTGTATCTATCCCCATGGCCTCTGCAGCAACCTCATCCTCCCTGATTGCAACCCAGGCCCTTCCAATCCTGGATTCATTCAGTCTCTTAATTACTATAGCAGTAATTATAGCCATTATCAGGATCAGATAGTAAAAGGCAGCAGGCGTGTTGAACCTGTAACCAAATATCTCCGGCCTTCCAATATCCATCACCCCGTTTGGACCGCCGGTTAACCGGTCCCAGTTGTTCAGGATTATCCTTGTTATTTCACCAAAACCCAGGGTGACAATGGCAAGATAGTCGCCACGTAGCCGGAGCGTCGGCGCTCCAAGGAGGAGGCCGAAGACAGCCGCAAGCAAGCCGCCAATCGGCAATGCCGTCCAGAACGAAACATGATAATGGGTAGAGAGCAATGCAAAGGCATAGGCGCCAACTGCATAAAAAGCAATGTAACCAAGGGCAAGAAGCCCAGCAAGACCCACTACTATGTTTAACCCCAAGGCAAGGACTATGTATATTCCGGCAATAATAGCGATGTCAATGGAATAGCGATTAAGGCCGAAGGGGAGCAGTACCAGAATGAGTAAAATGACTCCCATGCTCATCCTGCTGTCAATCTTTTGGGCCCCGTTCTTAAAACGTCCGATCCTGTTTTTCCAGATATTCAGTAGAGACGCAATATGTTGCGTCTCTACAATTTTGACAAATATGCTACAAACAAGGAGAACAGCTCCGAGTTTAAGAGACCCTGAGATGCCGAGAAATGGGAGGGTGAGGAGGACAAACCAGAATGGGATTATTACATAAGTCAACATATCAAATAAAACCTTTTCCACCGCCGAAAACTCCCCCCCCATCCCCCTCTTTATTAAAGAGAGGGAGCGAGGGGGCAATTATTTGGTCAGACCTTTTCCTGTAAATTTTCTCCCAAAAGCCCCGATGGCTTGAATACAAGGACGAGTATAAGTATGCCGAACGCAAATACATCTTTATATTCCGAGGATATGTATCCGGCTCCTAACGATTCTACAAGGCCAAGGACGATCCCTCCGAGCATGGCGCCGGGGATGCTGCCTATCCCTCCCAATACAGCGGCTGTAAATGCCTTAAGCCCTGCCACATAACCCATATAAAAGTTGATAAGACCGTAATGCATGGCTATCATCATTCCTCCGGCAGCGGCAAGGCCGGAGCCTATTATAAAGGTCGCTGAAATAACATTGTCCACATTGATTCCGAGGAGCGACGCCATCTTCTTGTCCTGTGCAGTGGCCCGCATGGCAGTCCCAAGCCTCGTCTTTGTGACGAAGAGGTGGAGGAGAACCATCAGGACAAGAGATGTAAACATTATGAATACCTGCAAGTAACTGACGGTGGCGTTCCCTATGGCAGTACCTCCGGACAAAATAGTGGGAAAGACCTTGTCCTTTGCCCCCTGGGAAAGCATGACATAGTTCTGAAGGAATATCGAGACACCGAGAGCGGTAATCAGAGGCGACAATCTCGGCGCATGGCGTAAGGGCCTGTAAGCGATCTTCTCAATGGTATAGCCGTATGCCGACGAATAGACGATGGAAAGAGTAAGGGTAAGTATAATCGAAAGGGGAAGATTGCTTGCAGTCAGTCCTATTACGGTAAATATCCCGAAGAATATCACTCCCAGGTATGCCCCGATCATGTATATCTCGCCGTGGGCGAAATTGATAAGCCCAAGTATTCCATAAACCATGGTATATCCGAGGGCTATCAGGGCATAGACGCTGCCAACTGTAAGGCCGTTAATTAGTTGCTGTAAAAACATATGCTTTTCGTAAACCGTAAACTGTAAACCGTAAACCGTAAACCGTTTTGATTTCACGGTTCACGACTCACGATTCACGGTCATTTCGTTATCTGCTCCCACTTCCCGCCCTTTACCTGCCAGATAACATAGGGGGACATCTTCACATCACCCTTTTCATTGAACTCTATGGTTCCCAAGGCTCCATCATAGTTAATCTTATGAATGGCCTCGGATATCTTCCCGCCGTCAGTGCTATTGGCATCCTTGATCCCCTGCAGAAGGATGTTTGCCGCCACATAGGCATAAACTGAGTAGGGGCCGGGCTTTCCATGCTTTTCAGTGTATGTCTGCACAAAACCTGTTGCGGAAGGTATTTTATTGACGTCAGGAGCAAAGGTCGCATATGCCCCTTCAGCATCAGCACCTGCAATATTAAGGAATTCGTCCCCGATCACCCCGTCACCGCTCATAAGTGGAGCCTTTATATCTAATGCCCTTGCCTGCTTTACAAGAAGGCCTCCTTCTGGATATATCCCGCCAAAATATATCAGATCAGGGTTACCGGTCTTCACATTAGTCAGCACTGCCGAAAAATCCTTGTCTCCCTGGGTCAACCCGCCATGATAGGTGACCTTCACCTGCCCCTCAACACCCTTCCTGAACTCGTCGGCCAACCCCTGGCCGTAGGTGGTCTTATCATGGAGTATGGCCACACTTTTCGCCTTCAGATCATTTACGATAAACTCCGCCGCCTTCTTCCCCTGCTGGTCATCCCTCCCGCAGATCCTGAATATCCCTTTGAAGTTCTGTTCAGTTAACTGAGGATTGGTTGAGCCGTGGGTGATCATAGGGATTTTCTGCTCGTTATAGATCTTCGAGGCAGGGATGGAACATGAAGAGTTGAAATGACCTACCATGCCTGCTACACTGTCATTCACCATTTTATTAGCAACAGAAACTGCCTGTTTAGGATCATGCTGGTCGTCTCCGACAACAAGTTCTATCTTCTTTCCCAGAACCCCTCCCTTCAGGTTCCACTCTTCAACTGCCAGCTTTACACCATTCTGCTGGTCCTGACCGAATGCGCTTTGATCACCCGTTATCGGCCCGGCAGTCCCTATCTTTATAACATTTGCAATAGGCTCCTCACCTTTCTTGCATCCAAAAATTGTGAGACAAGTAAGGATTAAGAGAGGCATGGTTTTGAAATATGATGAATTTAGCATTCTGGAGACCTCCTTGTTTGAGAAGTTTCAAATTAATAGCCCTCAAACCTCTGCTGAGCCATGAGTTCTGAGGCTTTAGATTAGTGATTTTGTAAAGGGTTGTCAAGGTAAAGATTAGGATGAAACCTCCTACACCTACACCTTTGACAACAAAGGATGGCGCTGTTATATTAATTAGAAGGAGGATCTATGGCAAAGGGGAAGGTACTGGTTGTTGATGACAGTATGCTAAGCAGGGTGTTCTGCAAAGACATCCTTATTGAAGACGGATATGAAGTAAAGACTGCCTCTACAGGGATAGATGCCCTTGAAATGATAGAGCAGGACGGCTTCGACCTTGTAGTGACAGACCTTGTCCTTCCGGATATAAACGGGGATGAGGTACTGAAGAGGGCAAAGCAGATAGAAGCGACAAATAGCTTTATTATCATGACTGCATATGCCTCTATCGATACAGCCATAGAATGCCTGAAAAGCGGCGCATCTGATTACCTGACAAAACCTTTGAACCCTGAAGAATTCAAGATACTTGTAAATCATACTATTGAGCAGAAAAGGCTCTTTGAGGAAAATATCGGGCTGAAGAGGCTCTTGAAGCTATATGAGGTCAGCAGACTGGTTTCATCATGCCTTGATTATGATAAGTTTTATGAAATAGTGCTTGACTCTCTTCTTCAGGTGCCTGGAGGCTCGACCGGATTTGCCGTTTTTTTCCCAAAGGAAGGGTCCTCTCTGATTCTGACGGCATGGAGGGGAATTAGTAGAGAGAGTACTGCCAAGGAGATGGCAGACAACATTATGAAGAGGTACCTTTCAGGCCCCAATGTCATTACCGGAGTCTCTTCTATACCCGAGCCGGAGAATGTCTCAGGAAAGGGGCCTTTACTTATAATCCCTGTTAAAAGCAAAGAGAAAATCTCCGGGTACGTGGCCGTTTTCAAATCCCCAGGTGAGCAATATACAGATAGTGATATAGATAATGCCTCCTTCATATCTGAACAGGCCTCCTTGACACTTGATAATGTGCACCTGTACAATCATGCCAAGGATCTTATCTATATCGATGAGCTTACCAGGCTGCATAACGTAAAGTATATGGAGGAAGCCCTGCCAAATGAAATAAAGAGGGCAAAGCGTTTCAACCTGAATCTTTCTTTGCTGTTTATTGATATAGACATGTTCAAGAGAATAAACGATAATTACGGTCACAATATCGGGAACAAGGTCCTTTTCGAGGTCGCTCAGGTATTAAAGAAAAGTGTCAGAGATATAGATATTGTTATAAGGTATGGCGGAGATGAGTTCACGATCCTCCTGGTCGAGACTCCGTCAACCGGAGCAAAGATTATAGCAGACCGCATAAGGGCTTCAATAGAGGGGAGGAACTTCTTCTCGGAAGAAGGCACGGCAATAAAACTGACGGCGACTCTGGGAATTGCTTCATTCCCGGAACACGCCCTGGACAAGGATACCCTCACCCTTCTTGCAGACAAAGCCATGTACAAGGGGAAAGCCGCTTCCAGAAACGTGGTAAACATCGCAACTAAATGAGACCAGCCACTGAATGCCAACCTTTAATGTCCTTGACTCCAAACCCGATGTCCAGTTAAAATCCATCCGTATTTAAAGCTTCAGGTAGCTGAGGGAACTATGGTCTATGCTAAAGAGGTCAGGAAAGTTCTATTGATAACTCTCCTCTTAAACATTTCAGTTGCAGCTGCAAAGATAGTGTATGGCTTTATCACCGACGCTCACAGCATGAAGGCAGACGGCTTTCACTCCCTGTTTGACGGGGCATCCAATGTCATAGGTCTTATAGGAATATGGCTCTCTGCAAAGCCTCCTGATGGAAGACATCATTATGGCCATAAGAAATTTGAGACTATGGCTACCATCGGGATAGCGACACTTCTTTTTTTGACCTGCATCGAGATACTTAAGGGGGCTTTTGAAAATATTTTGAATCCCAGGTTCCCGGAGGTAACGGACCTCAGCTTTGGCATAATGGTATTTACAATGGGGGTCAACATATTTGTGACCTCTTATGAGAGGAAAAGGGGGATGGCCCTTAAGAGCGATTTCCTGATAGCCGATGCTAAACACACCATGAGTGATCTGGTAACATCGTCTACTGTTCTGATAAGCCTTGTTGCAACAAAAATGGGATTCCCTGTTGTCGACTCTTTAGCCTCCCTTTTTATTGCTGTAATGATAGGACGCCTGGGGTATGAAATAGTAAGGGAGGCATCCGATGTTCTGGTAGATGCATCTCCGCTTATAGGTGATGACCTGGCAAGGGTGTTGAAAGTTGCCTCTTCAGTGGAAGGGGTCAGGGAGTGCCATAATGTGAGGGTTCGGGGGAGGAATGACGCAATACATGTTGATTGTCATGTTTTGGTGTCGTCCAGGATGAGCATGGCCGACGCCCATGAGATCGCCAGCAGGGTGGAGGAAAGGATAAAGACCGAGATGCCGGAGGTGGTTGACGTTGTTGTTCATCTGGAGCCGGAGGAGTAAGGCAGGTAAAGGTAATTAATTCTATGGAGGGGATATGGAAGTAAAAGTAAAAGTCGGAAAGCAGGAAAAGACAAAGGCCGAAGCCCTTATTGTAGGGGTTTTTGAGGGGAGCAAGAGGTTGGGCAGGGATGTCTCATCACTGGACAAGGCGCTTGGCGGTGCTATCAGAGAGGCTGTTGACAGCGGCGACTTTAAGGGGAAGCTGAACCAGACGTACCTGATACCTGCAATGGGGAAGATCTCTACTGCAAGGGTCTTGCTTATAGGACTTGGCAAGGAAAAGGAGTTTACGACAGACAGACTGAGGCAAGCATCCGGCAAATCTGCCGTCTGTTTTTCAGGCCTCGGTCTTGCATCGTTTACTACGACCCTCCATCTTGTGCTGAAACCGCTTCAGGATGCATCTCAGGCAGTGATGGAAGGCGCTCTCCTTGGGCTTTACAGGTTCAAAAAGTACAAAACTAATAATGAAGAGAACGGCAAGATGGAAATAAGGGAGATCACTCTGCTGGTAAACAGCGTAAAAGAAACTGACCAGGTATCGAACGGGGCCTTTACAGGAAAGGTGATGGCAGAGGCGGCTAACTTCGCAAGGGATATGGTGAACGAACCTTCAAACCGGATGACCCCTTCTATAATGGCGAAAACAGCAAAACTCCTTGCAGAGAACTTCGGGTTTAAATGCAGGGTCCTTGACAGGGATGAGATGGGAAGGCTCGGTATGGGCTCCATCCTTGGCGTGGCCCAGGGGAGCAATGAACCTCCCAGGTTTATAATCCTTGAATACAATGGAAACAAAAAGGAGAAACCGGTTGTCCTGGTCGGGAAGGCCATAACCTTCGACAGCGGAGGGATTTCCATAAAGCCTGCTGAAAAGATGGAGATTATGAAGTCTGATATGGCAGGTGGAGCCGCTGTCATGGGGGCGTTCATGGCAATGGCAGGGCTGAAGCTCCCGGTTAATGTGGTCGGCCTTATCCCTGCCACAGAGAATATGCCGAGCGGCACTGCCTGCAAGCCTGGAGATGTTCTGAAGGCCTCGAACGGAAAGACTATTGAGATAATAAGCACAGATGCGGAAGGCAGGCTGATCCTGGCAGATGCCCTGGTCTACGCAAAGAGATATGAACCTAAAGCAGTCATTGATATGGCAACGCTAACAGGGGCATGTGTCGTTGCCCTCGGCAGGCATGCATCAGGGATGCTTGGAACAGATGAGAAACTGATGACTATGATTAAGGAAGCCGGGGAGAGATCTTATGAGCGGGTATGGCAGCTTCCTTTGTGGGAGGAGTACGAGGAGCTGCTCAAGAGCGATATAGCAGACGTCAAGAACTCCGGGGCAAGGGAGGCAGGGACCATTGCAGGAGGTATATTCCTGAAGAAGTTCGTAGACTACCCCTGGGTGCATATTGATATTGCAGGAACAGGTTGGGACTCTAAAGAGGGGCCGTACAGACCCAAAGGGGCCACAGGAGTAGGGGTGAGGATGTTGACGGAGTTCCTCATGGGGTGGAAATAGGAATAAATGCGTTACCAGAGGACATTAAAAAAGAGCGTATCTGTAAGCGGTATCGGCCTTCATACCGGTAAGGAGATCAATATCACTCTGAGGCCGGCTGTCTCCGATACTGGGATATTCTTTGAGAGGGTTGATCTGCCGGGGGCGCCGGCTGTTAAGGCCATTTGCGATTATGTCTCAGACACCCGCCTTGCCACAACAATAAAAAAGGGGGATGCATCCGTCTCGACTGTTGAGCACCTTATGGCCGCCTTTGCCCTTATGAGGGTGGACAATGCCCTGGTCGAGATTGACGGGCCGGAGGTCCCCATAATGGACGGGAGCGCCACCTTTTTTGTGGAGAAGTTGAGAGAGGTTGGAACAGTGGAGCAGGAGGGGCTCAGGAGATATATAATTGTGACAAGAGCTGTCACGGTTGAAGAGAGGGACAGTCAGGCATCCATATCTCCATCGTTAGAATCAAGGATAACATGCTTTGTTGACTTCAACCACCAGGCCCTGGATGCCCAGACCTTTTCTATCTCCCTTTTGAACCCTGGGCTGGAGAAGGAGATATCTGAGGCCAGGACCTTCGGTTTCCTTAAAGATGTGGAGATGCTTAAATCCAAAGGCCTTGCCCTGGGTGGGTCCCCGGAAAATGCCATAGTTATTGACGAAAACGGAGTCATGAATGAGAAAGGGCTCAGGTTTCCTGACGAACTAGTCCGCCACAAGGTCCTTGACTCCCTCGGAGACCTTTACCTGATGGGGGCCCCTCTGATAGGCCATTTTGTGGCCCGCAAGGGCGGGCATGCGCTTACCCATAAGCTACTGACCAGGCTCCTTTCTAACACAGAGAGTTGGGAATATATAGAGTTCAGATAGGACTTAGCCTTTTACCCGATGTCTTTAAAATCCCCCTATGAATGACAAAGAGAAAGATATCATAGCAATTATTAAGGCAGGTGTCCCAGTCCTTACCGTAAACACCCGTCTCTCCCGTTATCTGCGTGCCCGCTTTGACTCGGAGATGCAGGTGAATGGAGCTGCAACGTGGCCAACCCCTGTCGTCATACCTCTATTCTCATGGGTTGAGAGCCTGTGGAACGAGAGCTGGCCTGACAGGCCGGTTTTGTCAAGGGCAAGGGCTCAGGCGTTATGGGAGAGGGTTGTATCAGGAGACAGGTTCTTGTCTAAAGATATCATCATGAACAGCGGGTTTGCTAAGACCGCATATGATACATATACGATGATCCGGGAATACCGCATCACCCTTCCTGATGATATTTACCTTACAGAAGAGGCAAAGGTCCTGAAGAGATTGGCAGAGGTATACGAAAAAGAGGTTGACCGTCTTGGTTTCGTAGAGCAGGCCTCTCTGCCCGGCATGGTGACGGAACTTATAAGACGCAGGAGTATAGTTGTTCCTGACAGGATAGTGTTTGCAGGGTTTGATGAGATATCCCCGCGGATTGCGTCACTAATTAAGGTTATAGAAGGTGCTGGAGGAAGGGTCGAATTCTGGCCTGAGCATCAAGATAATCTAAAACCTGTTTCTGTCAGGGAATATCCAGACGAGGTTGAAGAGGTGATCCAGGCGGCGAGGTGGGCCAGGAAGACCTGGCGCCCAGGTATGAGGATCGGGTTTATAGTCCCTGATCTTGAGAGGTACAAAAAGATCATAAGGCGGGAGTTTACCTCAGAACTGAACCCTGATGCCCTTTTCCCGTGGAAGGATACTAAGGATGTATTCAACATATCCCTCGGCTCTCCCCTTTCCGAGGAACCTCTTGTAAAGTCGGCTCTCGAGATACTCTCCATTGGAGAAGAGTCTGTTGACATCAACAAGATAAGCGCTGTGCTCCTTTCACCCTATTTTGCCGGAAGCGATGAGGAGTATCTTTCCCTGGCGAGGTTGGATGCGATCCTGAAGAAGGAGGGCCGGTTTATCGTCAGCCTGGCAGGGATTGGCAGGATAATTGACCGGAATAAGATGAATTCTCTTTCCGGGTTCAGGAAGCTCCTGGATAACTGGCTTAAGGCACTGGGCGAGAGCAGGAAGAGAGATCTGCCGAGCCGTTGGTCCGAGAACCTAAGCATCCTGCTAAAAAATATCGAATTCCCCTCGAAGAGATTTAAGTTATCCAGCAGCGAATACCAGGTATTAAAGGGATGGAACGGGCTCCTTGAAGGCCTTGCATCGTTGGATGATCTTCTGGGGCAGATAAACAGGTCTGAGGCGATCTCTTACCTGACAAAGATGGCCGGTGACACCATCCACCAGCCCGAGTCTGATGAGTGTCCCATACAGGTGATGGGTCTCCTCGAATCATCGGGCCTCTGTTTTGACCATATCTGGATTCTTGGCGCCCACAGCGACGCCTTCCCTGCCCAACCTTCTCCTAATCCGTTCATCCCGCTCTTTGTCCAGAAGAGGCATAACCTCCCGCATTCAACCCCTGAGAGGGAGCTTGCATTTTCAAAGAGCCTCCTGAATAAAATCTTTAACAGCTCCAATCTCTTTGAGGTGAGTTTCCCGAAGGTGCTGGACAAGAAAGAGGTGTTTATCAGTCCCCTATTTGACTCTTTGAAAAAGGAGAATGCAGGTGGTTTTATAAGCGAGAGCAGCCGCATAAAGGACGCCGTACATTCTGAGTCAGCAGTTGAGGATATGCCGACCGATGCCGATATTCCGCCCGGTGAGGGAGAGCTGGGAATGGTTAAAGGCGGCACATCTATAATCAAAGACCAGTCATGGTGCCCTTTTCGTGCCTTTGCCATCCACAGGCTTGATGCATATGGAATGGATACCCCAGGCCTTGGCCTCTCGCTCCAGAATCGGGGAAGCATCGTACATGCAGCGCTAAAGGCGTTCTGGGACAGGGTAGGGGGCTCAGCCGGACTTAAGACAATAATTGCTAATAATGAACTGGACAGATATATAACAGAGTCTGTCACAGAGGCATTCAAAAGGTTTTATCATATAGAACCTCTTTCAAAAAGGTATCTTGAACTGGAAAAGGAACGGGTTGCGAGTTTACTTAGGGAGTGGATAGATGGGGTTGAATCAAAGAGGGGTGACTTCACTGTAGAGAAGACCGAATATCAGACTGATATTGCCATTGAAGGGCTCACGATAAAGACGCGCCTTGACCGTATAGACAGTGTGAATGATGGTAAAAAGATAATAATAGATTACAAGACTGGTGATTGCAGCAAGAACGACTGGCTCTCTGAGAGGCCGAAAGAGCCGCAACTGCTGGTCTATAACCTTATTGACTCCTTTGACGCAATATCTTTTGCAAAGGTAAAGCCGGGGGAATGCGGCTTTATAGGGATATCAAAAGAGGATGACATCCTCCCAAAGGTTGTTTCATTTGAAAAGGACGTAAAGCTGCGGGAGAAGCTTCAGGGAATAAATACGTGGGATGGGCTGACTGAGTCTTGGAAAGTGGTAGTAAATGGCCTTGCGAGGCAGTTTCTGGAAGGGAAGAATGGGGTGGAGCCTATTGAGAAGGCTTGTGACTACTGCGATTTAAAAGGCTTATGCAGGATATTTGAGGCGGAGACGGGACATGATGAGGAGTGACAGTCCCTGCTTCTCTTTAGGAAAAATAAGATTTTTTAAGTTGACTTCGACACTATATATGGTAACAATAAGTAATACTTGGTAATACCTTTTGCGGAGGTTGTATTATGCAAAGCCAAACAAAGCCATTAGGAGTAAAGCTTGACCATGAATTAAAGGGACGGCTCAAGAAGCTGGGAGAAGCCAAGCACCGTTCTCCCCACTGGATAATGAAGGAGGCAATAAAGATGTATGTGGAGAGGGAGGAGGCTGCGGAAAAGCTGCGACAGGACACGATTGAGCGGTGGAGGGCCTATCAGAAGGACGGCAAACATGTCAGCAATGAGGCAATGATTGCATGGCTGGATACATGGGGCACGGATAAAGAAACCGGGCGGCCATTATGCGAAAAGTAGTATGGCTCGACGGAGCGGTAGAGGATGTTGTCAGGTTGCGTGAGTTTATCGAACCACATAACAGGGAGGCCGCAATCCGGGCTGCCAAGGCCATCCAAAGCGGCGCAAAGATATTGGAGGGATACCCGAATATAGCCCACCCTGTCGAAGAGATGCCGGATTATCATGATCTGATTATTCCATTTGGGGCCGGGAACTATGTGCTTCGTTACCAGATAGAGAGCGGTAGCGTCTACGTTATAGGAGTCCGGCACAGCAGAGAAGAGGGGGCCTGATAGCACGGAGGGGTATGGGATGTTGTCAAGAAATCTGCTATGCACGAACTTTGTTATCCAACCACGTAACTGGCTTTCGCTATGCATTTTCAAAAATGTAGACCCGGTTATTAAGCTAAATCCAGACACTAAACCCTCAGTGCCACTGGGAGCTACAGTGACTTTCGAGCTTCCGGAAAAATTTAGAACTGTTGCACAACGGGACGCAGCAAGACGTAGAGATGATTCAGGTAGTCTGGTAGGTTGGGTTGAACGGAGTGAAACCCAACAAAGGTCGTTGGGTTGCGCAGCGCTTAACCCAACCTACAAACTGATATAGAAGAGGCGTAGTGTAGATGCTCGTATAGTGATTTTCAAGACTGAGGGCTTACGCTGTTGTTATCGGAAGTTTCAGCCCCTACCTTAGTGTTCTTTGGCGTATTCTGTCCCTTTCTATGACGGTAAACCTTCCCGATATCGAAACTTTTCCCTTTTCAAGAGCATTCAATAAGATTTCTGCTGGTTCTTCCGGTCTTGCGGGATTGAAACGGAAATATACAATGCCGGCAGGCGTAAGCGATTTATGGCGATAAATCAACTCCCCGTAATCTCGGTCAAAGGTTAAAACAGTGCGGTTTTCATCATGGGCTCTTTTCAAAACAGCTTCGTCTTTCGCACTGGCGTCTCCTCGATCACGCTTATAATATTATGACCGGCATTGCGCAAAAGCTTAATACTGAAGACCGGGAAATTCTCGTTTGCCAGTAAGTCCATCAGGCTGCTGCCTCTGCCGGAATTGTGTATAGCGATTCTTCACGCATGCAATCTGTAGTAAAGGCAAAGACTGCCCGCAGGCTTTCGGTAGTCAATGTGGGGTAGTTTTCAAGTACCTGCTTTTCCGTCCAGCCCTCAGAGAAGAGTCCCAATATGAACTCTACAGACAGGCGTGATCCCTTTACCACTGGCTTTCCGACCAGAACTTCCGGGTCGGAATGTACGTATTTTTTCCACTCAATATCCATTATGCTGTCCTCCTTTCAAATGAAGTTTATCATATCACAAAATCACCTATCAACCTACCCTAAAGAGACATCAAGAAGCATCATAACCGCAAACCCTATCATGGCCCCGATGGTTGAAATATCAGTTTCATTTCCCATTTGGGACTCAGGAATAAGCTCCTCTATAACTACAAATATCATTGCACCAGCCGCAAATGAAAGGGCATAGGGCAACAAAGGTTTTATCATCAACACTAATATTGCCCCCAATACGCCTGCTATAGGCTCAACAATTCCAGATAACTGTCCATACCAAAATGCCTTTAATCTTGAAAATCGTTCACGCCTTAAAGGAATTGAGACCGCAGCTCCCTCCGGGAAATTTTGCAGCCCAATCCCAAATGCAAGCGCAATTGCCCCGCCAATGGCTTCAGGGGTCGCGTTTCCAGCTAATGCCCCAAATGCAACACCCACAGCCAGTCCTTCCGGGATGTTGTGTATTGTTATTGCCAAAACCAGCAGTACACTCCTTTGCCAACCTGTTTTTCTGCCTTCAGCTTTATCTATTTCGAGCCCCATGTGCAGATGTGGCAGTGTTTTATCAATAATAAATAAAAAAAGACCACCACTAAGAAAGCCCACAACAGCAGGTATCCAGGGAACTCCACCACTTGCCTCTTCCATCTCTATTGCTGGCTGCAATAAAGACCAGAAACTTGCGGCAATCATCACGCCGGCGGCAAAACCAAGCATGGCATTCAACACCCTTTTGTTTATGCTCTTAAAGAAGAAAACCATTGAGGCGCCTGACGCCGTAACACCCCATGTAAAAAGCGTTGCATAAAGAGCTAAGAGTATTGGATCAGTGTGTTGAATCCATTCTGTTTTCATGGCTGCTCCCTCAAAAAATATATATCGATAGCATGCAATAGGTCAAGGGATAAAACTCCAATAAAAATGAGTTTTGCAAGAGTCACAGTAGTATGCAAATATTACCGATAACAAAAGGGCAGTAGATTTGCCTTTACTGTATTGCTACAATAGAACCGGTTTATAGGAAATATTATGACTGAAGCTGTTAGCAATATCCCCGATCTGAAAGAGCGGGAAGAGGCCCTTGACCCTTCCAGGTCTTTCATTGTCCAGGCCCCTGCCGGTTCCGGGAAGACTGAGCTTTTGATGCAGAGGTTCCTTAGGCTGCTCGCAACAGTTGAAAGACCTGAGCAGATACTGGCCCTGACATTCACCAGAAAGGCCGCCGGCGAGATGCAGAGCCGCATTGTACAGGCGCTTCTGAAGGCAAAAAATCAGCCGCCGGGGTCTGCCAAACCCCATGAAAAGAAGAGCTGTGAGCTGGCCAAAATGGCTTTGAAAAGAGATTCCGAAATGGGGTGGAACCTCCTGGAGAATCCAGGTAGGTTGAAGGTGCAGACCATAGACTCCCTCTGCTCCTCCCTTACAAGGCAGTTGCCCATCCTTTCGCTCCTCGGCAGACAGCCGTCAATAACAGAGGTCCCTGATGAGCTTTACAGGGAGGCGGCAAGGCGGACAATCCTGATGGTCGAGGAAGAGGGTAAGACCGGGGATTCTGTGCGTAAGGCGCTGAGGCATCTGGACAGCTCCGTCCAGGGGCTGGAAGAGCGGCTTGTTATAATGCTTCAGAAGAGGGAGCAGTGGCTGAGGCATATTCACAGGGATAGTGGTGATGATGAGTTCAGAGGGATGTTGGAGGCTTCTGTAAAGAATCTTATTGAGGATTCCCTGAAAAGGGTCAGAGAGAGATTACCTGAACACCTTGTTGATGACCTGACAGCATCAGCAAGATACGCAGCCTCCAATCTCTTAAATGAGGCTAAGGGCTCGCCAGTAACTGGATTAGCGGCTCTCTATAAACTGCCGGACGTGGTTGCGGACTATCTTCCTACATGGCAGGGAATAGCAGAACTGCTTCTGACAAAGGAAGGTGAGTGGAGGAAGCCGGGTGGCATAAACAAGAAGTCCGGTTTCCCAGCCGATAAGACGGATGAGGCGATAAAGAACAAGGAAATGTTTCAGGCCCTTCTCACTACACTGGCGGATAACGAGCCACTCCGCGCAGCGCTCTCAGTCATGGTCACTCTTCCCGTTTCTGGATATGAAGAAGAGGAGTGGGAGATACTTGATGCGCTCCTTCATCTCCTTCCGGTGGCGGAAAGACAGCTTATAAAGGTCTTTGGCGAGGAAGGGGCTGTGGATTTCCAGGCCGTTTCCATGGCTGCGTTGAATGCTCTGGGGACCGACGACAACCCCACAGACCTGATGCTCTCGCTGGATTACAGGGTGCAGCATATACTTGTGGACGAATATCAGGACAGCTCCCGCACCCAGCTTGAGTTAATGAAGGCCCTTACCAGGGGATGGGAGTTGGAGGACGGGAGGACTCTCTTTATCGTTGGAGACCCCATGCAGTCCATATACCTTTTCAGGGAGGCGGTAGTTGGACTTTTCATAGATGCGCGAAACGAAGGGATAAATAATATCAGGCTGAACCCGTTGACTTTAAGCAGCAACTTCAGGTCGCAGCAGAGGATCATAGAATGGGTGAATGAGGCATTTCAGGATGCATTTCCGAAGACGGAAGAGAGTCTGACAGGCGCCATAAGTTATGCCCCTTTCGAACCTGTGCATCCGCCCCTGGCGGGCACGGCTGTTGATATCCGTCTTTTCAGGGAAAGAGATGAGGCAGGGGAGGCCGGGGAGATAGCTGAGATAATAAAAGGGATAGACAGGGAGACTGAGAGCGTTGCCATACTTGTGCGCTCGCGTCCCCACCTCGGTGAGATAATAAAGGGATTGAAGAGGGAAGGTATAGAGTTCAGGTCTGAGGAGATAGACCCGCTGATAGACAGACCTGTCATCCATGACCTCTTTTCCCTCCTGAAGGCCTTGAAGCATCCGTGCGACAGGATTGCGTGGCTTGCCATACTCCGTGCCCCGTGGTGCGGCCTGGTCCTTTCCGATATTCATAAGCTGTGCATCGGAGATAGCGACACCCCGGTCTGGAAGCTTATGAATGATACTGAGCGTATAAAGACCCTTTCAGAAGACGGGCAGATGCGCCTTTCAACAGTCACTGAAAAACTCAGGAAGGCCCTTGAATTGAATGGAAGGGTCTCTCCAAGAAAATTGCTGGAGGGGTTGTGGATAGAGCTGGGTGGCCCTGCATGCGTGGATGACTCTGCCATGAAGGATGCAGACGCCTTCTTTGATATGCTCGATTCTGTCAGCAGAGGGGGCGAGGCAGGTTCCATGAGCAGCCTTGAAACGAGGATAGAATCTCTTTATGCCAGTCCATCAGGAAGCGACGGAAAGCAGGTCGAGATAATGACCATCCACAAGGCAAAGGGGCTTGAATTTGACCATGTGATCCTACCGGGGCTTGGCAAGGGCATAAGGGGGAGAGACAAGAAGCTCCTCCTCTGGATGGAAAGGGGAGAAGACCTCCTCCTGGCGCCGATGGGGAGCAGGGGAGGGGATATGGAAAGCTCTATTTACAGATATATGAATAGTGTTGATGGTTTGAAGGAGGGGCTTGAGCGCACAAGAGTTTTATATGTCGCAGTTACAAGGGCAAGGAAGAGGCTCTATCTGTTTGGAGAGGTCAAGGAAACGAAGGAGGGGGAGATAACAGCTTCATCGGGGTCGCTCCTCTCGTCCATTCAGCACATTATCACTAAAATCCCCTCCCCCTCGCCCCCTCCCGTCAAGGGAGGGGGAAATACTTATCTCCGCTTCAGGAGGCTTCCCTCTTCTATGTCCTTTCCTGAGTCAGCCAAGGCTGTTCAAATAGACGCCACAGGGGTTGACACTGCCTCCATATCCGCTGAACCTGATTTTGACTGGGCAGGAGAGGGAATAAAATATCTGGGGACGGTGGTCCATAGATACCTTTGCAGGATAGTTAGGGAAGGTCTTACGGAGTGGAATGCTGAGAAAATAAACAGTGAAAGAGGGCGCATGACATCCATGCTGCGCCAGCTTGGTTTGAACAGGGTCGAGGCCATGAGGAATACCGATAAAGGGGTTGAGATCATAGACAGGATGCTGAAGGATAAGAGGGGAGGGTGGATTCTTGGTAATCACTCCGAAGGCTCTTCAGAACTGGCAATAACAGGCATGGTTGACGGGAAGGTCATCCATGCAGTAATAGACCGGACCTTTGTTGATAAAGGTATCCGCTGGATTATAGACTATAAGACCTCTACCCACGAGGGGGGGAACCTTGAGGCCTTTCTTGAAGAGGAGAAGGGCAGGTACAGGAAACAGCTTGCTACTTATGCGGAAATCCTCAAGGCCGGCGGGGAGAAGAGGGAGATCAGGAAAGGTCTTTACTATCCTGCTTTGTCCGCGTGGGTTGAGTTTGCGGACTGAATAGATAGTCCGAGCTTTTTATTGACCTTTGAGGCAGTTTGTGTAAAAATTATCTTCCAAATTACGGAGGGATAAGATGAAGATGGATTTTTTTAAGATGAGCGGGGCGGGAAATGACTTCATAGTTATAGATAACCGCCTTGGGATTATAGACCATGACAACTGTACCGACTTCGTGGAGAAGGTCTGTAGGCGCGGCGTATCCGTCGGGGCCGATGGTGTCATATTGATTACAAACTCAGATAAGGCCGACTTCAAGTGGCACTTCTTTAATGCGGACGGCAGCGAGGCGGAGATGTGCGGAAATGGAGCCAGATGCGCCGCCAGATTCGCCTATCTTAAAGGGATTGCGGGAGAGAAGCTTTCTCTTGAGACACTGGCAGGGATTATCCACGCTGAGGTACTCGGACACAGGGTAAGGCTTGAGATGTCTAAACCACACGCCCTGGAGCTTGACATAAGGCTTCCAATCGAAGGAAAGGAGTACCTCGTGAACTTTGTTAATACCGGCGTCCCTCACGTGGTAAAATTTGTCCAGGAGCTTGAGAACTACGATGTCCAGAAGACGGGAAAAGAAGTGCGTTTTCACCCGCACTTTCAACCTGCAGGAACGAACGTCAATTTTATTGCCGTGCATGACAGGTCTCATATAAATATCAGGACGTATGAAAGGGGTGTGGAGGACGAGACCCTGGCCTGCGGGACTGGGGCTGTTGCGGCTGCTCTTATATCTGCGTCAAGCGGGCAGGTAGATTCTCCCGTAAATGTCAAAACTAAGGGAGGAAGCACCCTTACGATCCATTTTGAAAAGGACGGGAGCGATTTTAAAAAGGTCTTCCTCGAGGGAGAGGCCTGTGTGGTTTATGAGGGGCAGCTTTGGGAAGAGGGTTGGAAATCATAAAAAGGATGAAGGTTGAAGGATGAGGGATGAATGAATAATTACGGAGGAATGGATGTTTAGAGGTTCTATAGTTGCAATTGTGACTCCCTTCAGGGACGGGAAGATAGATGAGAAGGCATTTCGTGATCTTATTGAATTTCAGATAGATAACGGTACTGACGGTATAGTCCCCTGCGGGACAACCGGGGAATCTGCAACCCTGAGCTATGAGGAGCATGAGAGGATCATAGGGCTTACTCTGGAGGCGGTTAATGGCAGGGTCCCTGTTATTGCAGGCACAGGGTCGAACAATACTGCTGAGGCCGTAAGGCTGACGAGGCATGCCAAAAAGGCCGGGGCAAATGCGGCGCTCCTGATAACGCCTTACTACAACAAGCCTACTCAGGAAGGGCTTTATCAGCACTACAGGAAGGTCGCTGAAGAGGTGGACATTCCTATAATTCTCTACAACGTCCCTGGAAGGACTGGGGTGAATATGCTCCCTGAGACCGTAGCCAGGCTTGCAGAGATAAAGAATATCGTAGGTATTAAGGAGGCTACAGGTGATCTGAAGCAGATAAGCGATGTGATAAACCTCTGTCCAAAGGATTTTCTGTTGCTTTCCGGAGATGACTTCACTGTATATCCGACTTTGGCGATAGGTGGACATGGCGTTATATCGGTTATCGCCAATGTGGCCCCAAAGGACATGTCGGACCTTTGCGACGCCTATTTTGCAGGAGACATGAAGAAGGCCAATGAGCTGCACTACAGGCTTCTGCCATTAAATGGAGCGATGTTCTATGAGACAAACCCGATACCTGTAAAGACCGCACTTTCTCTGATGGGTAAGATATCCGGTGAGATGAGGCTTCCGCTATGCTCTATGTCGGAAGGGAATCTTAACAAGCTCAAGAAGGTCATGAAGGATTACAGACTGATTCCGCAAGTGTAATTCGTCGGGTTGCCAAACATTACGGAGGTTGTATGGTAAAGGCGATAGTTACCGGTGCTGCCGGAAGGATGGGTAGCAGGATAATCAGCATCATACGGGATACTGAGGGAATAGAATTATCTGGAGCGCTGGAAAGGAACGGGAACCCTGCTATAGGCAAAGATGCCGGTTTTTTCTCAGGCGGAGCGCTGTCAGGTATTTCCATAACCTCAAGCCTCGAGCAGGTTATTGATAAAGGAGATGTTGTCATAGACTTTACTGCTGCGGAGGCTTCCATAGAAAACCTTAAGGTTGTTTCAAAGGCCGGGAAGGCCATAGTCATCGGCTCTACCGGGTTTACTTCCGCTCAGATAGAAGAGGTAAAAAAGTACTGCGGGGAGGTTCCCTGCGTCATGTCGGCAAATATGAGCGTAGGTGTGAATGTCATGCTTAAGGTCCTTCACGATACTGCAAGTACCCTGGGTGAAGATTATGACGTGGAGATCATTGAGGCACACCATAGGCTCAAGAAGGATGCTCCCAGCGGAACTGCCCTTATGATTGCCGGATGTCTGGCGGATGCCCTTGGGAGTGACCTGAGCGAGGTTGGCGTTTATTCGAGACATGGTATCATCGGGGAGCGCAGCAAAAAAGAGATAGGTATTCAGACCATTCGGGGCGGCGACATAGTCGGCGATCACACCGTTATGTTTGCAGGAACAGGGGAGAGGCTTGAGTTTACCCACCGGGCACACACAAGGGACAACTTCGCAAGAGGGGCAATCAGAGCAGCCATGTGGGTTGTTGGGAAGAACCCGGGGCTATATGATATGCAGGATGTGCTTGGGCTGAAATAACACAGCCCTTCAACATACAAGCTCCAGTCAAATTGATTCAGAGTCTTTAGTAAAAGTATCATTTTACATACAGCAACCCCTCCAGTAGACAACAAACTTTCCCATGAGCCTCTTGCAAAAGCATATTCAGGAAACTGAATATGCTTTTGCAAGAGGCTCAGATATTAATGACAAAGACTGGACACTTGTCGCCACCTCGTGTGTAGAGGCGGGAGTAGATTTTTCGTTCAGGACGGCCGCCCGTGAATTGTGCAGCTTGGTCAGCACCATCCAGACTGCTGGTCGTGCCAACAGGTCGGGGGAATTCGGCACGTCGGAACTGTGGGGATTCAGGATTAAGGATAGTGATTTACTCAAGGAACATCCGGCGTTTGGAACATCCACACAGGTGTTGAAGGATATTACCGTGAACAGCTGATTGCGCCAGAATTCTGCAAAGAGGCGATGCGCCGTGAGGTTCGCAACCAGAATCATGGCAGATGCGAAGACGACCCAATTGTGAAGGACGAGGCCAAAAGCAGGTTTCCCGAAGTTGAGCGTCATTTCATCAAATACGATGACGGTTATTGTCGATGAGTACCTGCTAAGCCGGCTTCAGTACCGGGGAAAACGTAAAGAGGTTTCTTTTCAAGAATTACAGCAAAAAGCTGTCAACATCTACGAGTCAAAAGAAAAGGCATATGGAGTTGCCCCGCTGGATGGATTCAACGAACTGTTCTACTGGACTTTGGCGTATGACGATTTTATAGGATATATGGCCGGGGTACTCCGGCTGGCAAACTTTTCTGATAATAGGTGACCCAATGAAAAAAAAGAATGAACTTCTTCCGACTAACAGCGATCTGATCCTGTATCAGACCGATGACGGGAAGACCAGGATTGAAGCCCGATTGCAGGACGAAACAGTGTGGCTGACACAGAGGCAAATGGCTGACCTGTTCAGCAAGGATAGTGATACCATAGGTCTGCACATCCGTAACATTTACAACGAAGGCGAGTTGATCCCGGATGGAACTACCGAGGAATCCTCGGTAGTTCAGGATGAAGGCGGGCGTCAGGTTCGACGGAATGTCAGGTACTATAATCTCGATGTGATTATTTCCGTTGGCTATCGGGTAAAATCCCACCGCGGCACGCAGTTCCGCATCTGGGCTACCCAGCGACTGCGGGAGTATATTGTCAAGGGTTTTACCATGGACGACGAACGCCTGAAGCAGGCAGGCGGCGGCAATTACTTTGATGAACTGCTGTCCCGCATCAGGGACATTCGCTCTTCTGAAAAGATATTCTGGCGCAAAGTGCTGGATATTTACGCTACCAGCATAGACTATACCCCTGACTCCGAGCTTTCAGAGCAGTTCTTTGCAGCGGTCCAGAACAAGATGCACTGGGCCGCTCACGGGCATACGGCAGCAGAGATCATTTATAACAGGGCTGATGCCGCGAAACCGAACATGGGGATGACCGTATGCCCCGGGGGGAAGCCCCGCCCCTTATCCACTGGAATACAAATCTGGCCGACACAGGGCAGGACATCATGAAGTATTGCAGCTTTGCGCCCAAGCAGTCTGCCTCGAAGAGATGCTCAATGTTAAGGTAGAAAAAGGGGCGATCTACTGGCACGGCTCAAGAGAGCGGAATGAAGTTGTCTTTACCGACTCCATGCGGGAGCGGCTTGAAGAGGTCGTTGTTGCCGTGCATGAGATGCTGGCAAAGAATGTTGTCCCGCCTCCAGTGAACGACAAGCGATGTAAGGACTGTTCGCTCAAGGAGTCATGCCTGCCGGATGTTATCGGCAATAAGGCAATGAATCATAAAGCTATATGTAATCTATTTTTAGTAGATGAGATCGGGGGGACGCGATGAAGCAGCTATTAAATACGCTTTACGTCATGACCCAGGGGGCCTATCTCACCCTTGACCACGAGACTGTAAAGGTCGAAGTGGAGCAGAAGGTCCAGATGCAGGTTCCCCTTCATCATCTTGGGGGCATATACACCTTTGGCAATGTGATGATAAGCCCGTTCCTGATGCAGAAGTGCATGGAGGAAGGGAGGGCGGTTGTCCTTTTTAATATGAACGGTTGTTTTATGGCAATAGTGACAGGCAAGACCCACGGGAATGTCCTTTTGCGGCAGGCCCAATATGAGGCTGTCAGGGATGCGACTAAGACCGCGAGGATTGCAAGGAGTGTCGTGGCAGGGAAGCTTCAAAATTCAAGGCAGAGACTTATGAGAGGGGCAGGGAGACGGAAAACGCTGAAATAGAAGCAGGTTTGAGGCAGGCTGCCGCTGTTCACGCAGACACTCTGTTTCATCTTGAGAAGAGCAAGGACATTGAAGAAATCAGAGGTTTTGAGGGAGAGGCAGCCAATGCATATTTTCATGTCTTTGACTCGATGGTCAAGGAAAACGGGGAGACCTTCAGGATGAATGGCCGAAACCGGAGGCCTCCGCTCGACCCTATGAATGCCGTGCTTTCGTTTCTTTATACCCTACTTCTTAATGATTGCGTGTCAGCTGTGGAGGGTGTGGGGATGGATTCCCAGATGGGATTTCTTCATGCTTTGAGACCAGGCAGGTCTTCCCTTGGACTGGATCTTATGGAGGAACTACGCCCTGTGCTTGCAGACAGGCTTGCCTTGACCCTTATAAACCTTCGGCAGATTGCAATGGACGATTTTGAAGAGCGGCCGGGCGGTGCCGTATATCTGAGTGAAAAAGGCAGAAAGACGGTAGTCGTGGCATATCAGAAGCGTAAACAGGATGAAATTCATCATCCGTTATTGGAAGAAAAGGTTCCTTTTGGCCTTGTTCCGCACATTCAGGCAAGGCTTTTAGCAAGACATCTGAGAGGGGACATGGAAGAATACATGCCGATGCTCTATTCATGAGGTAACTATGTGGGTCATTGTTGCTTATGACGTTAGCACTGAAATGAAGACAGGACGAAAGAGGCTTAGGAGGGTGGCCCAGGTGTGCAAGGATTACGGCCAGCGTGTTCAGAAGTCTGTTTTTGAGTGTCAGGTTAATGAGATGAAGTTTGAAGAGCTTCGAAGAAGGCTTCTGAAAGAGATAGATGAAAAAGAGGACAATCTTCGGCTTTATCGGCTAACTGAACCGCGAGAGTTCCATGTAGAAGAGTATGGTCTGGCAAGCACTATTTTCTTTGAGGAACCGTTGATTGTATGACGCGAACCTTGTGCGACATCAAAAGAACGGCAGGTTCGCAGATGCTTGATACATTGATTTTACAAAAGAAAGGGGGTGAATGTGTTTTTTTGATTCTGCTTCCGGCTAAAAGTTGCCTGGTTCGCAGAATTTGTTATGTAAGTATTTGGAAACTGTATCTAATTGAGGGAAGCGGTAGCACCCGCCCGCACGGGCGGGTGAGGATTGAAACAATAAGGCCATTTCCGCTGACAATTTGCGGCACTGGTAGCACCCGCCCGCACGGGCGGGTGAGGATTGAAACTCTCAAAGTGTGCCCCTTCTTTAAACTTACCCTTAGTAGCACCCGCCCGCACGGGCGGGTGAGGATTGAAACTTTAATCCCCTCAACCTTAACGCTTATCATGAGGGAGTAGCACCCGCCCACACGGGCGGGTGAGGATTGAAACAAAGTACTGTCTAAATACTTATTGTGTCCTATGGCCTAAATGATTTCTCTTGCCTGAATCATGCCTTCATGCTATCATATTTATAAAATCTGAAAGGAGGGCATGATGGAAGCGCAGGTGAAGACCATAGGGTCAAGCGGCCAGATATCGCTTGGGAAGGAATATGCTGGACGTCCGGTGCTTATCGAGGAGATCGAGCAAGGGGTATGGCTTATCAAGACAGCCAGGATCATCCCTGACAGTGAGATGTGGATGCACGAAGAGCCTGCAAAGTCCAGGATTGAAAAAGCCATTAAGTGGGCTGAAAAACAGAAGGCTAAAGAGAGCGACCTGGGGGCTCTGAGTGAAAAGATCGGATAGCATACTTATAGATATTAACAATCCGGTATTTCAGGAAGACCTTTTTTCTCTCGAAAAGGAAGAGGCTATCAATATTCTGGGAACACTGCGAAAGATCAAAAAACTTTCATGGATAGAAGTTTACAAAGACAAGGGGCTGAAGTGGGAGTTGGTGCAATCAAAGACCGGCCTTGGTAAACAGAGGCTTTATACCGTCCGTGTCAGCAAGAAGTTTCGCGCTGTGGTCTACCGTGAAGCTCAATTTATTCGTTTTTTATCACTCCATCCCGATCACGATTCGGCATATAGATAATGTTGTAGAGCCACTTCCATAAAAACAAGGATTAAAACCCACCCTTCAACAATACCCTTTAACAATACAAGATTGACAACCACTCACCACTTCTGCTAATGTTTTTCCATGTCCAATAAAGCCATAGAACCTGTTTTGTACCAGGGGACGGCCCTCATGGCCGACCCGATTTACAGCTACATAAGCTTCACCACTCCGATTGACAACAAAGAGAAAGCTGAGAAGGACCTTATAGACACACCATGGATGCAGCGGCTCCGGCGCATACACCAGCTCCAGAGCGCCTGGTGGGTCTACCCTTCAGCCGAGCACTCACGCTTCCAGCACTCCCTTGGGACCATGCACATGGCAGGAGAGTTCGCCCGGCACCTGTATTCCTCGCTGAAGGATATCTGCCCCGATGCTCCGTCACGCAACTATGTGGAAGAGCTGCTCAGACTGGCAGGCCTGCTCCATGACATAGGCCACGGCCCTTACGGCCACTTCTTTGACGACAACTTCCTTATAAACTTTGATCTTACCCACGAATCCCTTGGCCAGGAGATAATCAACAAAAAACTGGGGGGGATAATAAAGAAGATTCGCCGCAGCCCGTCCGGGTACTTTGAAGAAACGATGGACCCTGATCAGATATCGTTTCTTATAGCAAAGCCTATGAAGGGGAAGACCCTCCCTAAGCCGGAAAAGGAACCTCCCAGGTGGCTTACTTTCCTGCAGCAGCTCTTTTCCGGGATATACACTGTTGACAACCTTGATTATGTCCAGAGGGACGCCTATATGACAGGCTTCTCCATAGACATAGTGGACATAAAGAGACTCCAGTTCTACACCTTGTTTACAGAAAAGGGACTGACCCTTCATAAATCAGGGACATCGGCCTTTACCCGGTTCATTGACGCGAGGTTTTACCTTTATTCCCATGTCTATTACCACAGGACCACAAGGGCCATTGACCTTCACATGCAGGAGATCTTCGGCGAGACCATGAGGCACCTCTTCCCATTTAACCCTAAGAAGGAGCTGGACAGATATCTGGATGTGAACGAATGGTACCTCCTTCAGGAAGTTGAAAGGTGGCTGAGATCCGATGACCCTGAGAAAAAGGCTATTGGAAAGGAATGGGAGAGGATCATCCAGAGGGAGATTAAGTGGAAGATGGGATATGCAACAGACCTGACTATTGACCAGGCCCAGAAGGGGATAGGCTTCAAGAAGGCCTCTGACTATGAAGACGCCATCAGGGGATGCCTCCCCAAAAACCTTCAAAAGCTCCAGTTTAAGGTTGATATGGCAGCCCAGGACCCCAGACCGCTGAACCCTATGGCTGAAGGCTCGAAAAAGGTCAACATATTTGATCCGTCAACAGGGAAGACCTCTCCTGAACCGCTTCTTGAGATTTTTAAGTTTATACCAGCAAAGGTGGTCCATTTCAGGGTGTTCGCCACGAGTCACGGCCATGACAGAGAACTTGCCCTGGCTGCGGAGAAGGCGCTGGGGTTCCCATTGAATGAGGCTGTTACAACGAATGTATAAGAGATTTTTGAGAATAGGTATTAGTCGATATCAGGTCGTAGGCTCCTTAATCTCTTTTTTAAGCCTTTTTTCCAGAAACTCCCTGGCAATATCCTTTGCTCCGAGGCCGAAGGCAAGAGCTACGGCAAATACAATCCCCCCGAATGATATAGAAAAGGCTGCAATTATTATCCCTCTCGCTATCCCGAGCTGGTCCAGTGCCATGGAAATGGTCATGACCACTATGAAGAGCTTTACACCCTTTCCAATAAGGTCAGCCTGGCTTATGCCCGCATTCCCTGCAGCAACAAGCACAGCCCGCTCTACAAAGTCTCCAATAATGAACCCGAAAAACACGATTAAGGCCGCAGCTATAATGCTGGGGAGGTAGGACAATAAATCGGAGATAAGGTTGTTTATTGGGATAACATCAAGGGCAACAAAACCCATCATAAAGAAGACCAGCAATATTCCCCAGTATGCAACAGACGACAGAATCCTGGACGGCGCACTTCTTACTCCACCCTTTGCCAGGGCCTGAGTAACCCCCCATTTTGCGGCCATATCGTCGAATTTTATGAGGGAAAGCAGCCAGAAGAATACAAACCTGACTATACTTGAAAGGACAACACCTATAAGAACAACCAGGAACATCACGATGATGTTCGGTAAAAAGCTTACAATCTTGTAAACAAACTCCCATAGCGAATCAAAGAACAGATCGTTGACCTTATCCAAATTACCTCCTGGCTACAGTTACAACCTCGGAATACTTCTTAACCCCGTCAGCTATCGATTCCGCAAGGGCCGTCTGAAATTTATCATCAGCAAGTCTCCGGGCATCTTCCTTGTTGGTAATAAAAGATGTCTCTATTAGAATGCTCGGCATCTGGGCGCCAATCAATACATAGAATGGAGCCTGCCTTACACCGCGGTCAGTATATCTGCCGCTACTTCCGTTCATTTCATCCAGGATGGAACCCTGGACGTAACGGGCCAGCTTGGAGGACTCGTTGATCTTGGAGTTGAGCATAAGGTCATTGAGTATCGCCTGAAGGTCGCCTATATTCTTTGTGGTTGTAGCGTTTTCCTTTGCTGCAAGTCTCATGGAATCCTCATCCGTGGCAAAGTTGAGGAAATATGTCTCTACCCCCCCTGCCTTCTTGTTCCTGCTGGCGTTGGCATGAATAGAGATAAACAGGTCTGCGCCTGCCTTATTAGCTATAGCTGTCCTCTCCTCAAGCGGAATAAAGATATCTGCATCCCTCGTCATTATGACCTCAAGTCCAAACCTCTCGGTCAGGACGCCGCGGAGTTTCTTTCCTACCTCGAGGACCACATCCTTTTCCTTGATTCCCCCATATCCAATAGCTCCTGGATCATAGCCGCCATGGCCCGGATCAACCACGACCGTTCTTATACCCAGTCCAAGCTGCCGGACAAGAGAAGGAGTTGTCGAAGCTTCAACAGTTACCGGAGCAGTAACGGCAGGGAATGCCTTGTCATTCTTCGAAATTATATTCTCTATCTGGTCCCCGGCCGGAGCCTCATGCTTCTCCCCTGAGACGTCTATCACTATCCTGTAAGGGTCTTCCAGGGCAAATATCTTGTAACTATCTACGCTCTCGATATCCAGGACCACCCTTACGGTGTTCAGATCAAACTGTCCGGCCCTGGCCGCTTTCAGCAGCCCATCATTAATCTCAATCGGCTGCATGAGCTCTTTTTTGACCTTAGAACCGGAGATATCCAGAAATAGCCTTGGAGAACTCCCTCCGTCCTGTCCCTTCAGGAAGGTCTCTTTGTAGGCGACCTTGCTGTCGGCTTGTATAACAACCCTGGTATAATTCGGATTTGACCAGTGTTTTATGCTGTTCACATTTATATATTCTTTGCCTCTCTCCGAGGTCTCAGTTGGCTGCGGCTTCTCACTCTCCTCAACCTCTCCATCAACTGATAACTCATTGACCCTGGCCCTGGCCTTTGCGGCCATATCTCCCTGCGGATATTTCCTTAATACCTTGTCAAACTCAACATAAGCTGCCTCTTTATTGTTCTTGTGATTAAGATACAGTTCTCCTGTCATAAAAACAGCATCATCTGCGAGACGGCTTCTTGGGAATTTTTTGACAAGGGTAAGATATGTCTCTATTGCCGCATTTATATCCCGGTCCTTCTTTGAGAACCTGTAAAGTCCTGTATAAAGCTCGCCAATAGTATAAAGGGAATCATCAACCCTGCTGTCCTTTGAGTGCCGTTGGGTAAACTGCTCATAACGGTTTATGACCTTGATCCAGTTTTGGCGATAACGCATAAGTTTAGCGCTTTTCTCAAGGCGGGAGTGATCCTGTCTGGCTGCATTATAGGCCTTATCCGCTTGGCTGGCATAAGAAAGGGAAGGAATAAGGAAGAGCGATATGAGAACGGCTGTAAAAGCCCTGATTAGCACTACTGCCCTCCTGAAAAGTTAATGATTCATTATATTTCCAGATATGGTATTTGTCAAGCCCTCTTTAGGACGCCCTCCTTAAATCTAAAAAAACTGATCTGGGGGTTAAGTCTCTTCAGTCAGCCTTATTTCCGACCTGCTTAAGAATGAAGGGAATTGTCAAGATACCGGGGATGGTCATGATGCAGACGATGATAAAGAATATCCCGTACCCAACCGACTTCTGTATCGCTCCGCTTATCATACCAGGGAACATCATTCCCAACGCCATTATTCCGGTGGAGATGGCGTAGTGGGATGTCTTGTATCTGCTGTCTGTAGTATACATCAGGTAAACCGTGAATACGGTAAATCCCAGGCCGTATCCGAACTGTTCAAGGGCCACAAGGGGGTAAACCAGTCCCACGGAGGGCTGCGCATACGCCATATACACAAAGAAGAGGTCAGGCAGGTGCATAATGAGGACCATGGGCCAGATGCACCGCCTTAACCCGAGCTTTGATATGAGCCACCCGCCGAGTATCCCGCCTGAAACCAGGGAGAGTAGACCTATAGTGCCGTATACGAGGCCGACCTGGGAGGTGTTGAGGCCCAGTCCTCCCGCATCAATTGAATCAAGGAGAAACGGAGAGACCATCTTGAGGAGCATGGCCTCTCCGAGACGATAGAAGAGGATAAAGGCCACTGTTGCTGCTATTCCTTCCTGGCGGAAGTACGACCCAAGGATCTCTCTAAACGATGCTGTTTCAGTCTGCGCAACAGCACTACTCCTTATTTCGGTTGATGGGTATGGAAGGACAGATCGATGGTATAGGGACACAAGCAGGAAGAGGCCGGCAGCCACAGCCATAACCATCATCCAGCTTTTAGGAACATTCCCCGTTGAAACCTCCATCAACCCGGCAAAATAGACCAGAAAGCCGGAGCCGAATATCATGGCAAGCCGGTAGAATCCGGACCTCAGACCTACAAAAAAAGCCTGTTCTTTTTCAGTTAACGCGAGCATATAGAAGCCATCAGTGGCTATGTCGTTGGTGGCAGAAATGAATGCCCCTGCCACGAACGCAAGCAGGGAGAGCAGAAAAAAATGCGGTGTATTGATTGAGTATGCCGCAACAAAGAAGGAAAGCCCCGTGGCCAACTGCATAGAAACTATCCAGCTTCGCTTGGTAGCGCTCATTTCCACTGTTGGAGCCCAGAACATCTTTATGACCCACGGAAGATAAAGCCAGCTCGTCCAGAAGGCAATGCTGGCGTTGTCGACACCCATGCGCTTATACAGGATCACGGAAACGGTATTGATAAAAACGTACGGAAGTCCCTCGAAAAAGTAGAGGGTCGGCACGAACAACCATGGATTGCGGGAGGAAGAGGGCATAGACTCAAAGGGTGAAGGATGTTTGTTTAAGCAATTTGGAGGCGGCGATCGGATTTGAACCGATGAATAGAGGTTTTGCAGACCTCTGCCTTACCACTTGGCTACGCCGCCTTAACAAGCGTATAAAATATACTGAAGGGGTAACTGGTGTCAAGGAGAAAGTATAGATAGAATTGCATATATTGCCTGCCAGAGCAGTTTTATAATGACTTACATCGCTTTATAAGATATAATTAATTTTTTTATTGTTATAAAAGGGGATGCAAATTGAGTAAGGAGCTTGACAGGTCGGTGGAATGCCGCAGGACATTTGCCATAATAAGCCACCCGGACGCAGGAAAGACCACCATGACGGAGAAGCTTCTTCTCTTCGGAGGGGCCATTCAGATGGCGGGGTCTGTCAAGGCCAAAAAGGCGACGAGGCACGCCACATCGGACTGGATGGAGATAGAGAAACAGAGGGGGATATCGGTTACATCATCTGTTATGAAGTTTAACTACGGAAGCAGGGAGATCAACCTCCTCGATACGCCGGGACACCAGGACTTCAGCGAGGACACATACAGGACGCTTACAGCTGTTGACAGCGTCCTTATGATAATAGACTCGGCCAAAGGCGTGGAATCCCAGACAAAGAAGCTCCTTGATGTATGCAGACTGAGGAACACACCGATAATGACCTTCATAAACAAGCTGGACAGGGAGGGCCGGGAGCCACTTGACCTGCTGGATGACATAGAGAAGAATCTGGGCATAGATTGCTGTCCAATGAGCTGGCCCATTGGGATGGGAAAGAGGTTCAGGGGAACTTATAACCTCTACCGTCAGGAGTTGCATATATTCAGCGGAAGCCACGGCGAAAAGATTACCGAAGGGATTGTAATAAAATCTCTTTCAGATCCAAAGTTGGATGAGATCCTGGGAAGCCAGGCTGATGAACTGAGAGACGAGGTAGCCCTCCTCGAAGGGGCGTCCCACCCCTTCGATGCTGAAAGGTACCTCAAAGGTGTTCAGACACCTGTCTTCTTCGGAAGCGCTGTAAACAACTTCGGGGTAAAGGAGCTCCTCGACACGTTCGTTGAGCTGGCCCCAGCTCCTAAACCGCGGGAGACAACCACCAGGGTCGTTGATCCTACTGAAGAAAAGCTGACCGGTTTCGTCTTCAAGATCCAGGCCAACATGGACCCGGCGCACCGTGACAGGATCGCATTCTTCAGGATCTGCTCCGGGAAGTACACAAGGGGAATGAAGGTAAGGCATGTCAGGCTCGGTCGCGACATCCAGATCAACAACGCCACTGTATTCATGGCCCAGGACAGGCAGACAGCAGAGGAGGCTTATCCTGGAGACATAATAGGTATCCACAGCCACGGGACCATAAAAATAGGGGATGCATTCACTGAGGGTGAAAATCTGAAATTTACAGGAATTCCGAACTTTGCCCCTGAGCTGTTCAGAAGGGCGAGGTTACTTGATCCTATGAAGTCCAAGTCACTTCACAAAGGGCTTCAACAGCTTGCAGAGGAAGGGGCAGCCCAGCTTTTCAGGACTGTAGTAGGAACGGATTACATCATCGGTGTTGTTGGTTCATTGCAGTTTGAAGTCCTGATACACCGCCTCGCTACAGAATACAGCGTAAAGGCAACGTTCGAGCCTGTAAACTATGCTACGGCCCGTTGGATAGAGTGCGACGACAAAAAACGCCTTGAAGAATTTGAAGGCAGGGAGAAGGGGAACCTGGCGAGAGACCTTGACGACAACCTGGTCTACCTTGCATCAAGCGAATGGAACCTGAAGTTTGTCATTGAGAAATGGCCTGGAGTAAGGTTTGAGATGATCAAGGAGCATGCTTGATTCATTGCTAAATCATACTTCCTTAAGCCTCCTTTATGCCGACTACCCTATAAACTGTAACCGGCCAACTCTTCCCCTTAAGAGCGAACTTTTCTTTTTCCTGGCTGATTATAATCGAATCCATGACCTCTTTATAGGTATCTTCCGTAATAATGATCTCTTCCTCTTTCGACAGTCCTTCAATCCTTGCTGCAACATTTACTACATCACCGAGAACCGTATATTCCATCCTCTCTTCTGAACCTATGTTCCCTGCTACGACATACCCGGTGTTTATACCTATCCCCATATGTATCGGTTCCTTTCCTTCGATTACCAGTTTCTCATTGAGCCCTCTTCTTATGTCCCTGATCATAATACCGGCCTTAAGTGCCCTTAAGGCATCATCATCTTGTGTGAACGGGGTCCCGAATGTGACCATTACGGCATCCCCAATGAATTTATCCAGTACACCACCATATCTGTCTATTATAGGCAGGATGCTTGAGTAGTGTTTATTCAACAGGGCTACAACTTCTTCCGGCGGCATATTTTCCGACATTGGTGTGAACCCTCTTATATCTGCAAATAGCACTGTGACCTTCTTCCTCTCTCCACCTAACTTAACTTTATCAGGGTTCTTTAATAGTTCATCGGCTATATCTTTGTCCACAAACTTCCGCAGGGTCTTCCTTATGAACTCCCTTTCTTCCAGCCCTTTGGCCATATCATTATAGGCAGATGTAAGTTCGCCGATCTCGTCATTTCTCCTGATGTCTATCCTTTGATGAAACTTCCCTTCCCCTATGGCCCTGACCCCTGATACCAGTAACTTTATAGGTTTTACCATCACTGTGGCAAGAATATATGCCCCGCCCCCGCCAAGGAACAGGCCGAGAAATGTGAGATAAGTGATATTGCGGCTGGCCCTATCCACTGGTTCCCTTACAATCTTTTCCGAGAGTACCACATGGACAGTGCCTATTTTGTCTGTCGCGCTAAGCGAGGATATGGGGACGGTTATGTCATATAGCTTTTCCGACTTGTCCCAGTAGGCTTTTATTACATAATCTTTATGGACCTTGAAGATCTCTCCTCCGGGATCGATATAAGGTTGTCTGCTGAAATTTACATTGTTGTGCCCCCTTACAATATTCTTTTTATCAACTATCATTGCATAAACTACACCCCTGTTTTCTATTGCCCCTTTCAGGGAAGAGAATAGGGCCAGGTCATCATTGATTAGCAGCGGGTCTTCACTGGCAGCTGCAATTCCCCTGGCGATAACAAGGCCCTTTTCAATAGCTTCCGAAAGTATCAGCTCGCTTACAGTTCTATTGATCAGGCCTATAACAGGTCCCATCAGCGCTGTTCCAAAAACGATTATTGCAACGGTCAGCTTGAACTTAAGGCTGCGGAAGATCAGCATTGAAGTGTCTTTAGCCAGATTAGCCTCCAGTTTAGGGGCCGTTAAGGAATAACCGGTGCTTTTCCGGTTAAGCCTTTACGGTCCCTTATGCCGTTCCCGCCATTCCGATGTCCATGTTAATTTTGAACGACGGCTTATTTTGTTTTTGTTACCCCCTCGATCTTCCTCTGAGCTTTTTCAATATTCATGCCTGCTTTTTCATGCCTTGGCTCAAGTTCCAGTACCTTTTTCCAGGACTCTATTGCCTCTTCGTGCTTCCCATCCGTGTAGAACTTTATTCCTCTCAGATAGTGCATCTCTACCTCTTTTCCTATCGTGGCCTCTATCTTTCCGGTATCAATCTTTCCTAAGTATTCTTTGGCTTCCTTATTCTCAGGCTCAACATTCATGACCTTTTTAAACGATATTATGGCAGCATCTATATCGCCCTTCTTATATGCCTCCACCGCCTCTTTCAACAAGGGAGCCGCAAGCTCGCCTATCTTTTCCCTGGCCTCTTTCAGCAACCTCTGCGCCTCTGCATTTTTGCCGTCTATCAGGAGTATCTCATTGAATTCTTCCATAGCATGGTAATAGTTTCCATCATTGTAAGCTCCTATCCCCTCTGCTAACATCTTTTTAAGTATCTCATTCCTCAACTTTTCAGAGATAACACTTATCCCCTTTATTTTTTCAGAAGCAAGAGTTAATTCCTTTAACTTTTCAGAGATGACGTTGAACTCCTCTATGATAATCTCATTGCCAGGCCCAAGTTCCAGTGCCTTTTTAAACTGCTGAACGGCCAGATCAACCTCTCCCTTTTTAAAATAAGCCATGCCAAGGGTATGGACTATTTTAGGGTCTTTATTATAAAGCCTTTCCGCCTCGCGCAATTCCTTAATGGCAGAGGCAGTATCACCTTTATCCAGATAAGAAATCCCGACATTATAGTGAGTCATTGATTGCTTTCTATCTAAGTTGAATGTGGCGCATCCATGCAAAACAAGAAGCAATAATATTATTGGTCCCTGATTCATTCAATCTCCCAAAACATATAGCGGCATAATGAATTTATGCGATATTATTATATATAGGCCAAGGAAGTCAACGGGAAAGGGTTTTAAGTTCTTAGTGGACTCCATACTTTTGTATACAGCATTAGCCCCGCCTCTCGAAGATTCCGATGATCAAAATCATGAGACAGTAATCAGGTTAAACATGTGCTATAATTCAGTTCAGTTATGGAGAGCAAACGCTACAACGCCTTTTCTGAGGAGCTAAAGAGGGTCTTTGGATGCAGGGTACACAGGATCTCCATTGACGCCGGGCTCACCTGTCCCAACAGGGACGGCGCCCTTGGGACTGGTGGGTGCATATACTGCGGCGGCAGGGGGTCAGGGTCATTCGGAATAGCTCGCGGGCTCTCGGTCGCTGGACAGTTAGAGGATGGGAAAGAGATCATGATAAGGAAATACAAGGCTAAGAAGTTTATTGCCTACTTCCAGGCCTATTCCAATACGTACAGCCCTGCAGAGCGTCTAAAGGGGTTTTATGACGAGGCGCTTTCTGTAAACGATATAGCCGGGCTCATAGTTGCAACACGTCCAGATTGCCTTCCGCCTGAGATATTGGACCTGATGGAAGAATATGCCGATAAAACCTATTTCTGGATGGAGCTGGGCCTTCAATCTATATATGATCGAACACTGCGTTTTATAAACAGGGGGCATACCTTCGCAGTATTTACTGATGCTGTGAAGAGGTGCAAAGAAAGGGGGATAAGGGTTTCCGCCCACGTTATCCTTGGCCTGCCGGGGGAAAGCAGGGACGAGATGCTTGCTTCCGCCTCTGTAATAAACGATATGGAGATAGAAGGAATAAAACTCCATCTTTTACATGTCATGAAGGACACCGCTCTTGCAGGGCTATATGAAAAAGGTGGAGTCAGGGTCATGGAGAGAGACGAATATGTCGAACTGGTCTGTGACTATCTCGAAAGGTTGAGACCCGAGGTCTTTGTGCAGCGAATGACGGGTGACGGAGGACGAGATCATCTGATTGCGCCTCTCTGGTCTTTGAAAAAATGGGAGGTATTGAACGCTATAGATAACGAGTTGGAAAGGAGGGACAGCTTTCAGGGCAAGGCTCTGACAATGAAGTCAAATCATTTAAGCAATCCTAAAAGCCTTTCACCGAACTTCTTGGCTGCCTCCGGGCCGCAGCCTGTGATCAGTTTCCCGTCAACCTCCACATCTTCGCCTGTATAAACGGCTCCGCCTTTATTCAGGCTTTCCACACCACTCGGAAAAACGGTAGCCCTTTTCCCTTTTAAAAGTCCGGCATTGGCAAGAATTACAGGAGCAACACATATGGCGCCGTATACCTTTCCCTTTTGTGCCGCCTCTCTGACAAGTCTATGGGCAAGAGGATCATGGAAATACTGCTCAGCGCCGCCGCCGCCGATAAAGATCAATGCATCAAGCTCGTCAGTGTCTATCGAACTGATAAGTATATCAGGCCTGACTTTAAGGCCAAGCTTGCCTGTAGCCTCCTCAGTTGTTGTAGAAGCAGTAACAACCTTTATCCCTGCCTTGCTCAGGATATCTTTAGGGACCTGATATTCCTCATCCCTGAAAATCTTCTCTGCAATAACCAGGACAACAGTCTTCATGAAATCATCTCCTTTATTATTTGATATTATAATGGAGACAAGCCCCCAAAGTCAATTCCTTCAAACAGAAGAATCATGGGGATGAATTGGTTGTAATCATGCAATTCTTCTGGTATCTTTGCGTAAGTTGGAGGTAGCAGGTGACCAAAAAGATCCTTTTTATTATATTACCGATATTTATCATACTCACCGGATTCTATTTCCTGTTCAGAGTTAAACCTGTTGACGTGAAGGTTTTCAGGGTTAAAAAAGGAGAGGTAGAATCAACGGTTACAGCCACAACCACCGGGACGGTACAGGCGAGGGCACTGTCAAAGATATCTTCTCAGTATACCGGCAGGATAAAACGGATATTAAAGAGAGACGGGAAGAGGGTAAAAAAAGGTGAGACCCTGCTTGAGATTGAAAACAACGATGCAAATGCCCAGTTGAGACTGGCAGAGGCTAACCTTAGGGGCGCAAAGACGGAATTGAGCCAGCTTCTCCTCTCAAGAGACATGGTTGTCTCTCAGGCATCTTCAACGCTGAACCAGGCCACGGCAAAACTTGACAATGCCGCGGCAAACCTTGACAGGGCAAATTCTCTTTATCCCAAAGGGATGATTTCGAAACAGGAGATGGACAGCGCCAAATCGGCCTTCGATGTGGCCCATGCTGATTATGAATCTGCCAGGGCAAATGAGCTTCAGGGGAAGATGAAGGACGAGGAGATAAAGACCGCCATGGCAAGGGTTGAGCAGATGGAGTCGAACCTTCAACTTGCCGTTGTCCAGCTTGGCCGCACATATATAACCGCCCCTTATTCCGGGATTATAACGGAACTCTTAGTAGAGGAAGGGGAGCTTCTGAGTATAGGCACACCGGTATTGGAAATTGCTGATGAGTCAACGATGGAGGTTGACGCTGTGATTGACGAGGTGGATGTGGGAAAGCTGCGCATCGGACAGGACGTAAGGCTTACATTCGATGCCTTCAAGGAAAAGCAGTCCCTTGGGAGGATATTGGAGATATCTCCCTATATCACAACTACAAAGGAACAAAACAGAACGGTTGACATAAAGGTAGGAATAACCACAGGACGGGATGGGATTATGGTCGGAATGTCTACAGATGTGGAGGTAATCACAGGAAGAGCCCAAGGTGTACTGTATCTGCCCACAAACGCCATAATAGAAAAGGCGGATGGGCAGTTCGTCTTTGTGGCTTCGAGCGGAGTCGCTAAAGAAAAGAAGATAAAAACCGGCCTCTCCAACTGGGATACCAGTGAGGTAGTAGAAGGCCTCAAGGAGGGGGACGAGGTTATAACGTCTCTGGAGATAAAGAAATTTACTGACGGGATAAAGGTCAGGGTTAAAAATGATTGAGGTATCCAACCTCTCGAAATTATACTGGACCGGACTTATCGAGGTGAAGGCCCTCCGGGATGTCAGCATAATGATGGGGGATGGAGAATATGTCTCGATAATGGGTCCATCAGGCTCTGGGAAGTCAACTCTGATGAACCTCCTCGGATGCCTGGATACACCGTCATCCGGCTCCTACAGACTTGACGGGCAGGAAGTCAGCGCCTTAAATGATGACGGCCTGGCAAGGATCAGGAACAGGAAGATAGGGTTTGTGTTCCAGACCTTCAACCTCCTCCCGCGCCTTACATCCATTGCCAATGTGGAACTTCCGATGATATATTCCGGCTTAAACCGAAAGGACAGGAAGGAAAAGGCGATAGCTGCGCTGGAAAAGGTCGGCCTTGCGGACAGAATGCTTCACAGGCCCAATGAACTTTCAGGCGGACAAACCCAGAGGGTCGCCATAGCAAGGGCCCTTGTAAACAATCCATCCATAATTCTTGCGGATGAGCCAACAGGGAACCTTGACAGGGAAACAGGAAGAGATATCATCAATCTGTTTCAGAAACTCAATTTGGAGTTCGGAGTTACCCTGATAATAGTGACCCATGATATGGAAGTAGGAAGGAGCTCAAAGAGGCTTATCCAGCTTGTTGATGGGAGATTAGTTAAAGATGAGAAGGTAGATACGTAACCTGTTACTTATCTACCTTGGTTTATTCAAAGTATATTTTTAGTATCTCGTACTCTCTAACCCCTGATGGGACATTTACCTTTACAGAATCTCCCACAGGATGGCCAATCAATGCCCTTGCCACAGGTGACGTTACAGATATCTTTCCTGACTTCAGGTCTGCCTCATCTACTCCTACGATCCTGTATTTTACTTCATCTCCAGTATCGATATCTGCCAGCAAAACAGTTACGCCAAATACAACCTTATCTGTAGAAAGGTTTTCTGTCTCTATTACCTGGGCCCTTGCCAGCTTGTCCCCTATTTCAATTATCCGGCCTTCTATAAAAGACTGTTTCTCTTTTGCTGCGTGGTATTCAGCATTTTCGGAAAGGTCTCCATGCGCCCTGGCCTCTGATATGGCCTGAATAACAGCCGGTCTCTCAGTAAACTTAAGTTTTTTCAGCTCCGCATGGAGATTCTGGTGACCCTCTTTGGTCATTGGAACACGATCAGACATTTCAAAACTCCTTCTTTAAAAACAGAGTAGGGGCGTATTGCAATACGCCCCTACAGTTTTCGCTTCACGCGTTAACCCTTCACGCTTAACGGTTTATATGATACTCTTGAATCGGCTTTACGTCAAGAGTTTCCCTCTTTAAGGCATCGATGGCCGATACGGCAGCCTTGGCCCCCGCAATGGTTGTATAATAAGCTATATTCTGTGTGAGGGCCGTCCTCCTGATATCATATGAATCCTTTACTGCCTTGGCCCCAAAAGAGGTGTTTATCACCATCTGGATGTCTCCGCTCTTCATGGAGTCGACTACATGCGGTCTCCCCTCTGCAACCTTCAGGACAGGGTGGTTAGAAATGCCATGCTCATTAAGGAAATTCGAGGTACCCTTTGTAGCAACGATTGTGAACCCCATCTCATGCAGTTTCTTTGAAAGCTCTGCTATCTGGCGTTTGTCGCTGTCCTTTACGCTTATGAATACCTTTCCTTCAAGAGGGAGTTTTACCCCGGCAGCTTGCTGGGCCTTGCCGAACGCCTTTCCAAAGTCGTTGTCTATCCCCATCACCTCGCCTGTAGACTTCATCTCAGGGCCAAGGATTGTATCTACACCCGGGAATTTTATAAAGGGGAAGACTGCCTCCTTGACTGAGATGTGAACAGGAACAATCTCCCTTGTGAAACCAAGTTCTTTCAGACTCTTTCCTGCCATGACTCTGGCAGCAAGCTTTGCAAGAGGCACCCCAATAGCCTTTGAGACAAAGGGAACCGTCCTTGATGCCCTTGGATTTACTTCAAGGATGTATATTGTTCTGTCCTTTATAGCAAACTGGATGTTCATAAGCCCTATTACTTCCAACTCTTTGGCCAGGGCCTTTGTCTGTGCAGCTATCTCATCTTTAAGCGCCTTGTCAAGCGAATATGGCGGAAGAGAGCATGCCGAATCGCCGGAATGGATCCCGGCCTCCTCTATATGCTCCATTATCCCGCCAACTACGATGGTCTCGCCGTCCGATATGCAGTCCACATCTACCTCTATGGCATCGTTTAAAAACCTGTCAATTAGCACCGGATGCTCAGGAGACGCCTTCACGGCCCTCTGCATATACGATGCAAGGTCATCAGAACCGTAAACTATCTCCATGGCTCGGCCACCCAGAACATAAGACGGGCGCACCATTACGGGATAACCTATCCTTTCGGCAACTGCTTTAGCCTCCTCTGGAGACCGGGCCATACCGTTTTCGGCCTGTTTCAATCCAAGCTTGTTTAAAAGCTCGGCAAACCTCTCTCTATCCTCGGCCCTGTCTATGCTTTCCGGAGATGTCCCTATGATCTTTACTCCAGCCTTTTCAAGAGAAACAGCCAGCTTAAGCGGAGTCTGCCCTCCGAACTGCACGATAACCCCGTCAGGCCTCTCCTTTTCCACTATGTTCATCACATCCTCAAAGGTTAGAGGTTCAAAATAGAGCCTGTCGGAGGTGTCATAGTCGGTTGAAACCGTCTCAGGGTTGCAGTTGACCATTATCGTCTCAAAGCCGTCCTCTTTTAATGCAAATGATGCGTGGACACAGCAGTAGTCAAACTCTATTCCCTGCCCTATCCTGTTAGGCCCGCCGCCAAGGATCATTATCTTTTTTCTGTTAGTTGGTTTCGCCTCGCATTCGGAAACAAAGGCTGAAGGATGAGGGCTGAAGGATGAGGGTTCTATTTTGTAAAATGGACGTTCATATGTTGAATATAAATAAGGCGTGTGGGCCTCGAACTCAGCAGCGCAGGTGTCAACCCGCTTGAATACCGGCTCTATACCCGACTCTTTTCTTAGTCGCCGTACCTCTGGCTCTATAAGTTTCAAAAGAATAGCCAGCCTCTTGTCGGAGAAACCCAGTTCTTTTGCCCTGCGTAAGGCTGAAGGCTGAAGGCTGAGGGCTGAAGGTTGAAGCTCCTTTTCATATTCAATAATCTCCTGTATCTGGCTCAGGAACCAGCGGTCAAACTTTGTGATCTCAAATATCTCATCTATACTGAAACCAGCCCTAAAGGCGTCACCGACATACCAGAGCCTCTCCCAGTTAGGGGTCCTCAGTTTTTCCGTGATTACTTCTTTCTCTTTATCTGACCACTGACCACTGGCCACTGACCACTTTGACTCAAACCCATAAGTACCTATCTCCAATGACCTGATCGCTTTTTGCAGCGATTCCTTGAAGGTCCTCCCTATAGACATCACCTCTCCCACAGACTTCATCTGAGTCATGAGGGTTGCATCTGCTGCAGGGAACTTCTCAAAGGTGAACCTCGGGATCTTGACCACAACATAGTCAATTGTGGGTTCAAAGGAGGCCGGTGTTTCCCTGGTTATATCGTTCCGTATCTCGTCAAGGGTAAAGCCCACAGCCAGCTTTGCGGCAATCTTGGCTATAGGAAAACCGGTGGCTTTTGATGCCAGGGCGGAAGACCTGGAGACCCTTGGGTTCATCTCAATGACCACCAGTCGCCCATCTTTTGGGTTTACACCGAACTGGATATTGGAGCCGCCTGTATCAACCCCTATCTCCCGGATGACCTTTATGGATGCATCCCTCATTATCTGGTATTCCTTGTCCGTTAGGGTCTGGGCAGGGGCTACGGTTATGGAATCGCCTGTGTGAACACCCATTGGGTCAAAGTTCTCTATCGAGCAGATGATAACAACATTGTCCCTGGTGTCCCTCATCACCTCCAGTTCATACTCCTTCCAACCCATGATCGACTCATCTATGAGGACCTCTCCAACCGGAGAGGCTTCAAGGGCATACCTTATCATTCCTTCAAATTCTTCACGGTTGTATGCAATGTTGGCCCCTGTGCCTCCGAGGGTGAATGAAGCCCTTATTATGGCAGGAAAACCTATGTGCTCAATGGCATGCATCGCCTCGGCGAATGAATGGACGTATGCGCTCTTCGGCATCTCAAGCCCTATCCTCTGCATAGCCTCTTTGAATAGCTCCCTGTCCTCTGCCTTGTTGATGGCCTGAAGATTTGCACCGATCAGCTTTACTCCATACCTGTCAAGAACACCGCTTTCAGCAAGGGACTTTGCAGTATTTAAGGCTGTCTGACCACCCATGGTTGGGAGCAAGGCATCCGGCTTCTCCTTTGCTATGACCTTTTCTACGACCTCCGGGTTTATGGGCTCTATGTAAGTCCTGTCCGCAAAATCCGGGTCAGTCATGATCGTGGCAGGGTTAGAGTTAATCAGGATAACCTTGTAACCTTCTTCCTTCAGCGCCTTGCAGGCCTGGGTCCCGGAGTAATCAAATTCACACCCCTGACCTATTACAATCGGACCAGCCCCGATTATTAATATCTTCTTTATGTCTGTTCTCTTAGGCAATGAATCTCTCCTCAATAAAAGCTATAGCCACAAATTCCACCAGCGGACATTTCGATATTCTTCGAACTTGTATATGTCCCTGACCTTTATATTCCTGTATGTCTCCCATTTGAGGTTCATGTAGGCAAGCCTGTGTATTAAAGGCAGGATTTCGGTATTCCCATCCTTCCTGACCATTTTAAAAAGATGTTTGATTATTCTCCTACTCTCTTTTGGGTGAAAACAAAGGGCCGGGGATAGATATAATCCGCCCCTGTATGGCAGAATCCTTCCTTCAAAGACAACTCCCCTATAAAACCCTGTTGAATCATCCGCTGTATTAAGGGAGTAATCAAGCCTTGTAAAGAGATCCATTACCGTTATTCCATTTGAAGCAATCTTTTTTACAATGAATATGCTGTGGATGTTGTTCAAAAAGTCCCGATAAATCTCTCTTCCAATTTCAAATTCTTCTGATCCTTCAGCCAAATAGGCCTCCAGCGGGGTTACGCCATTTACCTTTTTATCGAAGAGATACCAGTCAAAAAAAGCGGCCATCCTGCTCTCAAAGGAAGGCTCATCTCCATGCATCTTTCCGGTAGCTTTCCAGAAGTCAATCTTTGCATGCATGATCTCAGTGGCGTTATCTTCCGTTGCCAGCATCTCTATAAGTCTATCGTAATATTCCCTGAAACTCATCATTTTCCCGTAAATCGTAGCCTCATGCTTCGACAAGCTCAGGATGAACGGAAATGAACCGTTCGCCCTGGGCCGGTCGAAGGGCAATCTTTTATCCGCCCATCAGTCCGAAAAATCTATTGAACAGATATCTTGAATCATGGGGCCCCGGGGAGGCCTCCGGATGGTATTGAACTGAGAAGAAGTTGTATCTGTCGCTTGAGATTCCTTCAACGGTTTTATCGTTCAGATTTATGTGGGTTACCTCAGCAAGCCCCTTGAGAGAATGAATATCAACAACAAAACCGTGGTTCTGGGCTGTTATCTCTACCCTGTCAGTAGAAAGGTCTATTACGGGATGGTTCCCGCCCCTGTGCCCGAACTTCAGCTTGTAAGTCTTCCCACCAAGCGCCAGTCCAAGAAGCTGGTGACCAAGGCATATGCCGAAGATAGGCTTCTTTCCAAGCAACTGCCTGATGTTGTCTACGGCATATCCAACAGCTGCCGGGTCCCCTGGGCCGTTGGAAAGGAATATCCCGTCAGGATTCAGGGAAAGGACAAACTCCGGTGAAGTACCGGCTGGGACAACGGTGACATCGCATCCATTGGATGCCAGAAGCCTCAGGATGTTATGCTTAATGCCGTAATCATACGCCACTACCTTATATTTTGGCCTCTGATAAACGCTTCCAAGCTGATACCCCTTGTCAAGGCTCCAGATACCGTCTGTCCAGTGATACCACTCCCTGCAAGTCACATCCCTTACAAGGTCCAAATCTTCCATGGAAGTAACTTCCTTCGCCCTCTTTACAAGCCTTTCAGGGTCAATATCTATTGTTGAAATTATGCCGTTCTGCGCTCCATACATCCTCAGATGCTTTGTCAGCGCCCTCGTGTCTAACCCTTCGATTCCAACAACATTATGACGTTTCATAAAATCATCAAGAGACCACTTAGAACGCCAGTTACTTGCAATCCTGCTTCCTTCCTTTACAATAAACCCTTCAACCTGAGGTTTTGCAGACTCAAAGTCCTCATCATTGGCCCCATAATTCCCAATATGGGGATAGGTCATAGTCATTATCTGACCCTTATACGATGGGTCAGACATGATCTCCTGGTAACCCATCATGGAGGTATTGAAGACCACCTCTCCAACGGCCTCCCCTTCAGCCCCGAACGACTCCCCTTCAAATATAGTCCCGTCAGCCAGAGCCAATATCGCTTTCTTCTTTTTCAATGCGTGCTCCTTATCCAGTTTAAGCTGCAAACCAACTGCCGACAAACTCTTTGGCAACAGTTAACACCTCATCCCCCTTTTTTTGTGCCTTTTCTGCATCTTCTCTATCATACTCTTCGTAAGGCAGCCAAAGAGAATCCCTCTGATGCCAGGATACCTGCTCAGACTGACATCCGGCTCTATAGATATGTGGCAACTCCATATTGTACAGGGAACTCCCATCCTCCCCGAATCTTTTCAATGCCTCTCGTCTCTATATAGGCTTTAGTTTCTGCCACCAATCTATTCAGGAAACTATCGGTATCGGAAAGCACGACTCCTTCCTCAGCAATATCAAGGAAAAGAGGGTTATGGTTCTCAAAGTTCGAGACGACCTCGTCCGGGGAAAGCAGGAGAACATCAAGCGGAACAGAGGGAAGAATCTTCTTTATTGCAAGGATCTCCTCTCCGCGCCTGTGCCTCTTGGGATTGATGCCTTCGGCGACAATCAGAATGTCTATATCGGAGTAAGGCGTAGCCTCGCCCCTGGCGCTTGAACCAAAAACCACGGCGCCCATGAGCTTGAATGATAGAGTAGCTCTTTCCAATGAATTCTTTATCTCAGTAATAACATCACCAAATTTATAGGCTGTCATAGATACTATCCTTAAATGTACCGAATGGTTCCGTTTCTTTAGAACCATTGCCTACAAAAGTCTCTCCCGATCAAGTATTTCCTGAATCTCCATCAAAAACTCTTTCATACTCACCTTCTTGGACCCCTCTGCCGAAAAGTCATGCCCTAAAGGGTCTTCAAATGAATGCCTGTGCCATTTTCCTTCTATGGCGTCTCTCCCGTAGACTCTCTGCCCTTTATTGACAAGAACATACCCAACAGTATCATTTTCCACATTGACATAGACTTGAACAAACAGGTCTTCTTCGATGACAAGCCTGTATTTTACTGTATGTTCCGTCTCATCCATCCGTACATGTCTTTTGATAAAAGGGAACTCAATAGAAACCTCTTCAATCTCCGAGATGACCTTCTTTATCATCAGACCTTCCTTAATCGCCTGATCTCAGCCTTAACCGTTTTCATGCCGTCTTCCGAAGATTCCCATTCCCACATATCGGTTTCTACTTCGTAAGAATATCCTTTCTTTGCGACAATGCCTTTCTTCTTGAATGCCGACAAGGTCACACCATACTTCTTTTCAAGGCTTCTTACCGTTAATTCATACCTGTTCAGCCTTCTGATAAGTTCATTCTCGACTATATGCTTTACCTTGCTGTTAATATCGCCTTCTACCTCAATTGCGTTTACGATATCAATCAAAGAGCGTGAAATCCTTAATGCCTCTGCCATATATATTACCTCCTCAATCCTTTCACAATCTCTGTTCCCGTCCCTTTATCAGGGGAGAAAAGGGGACTGTTCCCTTTACGTCCACATAATGGCCGATATTGAAAAGGCTGTCCATCGCCAGAAAATCTATATCCGATGCATCCGTCCAGTATTTTATAGTCTCCTCTTTGGTCATGCCCGCCCTTCAAATGCCTATTACTCACGTTCTCTTACTATTTCTTCTTTATCCCTAAAATTCATATTCTATTATTTGTAGGGGAGGGGCTTGTTCCCTCCCGCTTCGGGCGGCCACAAGGGCCGCCCCTGCATTTAATTTTCATCCCCATTTATGAGCCAAAGGCTCATGAGTGTTTGCTCCGCAAAGGGGATTTTCTCCTTTATGTCCAAAACTACTATGATTCACCTGTTATTTTTGTATACGCCATTTCAAAGAGTTTGAGGAAATCATTTGTTTTGGTCTTTTTGGGGTCAATATAGTAAACGGCTTCTTTCCACTGCGACTCATATCTTGTCATTTCTATACCGGCCTTCTTAGCTTCCGGTTCAGAAAGTTTAAAGAAAAAAGCAAATGTCTTGGAGCCTATCCATTTAACTCCGAATGCAATAAAGAAGCCTGCCTTGAAACTACAATAGTGTTTGTTGAATTTTGTTTCTAACTGCCAATTCTTATTCTTAATAATCTCTTCAACTTCTTTAACGTAACCTAAAAAGTGCTTTACACTTTCATTATTGTAAAGCTGCTTGTAAAAGTGCTCATCATATGTTTGAAGACCTGTGACGGGCTTCGTTTTACTTTTCTTCTCCTCTGGTTCTAATCGTTTTACTAAGAGCAATTGATTATCACCCTCAACCCACCGATTTACTTCAATCAAATCAACTTGGTAATTGATTTTATCTACAATATCAAGTGTCGACGGTAATATTTTGGGGGCAATGACGATAATTCTAACCGAAAAATTGTCCCAACTGATGGATAAGTCATCTGGCTTGTTCAGGCACTCAAGCCATAACGATTTCACAGAATCGGGATTTGTTTCCGCCCAAAACGCATACTGTAAAACTTGAGGAATTATTGCGGCATCAACGATTACATTTTTCATTTCGACAATACATATATTCCCATCGTTGTCTATGCCGACTATGTCTGGAATACCACTCTTATTGCCTCCGCGAATCTGCCTCTTCAACAAGAAAATATCTTCTAAGATTTCTGGCGTTTCAAAAATTATTTTTTCAAACTCTTCCTCTGACTTGAATGGCGTAGACAGTAAACTTTTTGTCGAGTGTTTCGTTTTCCAAAATAGATTTGCCATTTATACCTCCGTAATGCCGGTGTAGCCTAACTCGCTTAAAAGCAAATAAAAGGGACGCAACTTTTCATTTTATAAACTACCGTGTTTTATAACTCTACGCAATATAATGCTCGACCTTAGCCAAGTCCTTAAAGAGCTTAGGGGCGCTTTGAGCCTCCTGGATAAACTCGGTTCGCAGAGAATCTATTATTTCCAGTGTGGTTGACATATCGTTATACGTATATCATATCCTTTTTTCACGTTCTAATACTTCAACAATGTGCTTCTTAAACAAAGGGATGTCCTTTTCTACGGTATCCCAGACCGCTTCCACATCAATCCCAAAGTAAGCATGGATCAGGACGTTGCGAAATCCCTTTGCCTCCCGCCATTCCACTTCGGGATACTTTTCCTGAACTTCATCAGGGATATTAGACGTTGCTTCACCAATAATCTCGAAGTTTCTGATTACCGCATCAATAATCATATCGTTGTTCTTGAACTCTTCGTAACTTAATCCCTTAATGTACCTTTCAATCTTCTCTATAGAATCAAGGATATCTTCAAGAAAGAGGATGTAATCCCGACCCTTTTTAGACATAACTTACTTCCCTGGAAATGATCTCCTTCAGTCTCGGCTTAACAGCGTCTTTCATAACAAGATCAACTTCCCGTCCTAAGACACTTTCCAGATATATTTTTAGCTTCATATAGTTAAAAAAGTCTTTATGCCCCTTTTCAAAGTCAACCAGAATATCTATATCACTATCTTCAGTCTGTTCTTCACGGACATAAGAGCCGAAAATACCCAGTTGTCGCACATAGAACTCTTTCCTGATCTGGTCGGTCTTTTCCAGCAACTTTTCTTTTATGATTTCAGTCTTCAGCATCTATAAAACCCTCTTTCTGCGGGAAGGAAAAATGGGGCGTAACCCTTTTCAACTCTGTTACTAACCGTGTCTTAGCTCTCCGCAATATAATGCTCAACCTTAGCCAAGTCCTTAAAGAGCTTAGGCGCGCTTTGAGCTTCCTGGATGAACTCGGTTCTCAGGGAATCTATTATTTTAAGTGCAGTTGACATATCGCTTGGCTTTCCATCTATTCTTTCAGCCGTATTCAAAACCCTAATTTATAGTTCCATAAACTCTGCCGGCGTCAAGACCTTCATCCCGATTTTCCCTTCAAAGTGCTCCTTGTCCCACGTCACGAAATACGATGCATGAGGTATGTATGATTCCAAAAAGCCCATGACAAGGGCATCGCCGAAACTCGCCTTCATAGCCATTATCTCAAGCAATCTCCTTATTCCAAGCTCAGGAAGATGTGAATTTTGCGTCAGAGACGGGATGACATCAACGTTGTATCTCTTGGGAAAATATGTGTAGAACTCCGATAATTGCCTCTCATTCAGGTTGAACGATAATATTCCTATTATTTCAAGGAGGTTGATAAGAGAGGTAACACTGTCTCCAGATGAATAAACCCTCTTCAAAAACCTTTGATTGATATCAAAGTGGATATCGTTCCGGTATCTAAGGTCAATTATAAAAACATTGCTGTCGATGGCGACTACACCCGCTTTCTTGACCACCCCATCGCCTCCTGCCATGTCTTGAATTCCGGTCCGGTTTTTTTCAATGTCTTTTCTATATCTTTCCAGGCCTCTTCAAAAGGCCTCGGTCTCAAGGGCTTCTTCTTTGCGGATTCAACAAAAGGGAGTATAACGGCGGCGGGCTTGCCGCGGAGCGTCACAACTATTTCCTCCCCCTTGAATATGCTTCGCATCACCTCACCGGTGTGGTTTTTTAAATCCTTGGCAGTCATTGTTCTCATAATTCAATACTCCTGATAGCTACTTTAATTATAAGATAGCTACAAATCAACTTTATGTCAAGCCTTCAAGATACTATAAACAATACGTTTTCCCCCAACAATCGTCGCCATCACCCTGCCCTTCATCTTCCATCCGGCAAAGGGTGTGTTCCTGCTCTTAGATTTCAATTTTGCTGGCTCTACATCCCATTCTTCATTTAAGTCAATTATTGTAATATCTGCGTCAGCTCCAACGGAGAGGATCCCCTTATTCAAACCAAGTGCCTTTGCAGGATTAACCGTCATCCTTTCAATGGCCTGAGACAGGGTAAGAACACCCTCTTCAACCAGCCTCAACGTTAATGGCAATGACGTCTCCAGACCGACAATCCCATTGGCAGCCGAAGGAAATTCCACATCCTTTGAATCAGGATCGTGAGGCGCATGGTCTGTTGCTATGCAATCTAAAGTCCCGTCCCTTAGCCCTTCTTTTATTGCATCCACATCTTCTTTAGTCCTGAGAGGCGGGCTCATCTTGGCGCTCGTATTATATCCCTCCACGGCCTCTTCGGTAAGAGTAAAATAATGAGGGGCAGTCTCAGCAGTTACCTTAGCACCCCTTGCCTTTGCATTTCTGATTATCCTGACCGCTCCCTTTGTACTGACATGGGCGATATGGAGCCTTGCTCCCGTCAACTCCGCAAGGGCGATGTCTCTGGCAACCATCACGTCCTCAGCGGCATTTGGAATCCCCTTCAGTCCAAGTCTCGTGGCTGTTACACCTTCGTTCATAGCCCCGCCTCTGGCAAGAGTCAGGTCTTCAGCGTGGGATATAACCGTAAGACCGAAATTTGAGGTATACTCCAGCGCCCTTCTCATTAGGTCAGCATTCATCACAGGCCTTCCGTCATCAGACACGGCAACACATCCGGCCTCTTTTAATTCACCGATGTTTGCCAGTACCTCGCCCTTGAGTCCCTTGGATATGGCCCCTATCGGAAACACATTACATAAACCCTCAGTTTTGGCTTTTCTGAGGATATACTCTGTAATGGAAGGCTCGTCATTGACAGGGTCTGTGTTTGCCATACAGACGACAGACGTAAAACCGCCGGAAACTGCGGCAGCTGTCCCTGTCTTTATTGTCTCCTTCCATTCATATCCCGGCTCTCTCAAGTGGACGTGAATATCTATGAGACCTGGAACTACAATATTGCCGGAGGCGTCAATTATTTCAGCGTGAGGCGTGAGGCGTGAGGCGTGAGGTAAAACCTCTATAATTTTGCCGTCATCGACTAATACATCAAATATACCGTCAATCTTGTTTGCAGGGTCAATGACCCTCCCACCTTTTATAAGTAAAGGCATTCTTTTAACTCCTGACTCCTGACTCCTGGCTTGTAACTGCCTCTTTATGTCCACCTGCAAGTAGATATAGCATAGCCATTCTGACTGCTATCCCGTTATTAACCTGGCCAAGGATTACGGACCTTGCCCCATCTGCCACTTCGGAGGATATCTCAACTCCCCTGTTCATAGGGCCCGGATGCATGATTATGGCATCTTCCTTTGCCAGAGATATATTTCTGCCGTTAAGGCCAAAGAACCTTGAATACTCTCTGACCGACGGGAAGAGGGACTGCCCCTGCCTCTCCAGCTGGATCCTCAGCATCATCACCACATCGGCATTCTTCAGGGCCTCTTCCATTGAATTTGCAATATGTAAGGGCGTATCGCCATACGCCCCTACGATATTTTCTATCCCCTTCGGCATCAACGTCTTCGGCCCATACAAGACAACCTTAGCCCCCATCTTCGTAAGGCCGTGGATATTTGATCTGGCCACCCTGCTATGGGCAATGTCCCCAATTATGGAGACCTTTAGTCCCTCAATCTTACCCTTCTTTTCTTTTATAGTCAGCATGTCAAGGAGGGCCTGGGAAGGGTGCTCGTGAGCCCCATCTCCGGCATTTACCACCGAGGCCTTCAATCGTTTGGCTATGAAGTGAGGAGCGCCAGAGGCAGGATGCCTTATTATAATGACATCGGAGTTCATTGCCTCGATATTCCTCACCGTATCTGAAAGGGTCTCACCCTTCTGGACAGAACTTGCAGAGGCTGATATATTTATGGTGTCGGCTGAAAGCCTCTTTGCAGCTATCTCAAAAGAGGTCCTTGTCCTGGTGGATGCCTCGAAGAAGAGGTTTATTACAGTCTTCCCTCTCAGGGTAGGGACCTTCTTGATGTCCCTTCCAAGCACCTCTTTGAAGGACTCGGCTGACTCAAGGATAAGCCTTATCTCATCAGCAGAAAGGGATTCTATGTCCAGTATGTCTTTTTTGCTCAGACCCATAAAACGTCGCCTCGCTCCAGTGCAAACCTCAAAGTGTAAAATGCAAAATTAAGATTCTAAAAATCTACTTTACATTTTTCAATTTGCAATTTGCATTTTGCACTACAGTTCAGTAACCGTCACTTCATCAACCCCGTCTTTTTCCACTAAACGAACATTCACAGACTCCTTGCGAGATGTTGAGACGTTCTTTCCAACATAATCTGCTCTTATTGGAAGCTCCCTGTGTCCCCTGTCTATCAGGACCGCCAGCTGAATCATCATAGGTCTGCCAAACTCCATTACAGCATCAATGGCAGCCCTTACAGTCCTACCTGTATATAGAACATCATCTACTATGACTATCTTTCCGCCGTCCACATTAAAGGGGATCTCCGTTCCCCTGAGTACCGGCTGATTTGTTCCAATAGTCAGATCGTCCCTGTAGAGGGTTATATCAACAATCCCAACAGGAACATCAGCCTTTTCTATCTCCGAGATTATCCCGGCAATCCTCTGCGCCAGAAATACCCCCCCTGTCCTTATTCCCACAAGGGCAAGCCCTTCGCTCCCTCTGTTTTTTTCCAGTATTTCGTGGGCAATCCTGATTAAGGCCCTGTGAATCCCTTTAGTATCAAGAATATGGCCTTTCTTTTCCACTATAACCAGCCCCTAAAAAAAGGCCTCCTTACAAATCTTTATGTAAGAAGGCCCTTGCATTTTGTTAGTATTTACACTGTTCATCTGTTCCCCTTTCCAGCCTCACAGGGCTGGGTTAAAAGGTATTCATAACTTATCTAATTTAAGCCGCCGCTCTTAGGCGCCTCTCCTCTGGGCTTAAAAATGTACGTATACTTGTATACCCCGGCAAAATCAACATCCGTCTTATAAGTGCCTTTTATTACAGCCGGCTTACCCTCCTCCCTGGTAATCTGAACGTCATCAATGGACAGGGGAACATCAATCGATGCAAGCTTCGCTTTTATTGCACCCTTTACCTCTTCTTCCTGTGCAATTTTCAATCTAATGGCTTGATCTTTAAACAGCTGCTCAACTTCATAGAACTTTATCCAGGGGATGCCCATCATTATTCCTACGTAAATCCCTGTACCGATTACAGCTATAAATATAAGGCTTCCGAGAGAGAATGATCCTCTTTGTGACTTTAATCTCCCCATATAGTAACTACTATCATTTATTTATGCTGTAGTCAACTGTTTAGTATATAAGATTCCCAATCCTTAAAAGCCTTGGCAGAAAACGGTTACTGTCCCATGACCAGTACAGAATAAAGGCCTTTCCCTTTATCTCGCTCTTCCTCACAAATCCCCAGAACCGGCTGTCATAGCTCCTGTCCCTGTTGTCGCCCATGACGAAGAGGGAATCAGGAGGCACAGTCACCGGTCCAAAGTTGTCTCTCGGATCATTTCCTCTGAGTAGAATCATATCATCTGCAAAATGGGCATAAGGATCTGGAATTGCTGTGTCGTTTACGTAAACCTTTTTGTTCCGTACCTCAACCTTATCCCCAGGAAGTCCGATGGCCCTCTTTATGAAGTCCTTGCTGGGGTCTACAGGATATACAAAAACGACTACGTCACCCCTTTCCGGCTCCCTTATAGGCAACACCTTTATCTCTGTAAAAGGTATCTTAGTGCCATACAGGAACTTATTTACAAGCAGATGGTCACCGATAAGAAGTGTCGGCTCCATTGAGCCTGAAGGAATCTTGAAGGCCTGCACCACAAAGGTCCTCACAAAAAGGGCCAGTATCAGGGCAATTGCTATCGATTCTACCCATTCCCTGACCTGGGACTTGCCTTGAACAGTCTTTCCCATATTCTTCTCTTTATCTTCTTTTTTAGCCATGCTATGTCCTTTCAAATTTATTTAAACCTGAATATCACACTTTCAACACTGCCAGAAAGGCCTCCTGGGGCAGTTCCACGCTACCAACCTGCTTCATCCTCTTCTTTCCTTCCTTCTGTTTCTCAAGGAGCTTCCTCTTTCTCGTTATATCACCACCATAACACTTTGCCAGGACGTTCTTCCTTATGGCTGATACGGTCTCCCTTGCAATCACCTTGTTCCCGATGGCTGCCTGGATCGCGACCTCGAACATCTGCCTCGGTATAAGCTCCTTGAGTTTTTCCGAAAGCTCCTTACCCCTCTGATATGCCTTATCCCTGTGGACGATAAACGACAGGGCGTCAACGATCTCCCCATTTAGCATTATGTCCAGCTTTATAAGGTCTGACGCCCTGTAATCAAGGTATTCATAATCGAGGGAGGCATAACCCTTAGATATGGACTTGAGCTTGTCATAGAAGTCAAGGACTATCTCATTCATTGGAAGCTCGTAGACCAGCATCACCCTGTTGGATGAAAGGTACTTCATCTCTCTCTGTACCCCCCGCTTCTCCTGGCACAGCCCCATTATCCCGCCGACGTATTCGGTCGGAAGGTGGAGAGTTGCAAGGATAAAGGGTTCTTCGATCTTCTCTATCTGCTGAAGCGGCGGGAGGGTTGCGGGGTTATCAACACTCACAACTCCACCGTCAATCTTTGTTACGCGATATACAACAGTCGGCGCGGTAGTTATTAGATTAAGGTTAAACTCCCTTTCAAGCCGCTCCTGGATTATCTCCATGTGAAGGAGGCCAAGGAAGCCGCACCTGAAACCAAATCCAAGGGCTATGGAAACCTCCGGTTCATATGTAAAGGAGGAATCATTAAGTCTGAGCTTTTCCATGGCGTCCCGCAGGTCTTCATACTGGTCTGCATCCACCGGGTAAAGCCCGGAAAAGACCATAGGCTTTACTACCTTGAAGCCAGGAAGAGGTTCTTTGGCGGGGTTTGCAGCATCTGTAACGGTATCACCTATCTTTGTATCCTTTACCTCCCTGATCCCGGCTATAACGATCCCTACCTCTCCTATGGAAAGGGAGTCAACAAACTTAATCTTTGGGGTAAACACCCCGAGCTGCAGGACGTCATACGACTTGTTAGCAGCAACGAACTTAATCTTTTGACCCTTTTTGATCTTGCCGTCAAATACCCTGATAAGTACCACAGCCCCCTGGAAAGGATCATACCAGGAGTCAAACAACAAGGCCTTAAGCGGGGCATCAGGGTTTCCTTTCGGAGGCGGGACCTTATTTACAACCGCCTCAAGTACCTCCTTTATCCCTTTGCCCTCTTTTGCACTGGCAGCTATGGCGTCGGACGCATCAAGCCCGATCACATCCTCTATCTCCTTCCTGACCCTCTCAGGGTCGGCTGCCGGAAGATCTATCTTGTTCAATACCGGAAATACCTCCAGGTCGGCATCCAGCGCCATGTAAACATTTGCAAGGGTCTGCGCCTCTATACCCTGGGATGCATCCACAACAAGGATTGCGCCCTCGCATGCCTGAAGAGACCTGGATACTTCATAGGAAAAGTCAACATGACCCGGGGTGTCTATTAGGTTCAGGATGTAGTCATTACCGTCATCCGCATGGTAGTTAAGCCTTACGGACTGGGCCTTTATGGTAATCCCCCTCTCCCTCTCAAGGTCCATCTTGTCAAGGACCTGCTCGGTCATCTCCCTCTTTGACAGGGCACCGGTAAACTCAAGGAGCCTGTCCGCGAGGGTAGATTTCCCGTGGTCAATGTGGGCTATTATGGAGAAGTTTCGTATCCTGTCTGGATTCAAGGTTTTATGTGTCATAGAAAGCTTTGTATGCTAACCCAAATTTGAACCTTTGTCAAAATAAATTGGTGCTGCTGCAACAGAAGAGGACAAAACAGAGGAGGAACAGAATACGCCATGGTAAAAAGTGGGTAGGAGACAGTTAACAACGAAGTTGTATCTATGCTGTTTTCCTGTAGCCTAAAAATAGATGGTATACCCAAAATCCTCTTTACTAAACGTCTGACTTATTCTATATTTAGGCGGATTTGAACACAAAAAGATAAGGAGTTTCCTATGATGGAAGTGCGTTATAACCCAGGTTCAGTTGAGACCAGATGGCAGGAAAAATGGGAAAAGGAAGGCCTGTTCAAGGTGTCTGAGGATAGTGCTAAAGAGAAATACTATGTACTGGAGATGTTCCCTTATCCTTCAGGAAAGATCCACATGGGGCATGTAAGGAATTACACCATTGGCGATGCAGTGGCGAGATACAAGAGAATGAGGGGGTTCAACGTCCTCCACCCTATGGGCTGGGACGCCTTCGGGATGCCTGCCGAGAACGCAGCCATCCAGCACAAGACCCACCCTGCAAAATGGACTTATGAAAACATAGATTATATGAGGGCACAGCTTAAGAGTATAGGATTGTCCTACGACTGGGACAGAGAGCTTGCTACATGCGGCCCTGAATATTACAGGTGGGAGCAGAAGATATTCATAGAGATGTTCAGGAAGGGGCTTGCGTATAAGAAAAACTCCTTTGTCAACTGGTGCCCCTCATGCCAGACGGTCCTTGCCAATGAGCAGGTGGAGGCTGGGCTCTGCTGGAGGTGCGACAATACCGTCGAGCAGAAAGAGCTTTCGCAGTGGTTTTTCAGGATCACCTCATATGCAGAGGAACTCCTGGCAGACCTGGACAAGCTCACCGGATGGCCTGAGAAGGTCGTTGCAATGCAGAGGAACTGGATAGGAAAGTCGATCGGATGCGAGATTGATTTCAAGATTGACGGCTCTGACAAAACAATAAGGGTCTTTACAACAAGGCCGGACACCCTGTTCGGGGCCACCTTTATGTCGCTGGCCCCGGAACACCCGATGGTTGAGCAGATAGTCACCGATGACCAAGGGCCGGAGGTCAAGGAGTTTATTGAAAAAGTTAAAAAGGCTGACAGGGCGCAGAGAATGGAGGGGCAGCTTCCGAAGGAAGGCGTATTTACAGGGGCCTACTGCATAAACCCGGTCACAGGATGGAAGATGCCTGTGTACCTTGCCAATTTTGTCCTTGTGGAATACGGGACAGGGGCGGTGATGGCGGTCCCTGCCCACGATCAAAGGGACTTTGAGTTTGCTAAAAAATATGACCTGCCGATAAAGGTGGTCATCCAGCCTGTGGTAGGGGCGTATGGCAATACGCCCCTACTTGTTGCGGAGGAGATGACGGAGGCATATGTGGATGCAGGCGTCCTGGTGAATTCAGGAGATTTCAACGGTCTTCAGAATGAAGATGCGAAACTGAAGATTGCCGATTACCTTGAATCAAAATGTATCGGCAAGAAAAGTATAAACTTCAGGCTCAGGGACTGGGGGATATCGAGGCAGAGATACTGGGGTACGCCTATTCCTATCATTTACTGCGATAAATGCGGCGTGGTCCCTGTGCCGGATAAAGAGCTGCCCGTTGCCCTTCCCCATGATGTGAAGTTTACTGGTGAGGGAGGCTCGCCCCTGAAGGATGTCTCCTCTTTTGCCAACGTTAAATGCCCAGATTGCGGCGGTGATGCGAGACGGGATACAGATACTATGGACACATTTGTGGAGTCGTCATGGTATTTTGCCAGATATGTTGACCCTAAGAATGATAAGGGGCCGTTTAACAAAGAAAAGGCGTCATACTGGCTTCCTGTAGACCAGTATATAGGAGGAGTCGAACATGCAATCCTCCACCTCCTTTATTCACGCTTCTTTACAAAGGTACTGAGGGACTTGGGGTATCTTAATATTGGTGAACCGTTCAAAAACCTCCTCACGCAAGGGATGGTCTGCAAGGAGACTGTAAAATGCCCTGAACACGGCTGGCTCTTCCCTGAAGAGGTGGACGTAAGCGGAGACAAGTGCCGCCACTGCGGAAAGAAGGTGGAATGGGGCAGGATTGAGAAGATGTCCAAGTCCAAGAAGAATGTCATAGACCCGGACCACCTTATAAAAGTGTATGGCGCAGATACAGCCAGGCTCTTTTCCTTGTTTGCAGCGCCTCCTGAGAGAGATTTGGAATGGAGCGAGCAGGGAGTGGAAGGGGCATACAGGTTTCTGAACAGGGTATGGAGGATGGTATATGAGTTCGGTAGCCAGCAGTCAGCGGTCAGCAGTCAGCAGTCAGAAAAAGAAAAGGCACTAAAAAGGATAACACATAAGACCATTAAGAAGGTAACAGAGGATATGAGCCGTTTCCATTTCAACACGGCCATATCTGCACTTATGGAGCTCGTGAATGGCGTCTATTCTTATACTGCCGAGCATAAGGAATCGAAAGACAAGGCCCTTAAGGAGGCCATCGAATCTATCATTATACTACTGGCTCCCTTTGCCCCTCATATTGCCGATGAACTATGGGAAGGCCTTGGAAATAAAGGTTCTCTTCTGAATGCAAAATGGCCCGAATACGATCCTGCCGCCATTCTCGATGATGAGATTGTCATTGTTGTGCAGGTGAACGGGAAGCTTCGGGGCAAAGTAACTGTCCCTGCCGATGCAACGGATGATACTGTAAAAGCAGTTGCCCTAGCAGATGAGAAGGTAATGGAGCATACAGCAGGCAAGGAGATAAAGAAGGTCGTGGTAGTCCCCAAAAAGCTGGTGAATGTGGTGGTAGGATGAGCAGGGATTGTTAAAAAAATACCAAGTAAGCTTTCATTAGGCTCAATAGTGGATGCTTGAAAGCAACTTGGTATAAATTTGACATGGAACGGATAAACAGATAGAATGTAGTAACATCACTACAACTGGAGGCTGGTATGCTGCAAGTGGGCTTGAGAGAAGCAAATATGCACTTTTCAAAATATCTTAAGATAGTACGGGACGGACAGGAGGTTGTTGTAACTGAGAGGGGAACACCTGTTGCTATTATTAAGCCGCTCATTAAAGAGGAAACGTCGGAAGATAAGATAAGGCGATTAGAAGAACAGGGGATATTGAGAAAGGCAGTTAAAAGAAATTTACCGCCTGGCAAGCCGATTATAATTACCGGCAAATCTTTATCTGAGACCGTGATAGAAGGAAGAGAAGACAGGTTATAAATGAAGCTTCCCTGGATATATATAGACACCAGCACCTATCTAAAGTCCCTCCTGAAGGAAAAGGGTTCGGATAAGGCAAGGAAACTGCTCAAGGGAAAAAGCCTGCTTTCATCCGCCATTCTTACGAGTGAATCTTTTTCAGCCTTTTCCCGGCGTAAACAGGGCAAGGAGATAGATGACAAGACGTTTGACAGGTTGGTAAGCCGAGTTGAAAAAGACTTGCCGTATATCGAGATAATAAAATTGACGGATGATGTCTTAAAGAAAACAGAGGAAGTTGCATTACGTTCAACTGCGCGAACCCTTGATGCGATTCACATAGCATCAGCATTATTATTCCAGGAGTTAACGGGAATCGAGTTGACATTCGTTACCTCTGATAAAAAACAAGAGAAAGTCGCGAAGGATGAAGGGTTAAAGACCTTGTTTATAGGATAGTTAGTAGGGTGGGCTGTGGCCACCAAAAAGGAGCTTACCATGAGACAAATCCTTGCAATCCTTGTTGTTGCTCTTATGTTCAGCCAATCCGCTGCATTTGCCGAGACCAAAGAGATCATCTCTGAAGGCGCATACAACATGGGCGACGGTGAGACGCCGACTGTGGCGGAGAGCAGGGCGCTGCTCCAGGCGAAGAGGACGGCAGTTGAAGAGGCGGGGACTTATGTGGAGAGTTATTCAAAGACAAAGAACTTCCAGTTGACGGCGGACGAGATACAGGTGTTGGCCTCAGGCGTTATGGAGGTGGAGGTACTGGAGAAGAAGAGAACCGTTGTCGGCGACGGCTTCAACTTCTGGGTAAAGATAAAAGCGCAAGTCTCAACCGATAAGATGGAAGAGATGGCGAAGAGGGTCAAGGAGAAGTCGGTTGTTGAGGATTATAAGAGGATACAGGAAGCTTATGACAAGAGCCAGAAGGATATTGAGGAGTTAAAGAGGCAGTTGGCGGGGGCGAAGGGTGAAAAAGAAAGAAAGCAGGTAGAGGCGAGGATTACGGATGAGGAGAGGCTGCTTCGAGCTAATGAGTGGTTTGATAAAGGGTATCAACATTCTTTAGCCAATGAACATGATGATGAAATAGAGTCATACACAAAGGCGATTGCATTAAATCCGAATATTGTCCAAGCCTACTACAATCGTGGGATTGCCTATGATGACAAAGGACAATATGACAGGGCTATTGAGGATTATAATAAGGCAATTGCATTAAACCCGATTTTTGCCTATGCCTACGTCAATCGTGGGATTGCCTATGGTATGAAAGGACAGTATGACAAGGCGATTGAGGATTTTAATAAGGCGATTGCATTAGACCCGAATGATGCCAAAGCTTACTACAATCGTGGGCGTGCCTATGGTATGAAAGGACAATATGACAGGGCTATTGAGGATTATAATAAGGCAATTGCATTAGACCCGAATTTTGCCGATGCCTACGTCGGTCGTGGGCTTGCCTATAATGACAAAAGACAATATGATAGAGCGATTGAGGATTATAATAAGGCGATTGCATTAGACCCGCATGCCAATGCCTACTATAATCGTGGGAATGCCTATGCTGACAAAGGACAGTATGACAGGGCGATTGAGGATTACAATAAGGCGATTGTCTTAAAACCAGAATTATGCTGATGCCTACAACAATCGTGGGATTGGCTATTATAACAAAGGTAATATGGGCGGGGCTATTTCCGATTTTCAAAAGGCATGTGATATGGGGATTAAGATGGGGTGCGAGAATTTACAAAAAGCTTTAAGAAATAAATAAAGGGGTTAGTTTGCAGGGTGGTAGCTTGTCGCAAATGAGAAGAACAAAACAAGTAGAATATGGCTTTGCATTATAACTCCACATGTCTCGTGGTCGTATAGCACCGTTATTATTGAAGGAGATAGATCATGGCGAAGCGAGAGATTGACCGGAACACGCCTGCATTGAATGAAGATTGGTTTGGTAACAATGCCGCCTTCACCTGCCCCAAATGTCGCAAAGTCTTCCTTGTCAGCGGGATGATTCACAGAAATGGACGTGAATGTCCTAACTGTGGCAAATCTAAAGGGCATGTGCAGGGAGCTAAGAACCAAGGCGGACATGCATCTATTGAATGGAATGAATAATCTTGGCCTTTCAGTAAGTAGATGGGGTTCACCCATCTATTGTGGTTAGGCCGAATGGAATATCACCATGAGGAAATCTACCGCGGGAAAAACCAAGACTACCGCTCCGGGCTACAAGAACCGGAATGGTCAAGTTGTGGAGCGTGCAACAGGACTTTCTGGCAATGACCACAGGCAATATATCTATGTGCTGTGTTGCGGGATGTGCGGGCACAAATACGGTGCCAATGGCTCCGACATCTTCCAGCGTAGGTGTCCGACGTGCGGTGGTGGACGTCCTGGACTGGAGTATTGATAGTGCGGTCTAACAACTCATTTAACATGGATATAGTTTGTAGGGTGCGTCCCACGCACCCTACGAGGCTGATGATTAGGAGGATATATGTTGCAGACAGTAAAGCTTGAAGTGAGGCCTAAGGAGATTATCGAGGCTGTGAAAGGAATGAAAAGGAAGGAAAGGGATGAGTTCCTTGAAGACCTTCTGGCTGCCACATCTCCGGCCTACCTTAAAAGCATCAAAGAGGCCAGGGCCGACTATAAGGCAAAGAAGGTAAAAAACCATGAAGAGGTCTTTGGTAAGTGAAGTACAGGCTGGGTTATAGCGATTTTAGGAGGTAAGCATATGAAGGCTACTGCAAGAAGATTTATAGGCAAGGTATTGCCGGACGGACATCTTTCTCTGCCGGCGGACGCGGCAAACGAGGTGGGGAACGTTTTCGATGTAGTTTTGATGCCTGTGGAGGAGCCGGATGTATACAGTTATGCTGAATCCCTTGCCAGGGAAAAGGGCTTCGCGGAAATGACTGAACAGGACATAGAGCGGATTATCCACGAATCAAGAGGCATCCGTTGAAAAAGGTTGTATTGGACACAAATGTTACTATTTCGGCCTTGTTCTGGAAAGGCCATCCACGGCTTATTTACGATTTGATACGCGATGGAAAGCTTATCATGCTTCTGAGTGCTGAGATGGAGAAAGAATTTATCCGCGTATTGGGCTATCCTAAATTCGGACTTGCAGCGCAAGAGATGCCGCCATTTATCAGGGACCTGCGGATGCATTCCAGGTTAATAGAACCCAGCAGCAGGATTGTAGCGATCTCGGCTGACCCTACAGATAATATCTTTCTTGACTGCGCAGTGGACGGCAAAGCAGATTACATCATTTCAGGGGATAAACATTTGCTGGATTTATATAGTTATAACGGTGTGCAAATATTGAAAGCAAAAGAGTTTCTCATAAAAGAAGGGTATTTAATATAGGGCTAAGACTGGGACAGCCTTCCAGCCTGTCAACACAGGCAAAATGCCTGTGCCACTGATGAATAAGAAAGACAAGGTGGGTTGTGCCCACCAAATTAAGGAGGTGTTGTTATGATGTGGCAGCTTGCACAGCTTGAAAGACTTCATGAGATAGAGCCGGATATTGTTGATAATGCAATTAATGAGCTTTTTGAGAAGGAGACTTCTTTAAAGGAGAAGGTGATAATAGGCGCCTACATTGACGGGGACATTAATTTTGGCAAGACCGCCGAGTTGATGGGTGTCCATCCAGTGAAACTTCGGGAGATGTTTTTGTCAAAGGGCATTCCTGTGAAGATCGGCGTTGAGTCAAAGGAGGAGATGCTTGCGGAAGGATTTGCGGCAAGGGAAATCAGAGAGCGCTCAAGATGATATTGCTGGACAACACTGTTTTATCTAATTTCGCACTGGTGGGTGAATTGCAACTCCTTGAAGAGTATTGCGGCGACAGAGGGGCAACAACAAGCCATGTGTTCCGGGAATTTGAAAAAGGCGTAAAAGAGGGGTTTTTCATAAACATTGAATTGGGGTGGATAAGAAGGCTGAATTTTGAAGGAGAAAAAGAAAGACAACTTTTTGAAAACCTGTCTAAGAAATTAGGAGTTGGCGAGGCTTCTTGCCTTGCTATTGCGATGCATAGAGGGTACGGATTTCTGAGCGATGATATGGCTGTAAGGAAAATAGCTCAGCGTGAAGGGATAAGACTTTCCGGCAGCGTTGGAGTTCTTCTTGAATTGATTAGAGGAGGTAATATTAGCCTTGAGCAAGGAAATGAGATTTTGAGAGGGTTCATCGGATTTGGCTATTTTTCACCAATGGACAGGCTGGACGGGTTGTTATGACGATCTCCCTCTCTCCACTTGGTAAGTAAAGTGGGGTGGGCTGGACCCACCAAAACATGAGTTGAATAGGTGAAACAGGCTTCAAATCTGTTGGCTCAGTCAAGGATTATGAAACTATGAATAACAATTTTATAAAGGGTTTTCGATTTATTGCCCTCATATGCGCCTTAACTCTCCCCGCCTGCGGATACCACCTGGCCGGGACTGTCAGCTCCCTTCCGCCTGATGTGAAGAAGATTGCAATACCGCAGTTTTCCAACAAGACCCTGAGGCCTGATATAGAGAACCAGTTTACAAACGCCCTGCTGGATGAGTTTGCAAAGGGTAAAAAGGTTGAGGTGGTGGGAGAAAGTGATGCTGATGCCGTTGTAAAAGGGATTATAACCTCTTTCGAGAACACACCCATCTCTTATAAAGGCGGGGACGTTATCCAGGAATACAGAGTTACGGTGAGGCTTGAGGTATCCCTGACTAAGAAGGCTGACGAAAGCGTGATATGGAAAGATAAGAACATATCATACTTCTCAGAGTACAAGAGCGACCCTGATGTGGCAATAGCAGAGGCCAACAGGGATGCGGCAGTCAGGAAGATAGCAGTTGATGTTGCGAGGCAGTTGTACAGCAATATACTGGAAGGGTTTTAGATGGACCTCCTTAAAGAATTAGAAAAAGGGAACATCCTCCCAATTTACTTCTTCTGCGGGAGCGAAAAGCTCCTGATGGAAGAGGCCTTGAAAAAGGTCGAGGTCCTTGTTGTGGAGCCTGCAACCAGATGCTTTAACTACAACCTATTTCAAGGCTTAGATGCAACTGCTGAGACCGTAATTGAAGTGGCCCAGTCCATGCCTATGATGGCTAAGAGAAGGCTTGTGGTTGTCAAGGACATAGACAAATTTTCAGCCGCAGAACTTGAGAAGCTTGGCAGGTATCTGAAAGACCCGTCACCATATACATGCCTGGTCCTTATAGCCGAGAAAGCCGACATGAGGAAGGGGTTCTTTCAGGGATTAAAAGGCTCCACAATCCAGTTTGCCCCCATATATGAGAACATGCTCCCGCAGTGGATAAGGAAAGAGGCCGAGTCAAGGGGAAAGAAGATTGCACCTGATGCGGCCCAGTATCTTGTAGAGGCGATAGGTTCAGACCTCCTGAGGCTTAAGAACGAACTGGAAAAGGTGGCGTTGTATTCTGGAGACAGAAAGGAGATCACTGTACAGGATGTGGAGGCAGTTTCTACTAAGAGCAAGCTTAAATCTATATTCGACCTTACCGACGCAGTTGGAGGAAAGGACGCAGGGAAGGCTGTAAGGGCGCTCGGAGACCTCCTGGATAACGGTGAGAATGGAGTATATATCCTTTACATGGTAACCAGGCACCTCAGACTTGTATGGAAGGTAAAAGAGCTTATTGATGCAGGTGTTAAGGGTGATGCAATGGCAAAAGAGGCAGGGATACATCCTTTTGTATTGAAGGGGATTATGGGTCAGGTAAAGAGGTTTTCTATGGAGGATTTGAGAGAGGCATTTCCCCGACTTCTTGAAGCCGATTCCTCTCTCAAATCCGGCAGATTAACTGACAGGCTGGTGCTTGAACAACTTTTTATAACCCTTGCAAGGGGAAGGGAAGGAGTTAAGAAACCCTGAGGCTGTTGACCTGTCTGGCAAGACGGGAGATCTTTCTGGCAGCCGCATTCCTGTGTATCACATGTTTAGAAGCCGCCTTGTCCATTGCAGGTATCGCCTTTTTGAGAGCGTCCTGGGCTCCTTCGCGGTTCTTGCTTTCTATGGCCATCTTTACCTTTTTTACAAGTGTCTTCAGTGCTGAGTTGCAGCTTGCATTCTTCTGCCTTCTGGTTTCACTCTGTTTGTGCCTTTTGATTGCTGATTTGTGGTTAGCCAAAGATGTACCCCCTTTTATTTGTAAATTTGATAAAGTAGAATACAGGATAAAAAAAATCATGTCAAGAATTTTGTTCCCACATACGGGTAGGCGATTATCGGGTCTTGTCATCCTTGCTGTTATCGCTGCTTTCTCCTTTCCGGTTGGATCCAGTGCAGCAGAAAAAGAGGGCAGAGGGGTCGTGTCGCGGATAGTAATCATACCCAAAGATGCCATATCCCTGACTGAGCTCAAGTCTATTATAGACATAAAAGAAGGGGCCCCTTACTCAAGGAAGGGATTAAGTAAAGGGATCAAGCTCCTGTATATGAAGGGAAGATTTTCAGACATCTCCGTGGATGCTGCTGAAACCGGCGGGAATATATCCCTTTCATTCATCTTTACGCTGAAAGAACGGGTAGGGAAGGTCTATATTTCAGGGAACAGGGGAATCTCCAACCGCCGTCTGAATGAAGTATTGATAATCGAGGAATGGGATGAGCTTAACCTTAAGGCAGTTGAAAAGCAGGCCCTCGCCATAAAGGAGTTCTACCGCAAGAAAGGTTATTATCGGTGTGAGGTCAATTTCAGGCTCCAAAGGCCGCCGGATAAAAAGGATGTGGATATTGAATACATAATACAGGAGGGTGAACGCGCCCGTGTCTCCAGTATCGTTCTTGCAGGGGACAAGGCGTTTCCCGACCAACAGATATTGAAAAGGCTGGCCCTTAAAGTTGGGGGATTCTATGAAGAGGAGAAAATCCTTACAGCAGTCAAGGGCCTGGAGAGATTTTTCAGGAAGAGTGGATATTCTGGGGCAAGGACAGATTTTCAGTCCAGATACCTGCCTGAAATGAATGAGATAGAGGTTGCAGTCAATATCGAAGAAGGAGAACCGCTCGGTAAAAAGGTAAAGGTTGAAAAGATAACCTTTAAAGGGAACAGCGCCATAAGTTCAAAGGTCCTCAGGAAGCAGATGCTCACCGGGAGGAGCTTCTCCGAGGATACCCTGGCCGAGGATATGGATGCAATAGAGTTTCTTTACAAAAAGAGTGGTTATCTATCAGCAAGGGTTGCGGAGAAGGTTGTAACAGCCAATGAAGACGGCACACGGGTCAGCATAGAGCTGGTAATCATTGAGGGGAAGCAGACGATAATCAACGGCCTGGAGATTAAGGGGAACATCCTGTTCACGAATGATGAGCTTCTCCGGGAATCGGGCCTGAAGATCGGTGCCCATTTTGACCCGTGGGTAGCCGAAGATGAGGTCTTGAGGATCACGTCCCTCTATTTTCAAAAAGGGTATATTTACGCGAGGGTTTCTTATAAAAAAGATTTTACAGAAGATAAAAGCGGTATTGTTCTTAAATATACCATAACCGAGGGAGTCCCTGTCAGGATTGGGAAGATTGTCATCCAGGGGAACGATTTTACTGATGAGAAGGTTGTCAGGAGGGAGCTCCTGATAAAGCAAGGAGATCCATATAACCCGGAACTGGTGTTTAAGAGCCAGCAGAGGGTCTCTCGCCTCGGATACCTCGGCAGCGTGCGGATTGTCCCTGTGGAAGAGGGTGTAGTTGAGGAGGAAAAGGACCTCCTCCTTTCAGTAAAGGAGAGGAAGGCAGGGGCCATTGAGTTCGGCGCTGGGTATGGAACGGAAGAAAGATTCCGGGGTTTTGCAGAGCTCTCTCACCGGAACCTCTTTGGCACCGGAGCCAGCGCCAGGTTGCGCGGAGACATAAGCTCGCTCGAAAACACCTACCTCCTCGGGATCAAGAAGCCATGGCTCCTTGACCTGCCAGTGGACGGGAGATTCAGCCTAGTGGATCAGACAATGAGGAGGACGAGCTATTCCCTTGAAAAATATGCCGCCATTGCAGGTCTTGACAAAGACCTCAGTGATTTCGTAAAAGCCTCTCTCCAGTATGAGTACGAGATAAGCAGGCTCTTTGATGTAGACCAGGGAGCAATAGTCGCCACTGAAGACTCCGGGACTTTAAAGATAGGGACTATAAGCCCTATAATCATAAGGGACTCCAGGGACAACCTCTTTAACCCGAGGACAGGGTCAGTAAACTCCTTTAAGCTTGACTACTCCTCAGGTATTGCTACAGGTTCTGAAGTCGAGTTTGTCAGGTATATCCTTCAAAGCAGCTGGTACATACCTTTTTCAAAAAGGATAGTTTGGGGCCTCTCGGCCAGAGGCGGGTGGGCGGACGCATACGGAAAGACAGCGGACATCCCCATATCCAAGCGGTTCTTTTTGGGAGGAAGGACCACTGTAAGAGGATTTGAGCTGGATTCCATAGGGCCAAAGGGAGCCGATGGAAGCTCAACAGGCGGAGATTCTTATCTCAACCTAAATACGGAAGTGAGGTTCCCCATATACAGGAGCTTTGGTGGATTGATATTTGCGGATGCAGGTAATGCCTGGCTTAGAAAGATTGAATCTGTAGATATCAATGACCTCAGGTCATCCGCAGGCGCGGGCATCAGATACATGACCCCCATAGGGCCTCTGAGCTTCGATATAGGGTGGAAGCTCGACCAGAAGCCTGGTGAAAGCGCCTGGGAATGGCATTTTACAATAGGGAATGTCTTCTAAGCCGATTGACAAGGAATCTCATGCTGGCTATACTCTGCAAAACAAAACTGCCTGCTGCACCATATCCTGAAAGACAAGGAGGAATACATGCCCGGAATAATCCTTTTGCTTATAGTCGCAGTCCTCGTTATATGGGTCATAGCCATGTACAATGGCCTTGTGACACTGAAGAACCAGGTCCAGAACGGATGGAAACAGATAGACGTCCAGTTGAAGCGGAGATATGATCTCATTCCCAACCTGGTCAACACTGTAAAGGGGGCAATGGAGTTTGAGAGGGAGACCCTTGAAAAGGTTATGGAGGCACGGGGAAAGGCGATGGGGGCATCAAGCATCGCGGAAAAGGCAGGCGCAGAGAACATGCTTACACAGGCCCTTGGCAGACTCTTTGCGGTCGTTGAAAACTACCCCCAGCTAAAGGCCAATGAGAACATCCTTCAGCTCCAGGAAGAGCTGACCTCAACCGAGAACAGGATCGGCTTTGCCCGGCAGTTTTACAACGACCTCGTTGCCCAGTTCAACACGAAACAGGAGGTCTTCCCTTCCAACGTCATCGCAGGGTTCTTCAAATTCGGGAAGGCAGAATACTTCCTGATTGAAGAGGCGGTTAGAGAGGTCCCGAAGATTGACCTGAGCATGAAGAAGTAATTGCATAAAATTTGGGAACTGCTTCTATCCTCCCATTAAGGTATAGGGTTTATACCCAGACGGGTAGAGGCTGGGAGGGTTTATGCAGGCGCAATCTTATACAGCCTTTTGCATGTAGTTCCTCCTCTTAGGAATATCCTGCAAGCATCCGGTCTGTCATCGTAAATCCGGCATCCACCCTTTGAAAGATATGGACACTTGCCATCGTTATAACGCATGATGAAAATGGGAGACCCATTCTCGTCTTCATCCAGAATTTTATCCCTTACCGGGATTTCAGCATCGCAACCATGCAGAGACGGAGGATTCCACATGCAGCATGCACCGCATGCAATACAATCTTTATCTGATATTTCCATGATCATCCCTTTTAGAGCGGCGAGACCAATCCCTCCAAAAAAAACCGTACGTAAGGTGTTTCATCTTCATTTTGTTCCCCCCTTATAATATAATACATTGAAGAAAAGATAACTTTAAATTAATTTTTATGGCCGCAAATATGACCGACCTCTATACTCAGCAGAGAAGCAACAGAAGGGCCACTGCCTGGCTGATAGCCGGATTCATTCTCCTCATCACATTTCTCGGCCTTGGTGTGGATGTCCTTTATCTCGGCTTCGAAAGCGGTATTCCTATAGCCACATCCCTTGCACTAACCTTTTCGTCAGCCAACGGCCTATTTTCCTTTTACAAAGGCGATTCCCTTATCCTAGCATCTCTCAGGGCAATTCCCCTTGATTTCAACGATCCCGATCACAAGAAACTCCGTAATGTTGTCACTGAGATGGCCATTGCGTCGGGCCTTCCTATGCCAGAGACTTATGTAATCATGGACCCTGCCCCAAACGCCTTTGCAACTGGACGCGACCCTGAACATGCCCTGATAGGAGTAACCCAGGGTCTCCTTACAACCATGAACCGTGAGGAACTTCAGGGGGTAGTGGCCCATGAGATGGGTCACATAAAGAATTACGATATTAGGCTGATGATGGTTGTCACGGTACTTCTCGGAACCATAGTACTCCTTTCCGACTGGGCAAGAAGGACAATGCGCTACGGCGGTGTCATAGGCTCCCGCAATAGAAGAGGAAGGAACAAGGGTGGAAACGTGGCTGTCCTGATCCTCTTCCTGATCCTTATAATTCTTGCGCCCATAATTTCAAGGCTCATGGCCCTTGCAGTATCACGGTACAGGGAATATCTGGCGGACTCAACTGCTGCGGAACTGACAAGAAACCCATTGGGACTTGCTTCTGCCCTTGAAAAGATATCACAGGCAACCTCCCCTCTCAAAAATGCCCACCGTGGAACTGCCCATCTCTTTATAAGCGACCCGATTCATCGGAAGATTGATAATAAAGAGGGCTTCCTGGCCGATGCCCTGTCTACACATCCGCCGATGGAAAAGAGGATTGAGAGATTGAAGAGGATGGCGTATCAATATGTTGGCTGATATATGATGACTGGAGTAAAGTTCGACATGTGGACTTATTACTCCCTCCATATTATTATGATTAAAAGTTTGCATTCTGCTATACTGGCTGCACGGAGGTGAAAATGAAAATAAAGATGTTGATGATTCCAGTTTTACTGTCAGGGGCTGTCGTGTTTCTCTCAGGCGGGGATACATTTGCCTCAGAGCGCAAGCTTTGGTTGCATAAGTGCGCATCATGCCATGACGGCAAGACAGCACCTGCTCCCGAGTCTCTTGTGGAAAAATACAAGACTGCGGAAGAGTTCGCAAAGGGCGTTCAAACTAATGGGCATAAGGCCATGAACATCCTTAAAGACAGCCTCCCTCTCATAAAAAGGATCGCGCAGGAATTGGGAATAAAGGAATAGCAAGGAAAGTAAAAGCAGTGAGATGAGGCCCCGGCAGGTCCCCGACAAAAAGGCGCATCAGTGCGAAGTAGTTAAAAAGCCTTCATTGGTAACCGCAAATTTCCCCCTTCAACGGACACCCTTCGCACCTTGGCCTTGGCCTACAAAACTCCTTCCCAAGCCTGACTATAAGGGCATGAAATTCATTGAACATCTTGGAATCGTGGGAAAGGCTGTCCATGAAGGTATCCTGCACCTCGTGGTATGTAACATCCTCTGAAAGCAGCCCGATCCTCTGGAATATCCTGACCGTGTACGCATCAATAACAAACATGGGATATCCACCGGCATACAGGAGAATGGAGTCAGCAGTCTCAGGTCCTATCCCCTTGACCTCCAGGAGCTCGTGCCGAAGGATCTTCATATCAAGGGAGAACATCTTCTTCAGGCTTCCGCCGTGCCTCTTGTAAAGATACTCTATGAAATGCTTCAGCCTTCCGGCCTTTATATTGAAGTACCCGGATGGTTTAATGAGCATTGCAAGGTAGTTGTGGTTTACACCTCTGAGGCCTTCAGGGGAAAGGAGACCTTCTGCCTTGAGGTTCGCTATCGCCTTCTCAACATTCCCCCAGTTTGTGTTCTGGGTCAGGATGGCACCGACAATCACCTCAAAAGGTGTTTCCCCCGGCCACCAGTGCTGGGGGCCAAAGGTTTTGTAAAGCCTGTTGTAGACCTTTAATAAAACGTCTTTTTTCTTCACTTACAACAACCCACAAATTGGACGCTGATAAACGCAGATTAGCATGATAAATGGTAAAGCTCTGCGTCAATCATCTAAATCTGCGTCCCATCATATTTCTTTCAGTTTTTTAATCTCTTCCGCAGTCAGATGCCTGTATTCAGCCGGCTTCAGGTCTCCCAGCGAGAGAAATGCAAGCCCTTCCCTCTTAAGCTTGATAACTGAGTGCCCGATGGCCTCAAACATCCTCTTTATCTGACGGTTCCTCCCTTCATGGATGATGATCTCCAGCCAGGAGTTGGCCTCTGCCTTCTTTATGATCTTGACCCTGGCAGGGGCAGTCATACCGTCCTTCAGCTTTATGCCATTCCTTAACTTTACAATCCCATCCTGCGTGGGGACCCCGTCAACCTTTACAAGGTAGGTCTTGGGTATCTCATGACTGGGGTGCTGGAGCCTGTGGGCCAAGTCCCCATCATTGGTGCAGAGTATAAGCCCTTCTGTGTCGTAATCCAGTCTGCCTACAGGGAAGACCCTGACCTTCACCTTCTCCAACAACTCCATGACTGTAGGACGTCCCTCTGGGTCTTTGCTGGTCGTGACGTATCCTCTCGGCTTGAACAGCATGATATACGTCTTTGGCTCAGGCCTTGTAATCAACCTTCCGTTTACCTTAATATAGTCCTTCTCGGTATCCGCCTTTGTCCCAAGCTCCTCAACTACCTTCCCGTTAAGGGTCACCCTTCCATCAAGAATCAACCTCTCCGCCTCCCTGCGGGATGCAATCCCTCCCTGGGCCATGATCTTCTGTATACGTTCAAGCATCTGTTTTTTCTTCCTCCGTTCCTTCCCAGTTCCCTTCAAACACAAGCTCCGCCTGTGCCGGTTCCTTCCTCTCCCCAAGCTCAGCCATATCTTTCAATGTAGGAAGGGACTTCAGGTCTTTCAAACCGAAGGCCTCCAGGAACTCCCTGGCAGTGCCGTAAATCATAGGCCTTCCAGGGACATCCTTTTTTCCCAATATCTTTATCAGCTTCTTGTCCAGCAGGCTCTTTATCACTCCCCCGGCATCGACCCCCCTCAACTCCTCGACCTCTGCCCTTGTTATCGGCTGCCTGTATGCAATAATGGCGAGTGTCTCCAGCGCCGGCTGGCTGAATTTCGGGGCCTTTATCCTGTAAAGTTTCTGAAGGTATGGGGCGTACCTTGGCCTTGTCCTGAACTGATACCCTTCCGCCACCTCGGACAGATAAAAACCTCTACCCTCTCTATACTCCTCCTGAAGAAGGGATATGCACTGCACGATATCCTGCATCGAAGCCTCTTCGATTATCTCGGTCACCCTATCGATGCTTAGAGGCTTCTCAGAGGCCAATATAAGGGCCTCAATTATCGCTTTTAATTCCTCTTTGGTTTCTTTCATTCTATCCTCACCCTGCCGGTGCTCCCTCCTCGTCACTCGTCACAGATTTATACACTAATATCGGCCCGCATGCTGCTGCCTGATGGATCTTAATCATCTTCAGCTTTATCAGCTCAAGGATAGCAAGGAATGTCACAATGACCTCCGGCCTGCTCCTTCCGCCCTTGAGGAGGTCGTAAAACGAGATATTATCTTTTGTGCTGATCTTTTCAAGAATGAAGGATATCTTGTCGCTTATTGATACCCTTTCAGCAAAAACTTCATGGGCCGATTCTTCAGGCAGCTCAGCAATTACCTTCTTAAATGCCTCAATCAGATCAAAAAGTGTAACCCCTTCCAGGTCAACACCCTGATGCTGTTCCTCCGCGTCCGACTCTTCAGGAAAGGCCTTTCTGACAAAGACATCCCTCTCCAGCATATCTCTCTTATCAAGGGAGAAGGCGGCCTCTTTGATGTTCTGATATTCAAGGAGCTGTTTAACAAGGTCTGCCCTGGGGTCTTCCTCTTCCTGTTCAGCCTCCTCGGAAACAGGAAGCAGCATCCTGGATTTGATATGTAAGAGGGTCGCGGCCATAACCAGGAACTCCCCTGCCACATCAAGGTTTAGGGTCTTCATTATCTCGATGTAATCCAGATACTGCCTGGTTATATCGGCAATCGGGATGTCATAGATATCTATCTCGGCTTTCTTTATTAGATGAAGAAGGAGGTCGAGAGGACCTTCAAAGGCCTGTAATTTAACGCTGTAACTCATTATATTCCAACTGCTTCCCTGACCTCTGCCATGGTCTTCTTTGCAATACCCCTTGCCTTCTCAGTTGCATCGGACACTATCTGCATTACCCTTTTTTGATCAGCGGCATACCCTGCCCTTTTCTCCCGTATTGGCTCCAGGGCATCATTAAGCCTCTCAATCAGCCTCTTCTTGCAGTCAACACAACCTATCCCTGCCTTCCTGCACTCCCTGTCTATCTCCTCAACTTCGTTCAGGGGAGAATACAATTTATGCATGGTAAAGATGGCACATACATCAGGGTCCCCTGGATCAGTTCGCCTGAGCCTCTGCGGGTCAGTGAACATGGTGGAAAGCTTCTGCTTTACCTCGTCCCTGCTGTCAGAGAGATATATGGCATTCCCATAACTCTTACTCATCTTCCTTCCGTCCGTCCCAAGCAACTTGGATGTCTTGGTCAGCATGGCATCCGGCTCCGGGAAGACCTCCTTCTTATAAAGGAAGTTGAACCTCCTGACTATCTCTCTCGTCAGTTCCAGGTGGGGGAGCTGATCAAGCCCTATCGGTACTGCATTGGCCTTATATATTACGATATCTGCCGCCTGGAGGATGGGATATCCCAGGAATCCGTAGGTATTAAGCTCCTTCTCCTTAAGCTCCTCAAGTTGGTCTTTGTAGGTAGGGTTCCTTTCAAGCCACGGTACGGGCGTAAGCATGGAGAGGAGAAGGTGAAGTTCAGCATGTTCGAGAATTGCTGACTGCCGGAACATAACGCACTTTTCAGGGTTTATTCCGACAGAAAGCCAGTCCAGAAAAAGGTCGTCTATGCTTTCCCTGACAAAACCGGGGTTTGCGTACTCTGTGGTAAGGGCATGCCAGTCAGCAGCAAAGAAGAAACATTCATGATCATCCTGAAGCTCCAGCCAGCTCGAAAGGACCCCATGAAAATGCCCTAAATGCAGCTTCCCGGTCGGTCGCATCCCGCTCACTATACGTTTCTTATTCACCAATAAACTCCTTTTGACAGGCTGGAAGCCTGTCCCACTTCACGCTATCAATCCAAATGTTATCTTTAAAGCACTTTCCACGGCATCCATGTTGGACAACACGCCGAGACCCTTATCTATTTCTACCAACCTCACAGTAGCCAGGTTGTCAGTCATTACTACTGAATCTGTGAGTATCCCGGCAGACTTTCCCTCTACAGAATCCTTGTTTATACGAACACGGCAACGGTGTCCGTCACGGGACAGATTACTTGTTATCATCGCCACGATTACCTGTTCCAACCCTGTATCAAGCTTATCTGACTGCACAACCAGTGCAGGACGGCGCTTTGCAGTTACAAGGTCTGAGTTCGGGAAAAGAACCAATACAACTGTTCCTTTTTTATATCTTGTCATAAAGCTCCATTCCCTCAGCATTCCAGTCGGCCTCAAAGGTTTTCAGCCTGCTTCTCAAATCTCCGGCTTCCTCCTTCGAGATGCCTTTTGCCCGTAAATCCACAGATTTTGCCTCTTCTGAATTTAAAAAGGTTATAATTACCTCACTTTCCTTCAAGTGCGGCTTTTCATAAAGCTCGACCTTTCCATTTTTGTAATGTCCTTTGATTGCTTCCAACATGTTTATTCCCTCCATTCCTTAAACCAGTAATGTAGGATGGGTGGAACCCATCAAACACTACCGCCGTTAAATGATGGGTTGCGTTTCACTTCACCCATCCTACTTTCTTTATTGGGAAGTGTCCCTATTTTTCCATTGCCAGAAATTCATGGTTAATGACTCCTCCAAAAGCTACCTCTTTTATTAACCCTAAAATACCTTTTTGCTTTGTCTTTCAAGCGACGTTGGAAATACCTGGCCACAACCTTTGCATCTCAGATAATGCATTGTACCGATTTCTTTCCTTACGAGGTCACCTGTGCATTGAGGGCAAATGCCTATTCTTTCTTGTTTTTGGATCGACTGTTCAGGACGAGTGAAATTCTCTAATATTTGCTTATTCCCAGCAACTTGCCTAATAGCAGAAACTGCTTGTTCCGGGGTGCATCTAAACCACTCTTTCCCTTCATGGAACTCAGAGAGAACTTTATGCGCAGCTTGTTCTACTCGATAAGGTTCTTCAATAAGCATTTCATACTCGACCGTATATGGATGGGGGGACCCGGTATGATTCAACTCCTGTGCACGCAACTCTGGATCCTTAGTTGAGTGTCCAACCTTGATAATTCCCTCCATTGCCTTATTTGAGATTACATAAACCCACCCTTTCATTTATGTGTACCTAATGATATGGGGCGATACGGAACTCCCCCATAGAGAATAACTTCCCACATAAGCCCCGCCTCTTCCACTGCGATCCTCTTTGCCTGAAGCAGCGCCCTGCTCTCGGCCACAGTCGGAGTCTCACCGTCACCCATGTTGTAAGTGCCTTCGGCGATGATCTCCTTTGTCTCGGCAAAGACAGGAGTTTGGCCGAACAGAAGAGCAACAACAAGGATTGCAAGAATCTGTTTCATAAATAGTTCCATTTTTCGGTGGGCGCAGCCTACCCCACTAACTTTCATGCTATCTCAATCCCCTTCTTCTTTATTTCAGAGGATATAAACTCGTTATCTTCCGCAATATAGTCATCATAAGGAAAGACTACGGGTTGAATATCGAGCTTAAGCTTACTAAGCAGCATGATTGCCCTGCTCATTACTTCAAGCCTGTTCTCATCGTTGACATTTCGCGAAAAAATGGCAACGTCAATATCGCTGTATTTCCCTGGTCTACCGTGAGCGTAAGACCCGAAAAGGAACGCCTTGTCCACATGGCAGATTTTTTCTACATCCTTCAGATAACTCTTCAATACCTCTATTACTTCATTTTTTGTCTTAGCCATTTATACAACTCCTCCGTCTGTTTCAAAATCTCTGAGCTTTTCTCTTTTTTCACCATTGGCTCACCTTTTGGTGGGCACAGCCCACCCTACGAACCTCTCTTAGAAGCGCCTACTTTTCGTGTTCTGCAGTAATCTGCGTAATCTGCGTATGTACGTTCTTCTGTTTTTGAAGTTCCTACCCCAGCAACAGATTTACAATTACCAGGATTATCGGAAAGACTACATACTCAACAATCCCTGAAAATATCAGGAGCAGTAAGAGCAGAAAACCATAGGACTCAAGCTTTGCATAGGACATCGCCTGTTTTTCAGGAAGTATACCAACCATTATCCTCCCGCCGTCCAGCGGCGGGATCGGAATGACGTTGAAAATCGCAAGACCAACGTTCAAGCGGACACTGACATAGGCCATCTGGCTAATAGGCACTGCCACTGCCCCCCAATGAGAGTCGGCAGGAAGGTGAAGATTAAGCAGCCATCTTAAAAACAGGGCGCTGAGCACTGCAAGTGCCAGATTTGTCGCTGGCCCCGCAAGGGCCACCCACAGCATCCCCTTCCTCGGGTTCTTGAAATAAAACGGATTTACAGGCACCGGCTTTGCCCACCCTATCATCCTTGTAACGAGAAACACGATGGTCCCGACCACGTCAAGGTGAGCAAGCGGATTAAGGGTAAGCCGTCCGGCATTCTTTGCAGTAGGGTCCCCAAGCCTGTATGCCACCATCCCGTGAGCAACCTCGTGAAAGGTAACAGCCAAAAGGATCGGCACAGCCAATATTGAAAATTGTTGTATGTACGATTCCATTTACACCTCAAAAAAGGGCAGACACACAGGTCTGCCCCTACATCATTTCAAACGTCAGCCTCGCGGCTCCGAGCATCCCTGCGCTGTCTCCAAGGGATGCTGGTAAAATCTTTGTCCTATCCACTATCTCACTGAAACACCTCTTGCCTATCTCTTCGTTCATAGATGGATAAAAGAGGTCCCAACCCTTTGATACACCACCACCTAAAATAACCGCCTCAGGGTTCAATATATGAAGCAGACTCGCTATCCCTATTCCAAGATATCTCCCGGCAGTTGCAAACAGAGAGGCAGCAGCCCTGTCTCCTCCTCGTGCAGCCGCATCCAGCATCTCAGTGGTCAGATTATCTATATCCCAGGCTGCATCCCCTTTATTGATTGCCTCCCTGGCAGCCCTGACAATACCAGTGGCAGACGCATAGGTTTCCAGACATCCCCTATTGCCACAGCTGCATTGCAGGCCTTCAGGCTCCACAACCATATGCCCGACCTCTCCAGCCATCCCGAAGGCCCCTCTCCATATCTTGCCGTCTAAGATCACTCCTCCCCCAACACCGGTACCAAGGGTTATGCATACAAGAGAATTAAACCCCTTTCCCGCGCCCGAGCTCTTTTCGCCATAGGCCACCGCATTGGCATCATTTTCAAGTGAAACAGGAAGCGCCAGGGATTCTTCCAGTAATTTCTGCAGAGGAACTTCTTTCCAGCCTGGGAGGTTTGGGGAGCAGCGGACAACGCCGTTTTCTATCAGCCCGGGGGCGCCAATCCCAATGCCTACAACTGTCCCATCTCTTCTTCCCTCTGCAATCATATCCAGGGTAGCCGAAGACAGCCGTGAGATTATGGCGTCCTTCCCTTCCTGGGCCGATGTCTTGTGTCTTACTGAATTTATTACAGCGCCGTCTTCGGAAACAAGGGCCAGGCGCATATTGGTGCCGCCCATATCTATGCCTATAGCAAGCTTTTTCATCCCTGACAGGATAACAGATTTTTGAAAATTGTAAAGGATTTGGCGATTTTGAATTAACTCACTTAATTGCCGGATGTTGTATCGATTTTGTTCCAGGGTTGTTATGGGATTGCGTATTGTCTGAAATATGGTAGACTTCCGACTCAGTTAAAGGGAGGTAATCATGTCATTGATATCGGCTGAGAATATCCAAAAAGATTACAAGACGGGAGAGGTAACTGTTAAGGCGTGAAAGGGCTTGAGCTTTGAGATTGAGCCTGCCTCCTTTGTCTCTTTTGTCGGGCGGGAAGACCACCTTTTTAAACCTCATTGGATGCCTTGATAAACCCACGGATGGAAAACTCACGGTGGCGGCCACGGATGTATTGCATCTTGACAGGAAACAGAGCGCATCATTCAGAGGCAACAATATAGGGTTCATATTTCAGGACTTCAACCTGCTCCCTGTCCTCACCGTTTATGAAAACATAGAGTATCCGCTTTTGATGGTCCAGTCAGTCCCCGCATCAGAGAGGAATAAAAGGGTAAGTGTCCTACTTGAGGCAGTGGGAATGATCGAGCAGAGGGATAAATACCCCGACCAAATCTCAGAAGGCCAGAAACAGAGGGTTGCGGTTGCGCGGGACTGGTTACAAACCCGAAGCTCGTCCTTGCAGATGAGCCCACCGCCAATCTGGATCACAAGACAGCCTACATGGTGATTGATCTCATGAAAAAGATGAGGGACGAGTTCAGGACCACCTTCATATTCTCAACCCATGATCAGAAGATAGTTGGAGAGGCCGAGATCATATATTCGCTGGAGGACGGAGAGTTGAAGGGACGGGACGTAAAAAAGGGTGTTGGAAATGCGTAATCTCTTTAAAATAGCGGTAAGGAACCTTCTACGCTATAAAAGAAGGACAATGCTGACCGCCTCGCTGATAACTGTCGGCGTAGTCTTTGTCCTTGTATTTATTTCCGTATCAGGGTCGTTTAAGAACATGATGATAGGGCAGATAACCGATTCAATGCTCGGCCACGTGCAGCTCCAGAGGTAAGGGTATGTGGCATCCATAGAAAACCTCCCTCTGACCCTGAATTTAAAACCTGAAGAGGTTAAAAAGCTGGAGACTGTCCTCAATAGCCAGTTCGAGATCGAAGCCTATTCGCCGAGGATAAAATTCGGAGGAGGGTTCAGCAATTTCGCAGAGACAACAAACATACGGCTTAACGGCGTTTATCCTGAAAGGGAGTTTAAGACCGTCCCCCTCCTCGCATCAAGGATAGTCGAGGGAAAGAAATGGATAGAGAAGGGAGAGATAGTTGTCCCTGTGCTTCTGGCTAAGGGAATGAATGTCAATATCGGGGATACGGTAGTAGTTGTTGCGACAAATAAGGACGGCTCAGTAAACGGGAAACAGTTCAAAGTGGCGGGGATACTTGAAAGCGCAGTGGGACCGGGCGGCAGAGACGGCTATATACATATTGAGGATGCCCGTGAACTTCTCAGGATGGATGAAATGGAGATAAGCGAGATAGCTGTCAGGCTTAAAGATTTCGGCAGGCTAAACATGTTTAACGAAAAGCTCAACGGACTGATTTCAAAAAATCGGAATTCCCAGGGCGAGCCTGCATTCGAGGTTTACACGTGGGAAACTCTCTCTCCCTTCTATAATATAGCAAAGATGATAGATTTGATGACATTCTTTATCAAGCTGATGCTAATAGCCATTGTCCTGATAAGCATAATGAATGTCATGATAATGGCCGTTTATGAAAGGATACGGGAGATAGGAACCATAGCCGCCATAGGCACCCTTCCCGGCAAGATACTTTCCATGTTCGTGATAGAAGGCTTCTGTCTCGGCGTCGTAGGCGCTATCATCGGCAATATCGTGGGGGTTTCAATTATCCTTGTCCTCAATCTTTTGAAGATCAAGTTTAATTTCGGTCAGCAGACAGGGCTGCTCCTTGTGGCAAAAATAACCCCCTCCGATCTCCTGTTCATATCAGTAACGGTAATAATCGTTTCAGTCATAGCGAGCCTTCAGCCTGCGTTCAAGGCATCCAGAATGGAACCGATAGAGGCGCTGAGACATGTATAAAATCATCATCACCTTTATTTTGCTATTTTATGCGGTCCCTGTCCATGCCATAGACGGCGCAGAGCTATTAAAACAGGTTGACAGAAACCTGAACCCCGAATCGTATGAGTCTTACAGGAAGCTCATAAACATAGAGCCTGACGGCAGAAAAAAGGAATTCACCCTGTTTACCGTCAAGAAGGGAGTGGACAAGGTCGCCTTCCTCTTTCTCGCCCCTGCAAGTAAAAACGGCAGGAGCTCATTAAGGATCGGGGACAACATGTGGCTGTATATCCCGAACGTGGGCAAGCCGGTCCGCACAACAAGCCTTCAGTCCATAGTCGGAGGGGTCTTCAACAACGCCGATATCCTGCAACTGGATTATGCCGCTGAATACAATGTTGAACAGACGGAGGAAACAGGCGGCGAATACCTGCTGCATCTGAAGGCAAAGACAAAGACAGTGGCCTACGACAGGGTGAAGATGTGGGTTGACAAGAATAAAAAAGTCCCGACAAAAATAGAGTGCCTGACGGAGGCAATTATGCTTATTAAGACGCTTTATTTTAAAGATGTAAAGGACTTTGGCGGCGGGATCGTGCGCCCGTCTGTCATAGAGACCGACAGCCCGCTGTACAAAGGGTATAAGTCCGTTATGATACTTGCAAAGATCAAAAAAAGGGAATTTAAAGACGAGGTCTTCACCCTTACATTCATGCCGAATCTTGAGTCGTTGAGATAAGGCGACTTCAATATCCAGCCAAGCCTTTACATTAATTTTGATAAAGGTTGACTATTATCGCCAAATGGCTATAATGACCATAATGTTTAAATTGGTCATAAGGGGGAACTTATGCATAGGGAAGAAGTAAGCATAGCCGAGGCAAAGACGCATTTTTCAGAGTTAATTAACAAAGTTGTCTACGGCCATGAAGAGGTAGTTATAACCAAGCGGGGAAAGCCTGTCGCCGTTATTTCCACTCCCGCAGAAAAGGGAAAGGGGCTTGCCTCCGTCAGGGGATGGCTCGATGAAAAAGACCCCTACTTCAAGGAACTGGAGACCATTGTGGAAAAGCGCCATAAACAGAGGCTAAGGGCGACGGCTAAGGGGCGCAAGGTCTGATATGTACCTGTTTGACACCAACATCTTGAGCGAGGTCATAAAGAAAAAACCGAACCAGGCCTTACTGTACCGACTCTCAAAAACGCCGGCAAGGGCGCAACTTACCTCCTGTATCTGTGTCATGGAACTCCGTTACGGTAGCAGTAGGAGACCGGATCATAAGGCGTTCTGGGAAAAGATAGAAAATAACCTTCTATCTATGGTCAGGGTCCTCCCTGTCACGCAGGACATCGCCATAATTGCCGGTGATGTGGCAGCCTCCCTTTCGCTAAAAGGCCAGGGGATTTCACCGGAAGACATGTTGATTGCAGCCACAGCCTTAAACGGCAACATAACCCTTGTAACCGCTAATGAGAGGCATTTTGAAAATATCAAAGGGTTGAAAGTGGAGAGCTGGTTGAGCGGTTCCCCCTCTTAGGTTAAGAGGGGCCAGGGGCCAATTTAAATACTTCCCCTCTTAAGGTAAGAGGGGATTGAGGAGAGTTATGAAAGGGGTTACGGGCGTCAAGGGCGGAAAAGCAAGACGGGGAGCAGGTTTAAAATAAATCTGTCCCCATTATTCTCTGTCCCCATTATTCTCCCCATTATTCGCATTATTCGTTCAGAAGGAAAGTGCAAGTCCATAGAAATTGAATCGATTGGCGTCAATAAACGGCTCCCAATCTATCTGGTATGTCTTGAGGCCGGAAAGAAACGTGGGTTTAACAATTTCAAGAGGCCAAGTAGTAAGGCAAAAATCTTTCACGATGCAGCCTGAGTAAACATATGCCTAACAAATTCTTGCAGTTGGACCAAATCATGCTGTCATGCCTTTTGCAAAAAACGCAAAAGTCACGCCAGCACGATTTCGCCGCTGAAGAAAGGCGTTGGGTGTAAATATAGAGAACCAAAAAGGCGAGGCATAAACCAGGAGGTATTCCATGGCGTTCATGAAATGGGACGACAGTCTTAGCGTAAATGTTCACGAGATTGATCTTCAGCACCAAAAGTTAATAGGCATGATCAACGAATTCTATGAGTATGTCGGAAAAGATTCTGGACAAGCGTTTTGTACACTTCTCGATTCGTTGGTGGAATACACTCAGTACCACTTTTCGACAGAGGAGGATTACTTCAAGAAATTTGCATATCCTGACGCCGGCAGCCACATCGAAATGCACAAAATATTTACGGATAAAGCGCTTGATGTCAGAAACAGACTTAACCAAGGGAAATTTGTCGTCTCTCTTGAGATTACTACTTTTCTGAAGGAATGGTTGATGCATCATATTAAAGAAACTGACAAAGAATACAGCAAGTTCTTCAACGATCATGGCCTATCCTGAAATCAAACCATTGGGTCTATTACCGTCTACATCTGACAGTATCACCCAACCAGGCGTTGTAGCTGACCGATCACGCTTGCAAGAGGGCTACCGTTCAATGGGAAGAGGCAAGGGTTGGTTCCAAGGCACCCGCAAGCGCGCCGGCAGCTAAACGCTACGTTCTCCCGGCGCTTCGCGCCGTGAGAATTCAGGTATATCCTGGTACGGCGGGGCTGTGACTGTCCATTAACTATAACTACTCGCTTAGAATACTATCTCGTGGATAGGCCCTGGGTGACAACTCTCTCAGGGTCTTTTTTTTGCCCTGTTTTATATAGACAGGAAATCTATTTTTTGGTAGAGTTGTTCCGCCATGTTACAGACAGAGATTACGCTTCCAAGAGGTGTTCGGGATACCCTCCCTGAAAGGACGGCAAAGAGAAATACCCTTTTAAGGAAGGTTCTTTCCGTTTTTGAAGATTGTGGGTATAGTGAGGTTACGACCCCTTCACTGGAGTACGTTGATGTGATTACTCAGGGGGCGGGAAAGGATTTAAAAAAACGGATCGTAAAATTCACAGACAGGGCAACAGGGAGATCTATAGCCCTTCGCCCGGACTTTACGCCTCAGATAGCAAGGATAGTCGCAACTCATTACAGAGAAAAAAATACACCTGTCAGATTGTCTTATCACGGAAGCGTGATCCGCCAGACAGAGGACGCCGGCGGCGGGCACAGGGAGTTGTATCAGGCAGGGGTTGAATCCATCGGAAATTCATCACCTGAGGCTGATGCGGAGATTATAGAAATACTCATTGAATCTCTTAAAGCCTGCAACCTGAAAGATTTTAAGATAGCCATAGGACAAGTGGATTTTGTAAAGGGCATCCTTGATGAAGCGCATCTTTCGCAATCGGAAAGAACTGAGGTATTGGATGCTATAGCTAAAAGAGATTCGACACGGCTTAACGAGATGTCGATAACCCTGAAGTATGGTGAACTCTTAGTCCCCTTCCAAGCTCTTTTATATCCCTTTGGCGGTGAAGAGGTCTTGGATAGACGACATGAAAATAGGCTTATAACTAATGAAAGATCGAGAAACGCTCTGGAAAATATAAAGAGTGTATTCGACATTCTTAAACGTAAAAGGCTTTCCAAATACGTTTCTCTCGATCTCTGCGAAATCAGGGGATTTGATTACCATACAGGGATTATATTTGAAGGGTTTGCGAGTGGACTTGGGAGTGCTTTATGCGGCGGAGGGCGGTACGACGACCTTCTTTCCGGCTTTGGCCATCCATCTCCTGCTACCGGCTTTGCTATTGACCTGGACAACCTGATGTCGGCAGTGGAACGACAGGCTTGAAAAATTGAGGGGGTTTTGAATGTCTAATATAGTTATCGTAGGCGCACAGTGGGGAGATGAGGGTAAGGGCAAGATAGTAGATATCTTTACTGAATATGCAGACCTTATAGTCCGCTTCCAGGGCGGAAACAATGCAGGTCATACCATTGTTGTGGATGGAGAAAAGACCGTTTTGCACCTTATCCCCTCTGGTATCCTGCATCAGAATAAAAAGTGTATCATAGGAAACGGTGTAGTTGTTGATCCCGAGGTACTGATTGATGAGATAGATGCCCTGAAGAAAAGGGGGCGATTCGAAGATGACAGGCTCCTTATAAGCGAAGATGCCCATCTCATAATGCCTTACCATAAGAAGATTGATGCCACAAAAGAGAATCTCAAGGGAATCAGGAAAATAGGGACAACAGGCAGGGGAATAGGGCCTGCATATGAGGACAAGACTGCCAGGGCCGGGATAAGGGTTGCCGATCTGATAGACGAATCAGTATTCAGAGACAAACTGAAATTCATTTTGATGGAAAAGAACCATCTGCTGGTAAACCTCCTGCATCAGTCAGGATTTGAGGTCCATGACATATACGATAAATATATGGGGTTCGCAGAAAGACTCCGAGGTTACGTTACTAATACGTCTATATATATAAACAACGAGATAAAAAAAGGAAAGAACGTATTGTTTGAAGGAGCTCAGGGAACCCTTTTAGATGTAGATCACGGGACCTATCCTTATGTGACCTCTTCCAATACCGTAGCCGGCAGCGCTTGTAGCGGCACAGGTGTCGGGCCGACCCATATAAACGGCGTTATAGGGATATCAAAGGCTTATACAACACGGGTCGGGGAAGGCCCGTTCCCAACTGAGCAGAATGGCCTGATGGGAGACTGGTTCAGAGAAAAAGGACACGAATACGGCGCGACAACCGGAAGACCCAGGAGATGCGGCTGGCTTGATGCTGTAGTCCTGAGACATGCGGCAAGGGTCAATGGCCTTACAGGGATGGTCATAACAAAACTTGATATATTAAGCACTCTTGGCAAGATAAAGATATGTACAGGTTATACCTTTGAAGGGAAAACATACTATGAGTTCCCTTCAAACAAAAGGATAATGCTCGGCGCAGAACCTGTATATGAAGAGATGGACGGATGGATGGAGGATTTAAGCGATATAAGGGATTTTGATTCACTTCCCTCTAACACCAAAAAGTATATTAACAGGATCGCTGAACTTTCCGGGGTCGAGACTATAATGGTATCCGTTGGTATGGAAAGAGATCAGACAATTCTCCTCAAAAACCCTTTCGAATAACTGCAGCTTCTGCAACGCAACGCTAAATAATGAAATATTTTATTGTATCGCAATGTTACAAGGCGTTCCTTTGAGATCACCATCTATTTCAAAAAGTCGATTTTATTTCGCCATCTTATGATTTTTTTAGCTCTCCGGCATTCCCTTTGCAATTACTCTCCTCGTACCAATTAAGTCCAAAGCGAGCTTAAATAATCAATATAATCAACTTACGCAAGGGAGGTTCTATTTTATGCCAGCCAGTTTAGCCTTAAATAGGAATATTCATTTTAGAAGAAACCCACGGCATCTCAGAGAAGCTGGAAATCTTTTAGTTGGTGAAGGGAACGCGTCGCCGGAAACAGCACAATTCTCCGACTCCCTAAAATCATACCTCCGCGACATGAGGAAACTATCCCTCTTCCGTCCGGGAGAAGAGTATACAGTGGCCAAAGGAATAGAAAAGGGAAACGAGGCTGCCGCCAAGAGAATGGTTGAGGCTAACCTGAGACTGGTCGTCAAGATAGCAAAGGCATACGTTAACCGTGGCCTTCCACTCTCTGATCTTATAGAGGAAGGAAACATAGGGCTCATAAAGGCCGCCGAAAAATTTAAACTCAGCAAGAACTGCAAGTTTTCCACCTATGCCACATGGTGGATAAGACAGTCCATGGAAAGGGCATTGATGAATCAGCCGCGGGTCATAAGACTTCCGGTCCATATAGTTGAAAACATAAATAAGCTTAATAAGTCTTTAAAAAAGCTCAGACAGATGAAGGGGAAAGAGCCCTCCATTCAGGAAGTTGCTGAGGATATATTGTTCCCTGCCAGATATGTGAAGGACCTGATGATACTGGCGGAAAAGACCTCCTCCCTTGAAGCACCTATAGGAGGATCAGTGGAACACCTTCTTCTTGATACAATAGAGGATAAGGATTCTGAGACTCCTGACATATCGCTCGATAGAGAGAGTATGGCAGACATCTTACGGAAATCACTTGAAGGTCTGTCTACTCCAGAGAAAAAGGTTCTAACGCTGCGCTTCGGGCTTGATGGGTCTGAGCCAATGACCCTCGAGTCCATAGGAAATATATTTAATTTGAGCAGAGAAAGAATAAGGCAGATCGAAGTAGCAACCCTTATTAAGGTAAGAACTACCATGAGTAAAAACAATATTTCCTTCCAAGATATGATCTGAAAAACAGATACTGGAATCTAACCCTACACCCCTCTCAAATTTAAGGAAAGGTCAGAGGTCTTAAAACCCTTTGACTTTTCCGCACACCTTATTGTAATATTATGCGCTAATCCATATTTTGAACGGACATCAAGATGGCAGTTACTATAGACAAAGGTAAACTAATAGATCAGGCCCAGAAGTATATTCAGAAGGGCCTGTTTGACAAGGCGGTCTCTGAATACCAGAAGGTAATGGAGGCTGACCCTAAAGATATAAGGTCGCGCCTGAAACTTGGAGAACTGTACCTCAAGGTAGGGAACAAAACCTCCGCCGTAAATGAATACTCCGCTGTAGCAGCATCCTATACCTCTGATGGCTTTATTCTTCAGGCAATAGCCGTCTTCAAACAACTCCTCAAGATAGACCCTTCTATATCAGATATCTATGTAAAACTTGCAAAGCTTTATAAAAAACAGGGCCTTGTTGCAGACGGTCTTGCCCAGTACCGGATAGTAATAGCTAACTATGAGAAACAGGGAAAGACGGCAGAGGCCTTAGAAGCCCTTAAAGACATGGCGTCTATGGACCCCGAAAATTTCAGCATTAGAGCAAAGCTTGCCGACATCTACCTTAAAGCTGGAGACAATAATAAGGCTTTGGGCGAATTCTCCAGGATAGCTGATGACCTGAAGAAGAAGGGAAGGATGGAGGACGTCATAATCCTCTACGGGAAGCTTTTATCTGCAAAACCAAACTGCGGCGAGGCGCTAAGAGGGATCGGAGAAGCATATCTTGAGACTGGGAGAAAAAAAGAGGCTCTTAACTCCCTTCAGGCGGCTATAAAAGCAGACCCAAATGACACTATAGCTCTATCCCTCCTTGCCAGGCTCTATCTGGAGTTGAATGATGGGAAAAATGCAAAGCTGACTTATGAAAACATCCTTCGTATCGCCCCATCCTCTGATGATGCCAGAAAGGGACTCGCCAAACTGCTTATAAATGAAGGGAACTACGCGGAAGGGATGGAAACCGCACTTCCCTTTATAGATAAGGCCATGGAAGGGAACAACTTTGACGGCGCCCTTGGCATATTGCTTGAATTTTACAGAAATGACGTCAGGGAGCCGCGCCTCCTTGATAAAATGGCCAATGCATACAGGCTAAAGGGAGAAATAGAGAAAGAGATAGCTATCAGGGAGGAGCTTTCACAGCTCACAGGTGAGGCTCCGAAGTTAGAAAAGACAATAGAAAAGGCAGCCGTGAAAGCGGTACCAGAGTCCCTGGAAAAAGAGGCTCAGACTAAAGAACTGCCAATGGAGGAACATTTCGTCCCCGGCGGAAAAGAGACAGAAGAACCTGTCAAGGATGTATACAAATATCTGACAGAGGCAGAGGTATATGTAAAATATGGTCTTGCAGACAAGGCCATAGAGATACTTAATGCTGCACTTAATGCATTCCCTGAGGATAAAGAGGTTCGCAAAAAGCTTGCCTCCCTTGGAGTGGCGCTCCCTGAAGAAGCTGAAGAGGTGTTGCCTGAGATCGAAGAAGTTTCCATGGAGGTTGAGCCACAGGAAGAAGTTCCCCTCTTGGAGATAGAAGAAGTTCCTGAACTTGAAATTGCCATAGAGACTCCTGCAGAGATAACCGGCGAGCAACCCCCACAGGAGGAAGAAAAATACCCTCTCTCAAAGATCAAAGAGGATATGGAAGAGGCCGATTTTTATATACAACAGGGCCTGTATGAGGATGCAAGGAACATATGCAACCGCATTCTTGAATTTCATCCCGAAAATGAAGAGACTCAGTCAAAGCTTAGGGCTATTGACGATGCGGCACAGACGATCCTTCCTGCGCCTGTTCCCCCTCCTGCGGAAAGTGCAGTGGAGAGCTTCTTTGATCTTGCAGCAGAGCTGGATGGGGAGGAATTTGAAACCCTTACGACACCTTCAGGAATGAGAGAGGCCGAAAAATTCGGATTTGAGGATATATTCTCAGAGTTCAAGAAAGGTGTAGATACACAGTTAGAGAAAGAGGATACAGAGACCCATTACAACCTTGGAATAGCATATAAAGAAATGGGGCTTCTGGATGATGCCATCCGCGAGTTCAAGATAGCATCTGCGGACCATAAAAAAGAGTTCGACTGCTACAACCTCATAGGAATATGCTATGTTGAAAAAGGGGCTTATAAAAATGCTGTTGAAACTTTCAAGAAAGGCCTTAAACTACCGGACATAAGCGATGATGAGTATGCCGGCATGAATTATGAGCTGGGGACGGCCTACGAGCTGTCCGGAATGACTGGTGATGCCCTGTCTGCTTATATGGAAACAGGGAAAAAGAACCCGGGTTTCAGAGATGTACAGTCCAAGATATTGCAACTTGGAGGTAGCCGGGAGACTAAAAAAGGGAGGGTTTCTTACGTATGAGTTATCTTAATTTTTTTGGGTTTAACATGGAACCGTTTTCCAATGTTGCAATGGGAAAGTTTTACTTCAATTCCCCACAGCACGCAAGGGCACTTGCCAAGCTGGCCTATGCCGCTGATTCCATGAAGGGACTTGCCCTTCTTGTTGGGAACATAGGCGCAGGGAAGACTACCCTGGCCAGGAGGTTTCTGGACAGCCTTCCTGAGGATAAATATGAAGCCGCCCTGATCGTTATGGTACACTCCGCCGTGACGTCAGACTGGCTGCTGAAAAAGATAGCCCATCAGATGGGTATAGATGACCCCTCCCCTGACAAGCTGAAGCTCATGGGACAACTTTATGAAAGGCTGATTTCCATCCGCGAAAGCGGGAAAAAGGCGGTCGTGCTGGTTGACGAGGCACAGATGCTCCAGTCAAAAGAGATAATGGAAGAGTTTAGAGGAATGCTTAACCTTGAGAGCGAGGATAGCAAGCTGATCTCCTTTATATTTTTTGGTCTTCCGGAGGTAGATCAGAACCTGAAGCTTGACGAACCTCTGGCCCAGAGAGTAGCCATTAGAATCGCTCTGGAGGCCATGCACGAAAAAGAGACCGAGGAATATATAAAACATAGGCTGGCAACTGCGGGAAATGGCAATATACAATTTACGACTGAGGCATTATCCATTATTTATAAATACTCGAACGGCATTCCGAGACTTATAAACACCATGTGTGACAATGCACTCCTAGAGGCCTTCCTGCTTAAGAAAAAAGAAATAAACAAAGAGCTGTTGACCGGCGTTCTCGAAGACCTGGGGCTTGCCATGAAATCGCCCCGGCTTTCCGTATTTTCTGCTAAATCTGAGACCATTACAAAAGAAGAGGCTGCTAAGGCTGCTGAGAAAGATGAGGTCGACCTTATGTTTCAGGGTCTTGAAATAAAGTAGAACTTATACCGGGTTGCTTTCAAATATCTAATTTAAGATTAATGAAAGCTTACTCGGTATTATACCTGAGCATTCAATGGTCTTTAATTGAATGTGAATCGGTATAACGTCCATCCTTAATCACCTATCTTTTCAGTATCTCTCCAAAAGACAGGAGTTGTCTCCATGAGCAATCTGAGGGATATCCTTTCAGGTTCCGACGTCATAAAGGCTGCCTTAAATATCGTTAAGGAATCAGGACAAAAGGCCTATCTTGTCGGCGGGACTATCAGAGATATCTTGATAAATTCACGGCTTGGGAACGATTACGACTTTGCCGTGCAGGGAAAGGGGATCGCTTTCGCTAAAAGCTTCGCTGAAAAGGTTGGCGGCAGCTTCTTCATCCTGGATAATGAGAGGAATGCCTACAGGGTTGTATCCGGTAAAGAACTCCAGGTCGATTTTTCAGGGCTAAAGAAAAACATAGAGGAAGACCTGAGGTTGAGAGACTTCACCATAAACTCTATGGCTGTGCCTTTGGACTCTCTGCTCAATAATATGATACTGCTGGACCCTTTGGGTGGGGAGAACGATATAAGTAACAGGCTTTTGAGGGCATCATCACAAAGATCTGTCCGGGAAGATCCCCTGAGGGTTATGAGGGCATTCAGGTTTTCTTCTTCCTTTGATTTTACGATGGATGGAGAGCTGTTAAACCAGATAAAAAAACATTGTGAGGAACTGAACAGTGTTTCCGAGGAGCGGGTGAGGGCCGAACTGTTCATGATCCTGGAAATGCCGGCGGCATATAAGACACTTAAAGATATGGATGATGCAGGCGTATTGAGGACCTTGCTCCCTGAGACAGAAAGATGGAAGAGGTTTTATCAGGGAGGATGGCATATCCATGACCTGTTTGACCATTCCATGAATGCCGTAGGTATAGCTGAAGAGGTATTAAACCATTTAAACAGCTATTTCCCAGGATATGGTAAAAAGATCGAGGATTACATGGCTGAAGAGATAGAAGAGTACGTGACGAGGAGAGGTCTTGTCAAGATTGCTGCACTCCTGCACGATTCCGGTAAACTCTATACCAGAACGATGCAGGATGGAAGGGGGAGGTTCCTGGGGCACGAAGAAAAAGGAGAAGCAATAAGCACTGATATTGCAAAAAGGCTTAAGCTGAGCCGCAAGACGGAGAAGATACTTCGGGGGCTTACGGCAAACCATATGCGCATATTGGGGCTGTCAAAGCTCCAGAGAGTTACATCCAGGGCAAAATACAGGTTCTTTAGGGATGCCGATGGTTACGGCCTCGAACTCCTTATACTGTCGCTTGCTGACGCAATGGCAACGCCTGTAGAAGGTAAGAGACTTGGAGATTTGAAAGGACTGATCGAAAACCTTGCAGGGTATTATTTTGAGGAGTTTATTGCCGCGCCTCCGATGCCCCTCGTTACAGGAGAAGATATAATGAAGCTGTTCGGGATTCCGCAAGGCAAAGAGGTAGGAAGAATGGTAGAGGCGCTAAGAGAGGCCGAGGCACTGGGGAAGATATCTGATAAAGGAGAGGCAGTTAATTATTTAAAAAAAGTGGCAGTTGGTCAGAGGTCGGAAGGCAGAAGTTACAAGAAAAACGAAAACTGAACACCGGTCACTGGTAATTTACGCCTGCCTTTTCAGGCCGTATTTCTTTATCTTCCTGTCAAGCCTGGGCCTTGGTATCTTTAGAAGCTCACATGCCTTACTCTTGTTCCAGTTGGTAAACCGTAATGTCTTCTCTATCGCATATCGTCCAACGACCTTATAAAGTCAACACTCCCTGACTTAGCTGGAGTTGGGGAGAGATCCAATTCAGGGACGTGTTCTTTCAGTATCACATTTCCCCTTGCCATCAAGACGCCCCTGTAGACGACATTTTCCAACTCCCTTATGTTCCCTTTCCAGTCGTATCTCAGAAACATACTCATAACATCAGGAGTCACTGCCTTTATCTCCTTGTGCACCTCAGAATTGGCCTTTCCGATAGTGTAATCATATCCTCCCTCCTTTCCCTGAGGGGCGGGATGTCTATAGTTATCACCTTCAGGCGGTAGAAAAGGTCTGCCCTGAACCTGCCTTCTGCCACCAATTTTGGAATGTCCCTGTTGGTCGCTGCTACAATCCTCATTTCGGGTAGAAGCAGTAAAATTAGTTACAGAAGGAGGGCTGTCGGTTCCTGAAGCAGGACGCAGGTTATCATTGCCGCCTTCTACACTAAACACATGGGTAAAGGCTTATAAGGCAGGAAAACTTGGAGATGTCGGCATAAACCATAAACCACTTTCTGAAGTAGAGTTGGCCCTGGCCAGAACAAAGAGAGAGCTGGCAGAAGTAAAGATGGAGAGAGACCTGTTAAAAAAAGCGGCCGCGTATTTTGCGAAGGAGTCACTGCCAGATACGCGATAATGGAAGGAATACGACTCCAATACCCTATACCACTGATGTGCCGGGTTTTCAGAGTATCGGCAAGCGGTTACTACTCATGGCTCAGTCGTCCCCTTTCAAAGCGAGCCCAGGAAGAAGGTCGACTGGAAGTGGAGATAAGAGCTGCGCATAAGCGTACCCGTGAAACTTGCGGTACTGAGAGATTACAGCAAGATATGTCTGATCACGGTGTAAAAGTGGGCATTTGCAGGATAAGGCGCATCAGGAAAAAGCTTGGTATTTTCTGCAAGCAAAAGCGTAAATTCAAGGCTACGACCAACTCAAAACATAAATTGCCGGTTGCAGAAAACCTGCTGGAACAGAAGTTTGTGGCAACGGCACCGAACAAGGTATGGGTGACGGACATTACCTATATCCCGACCGACGAAGGTTGGCTCTATCTTGCTGGGCACAAGGATATTTTTAACGGTGAAATTGTGGGATATGCGATGGACGCCAGCATGACTAAGGAACTGGTCAACAAATCCCTGCTGCGCGCAGTGGCAGGAAAACGTCCATCAACGGGCCTGATTCACCACTCTGACAGAGGGAGTCAGTACTGCTCCTACGAATACAGAGAGCTTCTTGACCATCTCGGGATGAGGGCGTCAATGAGTCGTAAGGGTAACTGCTACTACAATGCCCCGATGGAGAGTTTCTGGGGAACGCTCAAGAACGAGCTTGTCCATCACAGCCGTTACACAAGCAGGCGAGAGGCAATACAGGAGATCACTGAATACATCGAGATTTTCTACAACAGGCAACGGCGACAGGCGAGACTGGGGTATTTATCCCCAGCAGTCTATGAACAACAGTTTTATGAAAGGCAATGTGCAGCATGAGTCATTTCGTGTCCACTATTGACAGCAGAGGTCAATTATTGTGGGAACCGATAGATCTTGCCGATGATTCTTCTTTAACTGATCTTTTATGAAGCTGTAGTTATAGAACCTGACCGGCATAGAGGGATCGTCTATCAATGTCTTTTCCAGTCTCAGCTCACCAAGGATGTTTTCTTTAAGAGATTCACTGATCCCACGGCTCTTTCCATTGCGATGGTACTCAATGCTAAATCCAGCAGGGTCTTCTTTGTACTTCTTAACCCATTTAAAGAACTGACGCCGTTTCAGATCAAGCAAGCCCATCGCATACCCTGCATTAATCTCTTTCCTGACATACCTTTCCAGAATAGCCTTTACTTGCTCATCTGTGAGCCTTTTGTGAATCTGATCTACCATTCTTTTCCCCTCCACGTTTGATTTGAAATCCTTACCCAAAGATAACATGGAGGAGTGCACTTTTGATCTTTAAAGAGTGCACTTTTGAATTTTTGCTAACACCAAAAAGCGCCGCATGTCATTTAAGAATAGAAACCGTCGCGCCTATTACGGCAACTTTAAGCATCTCTGCCTCCTCCTGATCCCTGATATCTGGCTCGAAGTAATGACAATATGGGAGTCGGTGGTATCAAGGAATATGGCTTTCTCAGCAGCATTTATTTTGCATTTGATGATAATTGAACAAAGCGACGGCTGCACCTCACTGTACTATAATCTTGACCCTTCCTGAGGTGACGGGAGAATTGGGGAGGCCTGCCTGGATAATATGCTCTCCCGGAGTCAGATTAAGGCGTGAAGTGTATGGATAGTCTGCCAGCTTAAAAGGTTTGCCGTCAACGTACCACAACAACTGTGGAACTACGGGATTGACGGCTGCGCGGAGCGCAACGGTGGATTGGTCCGCGGGGGTCTCCGGATCGGGTATCAGACGCAAGCCGTTTTCTGGGGAAATAATGCTCATTCGAATATTTTTGTCGCCGAACGGCGTAGATTCAGGCTCCCGAGATGCAAAGGATGAAAGATCGAACTTTTTCGGCATGAGGTTGATCCCGGCAGCTACGGCCCACTCGCCATAGATGGGGGGCAGATCGACAAAGGTCTTTACCTCCACATACTCCCCTGGCGTTATACGCGTAGCGGGCCTGCCAGTTCTGGTATCAATGGCAAGACGGATGTGCGCTCGACAATTATCGATGGGAATTTCCGTTGGACGGAACCACTCCGTAAATACCCTGTCGCAGGCGTCAACGGCCAGGTCGCCTGTGAGGGCACATATGCGCGCCTCTTTGTAGCCACGGGGAGATGGAAATGAGAGGTCGTTCAATCCTTTCGTCTCATCCGCCTGCAGATAGGTCAATATCTTCTTCACCAGCTCCGCCGCGGACGCGGAACCTGTCAGGCGGTTCATCGGCTGATAATCAGGGTCTCCCACCCACGCACCCACCAGATAACGCGATGAATACGCCACTGCCCAGGCGTCCCTAAAATTGGAGGAAGTACCGGTCTTGATCGCCACAGGAAACGGGAACTCCAGGGCGCTCATGCGGGCAAAACCCGGCAAACGGGCCATGGGGTCCGACAGGAAAAGGGCGATCTGCCTGGTCGTCTCCTCCGACAGAATGCGTCTCGACTCACTATTCTTCTGTCCTTCAAACCACACAAGATCATTCAGTATGCCGTCCCGCGACAATACGGAATAGGCCCGCACCACTTTTTCGAGGGTAACCGGCATGTTACCTATGGCAAGCCCCACCCCATAACGATCGGCAGGCGCTGAGCCGTCATGAAGCCCCATCGTTCGCAGAAGGCCATACCCTCTTTCGATCCCGATCTTCTCAAGGATATCTGCCGCGGGGACATTGCGCGAATTGGCCAGGGCGACGCGGGGAAGCATGGGGCCCATGAACGTCGCGTCCGAGTTCACCATCCCGCCCGGTCCCCGTTCAAGGTCATTCAGGATGGTGGCGGGGGTTATCTCCCTGTTTTCAAGCGCCAGGGCGTAAAAAAAAGGCTTCAGGGCGCTCCCGGGAGAACGGGGAAGGGCCGAGTAATCAATGGCCCCGGCATTGGTTTTGTTAAAATAGCCGGTGGAACCGACCCAGGAAAGTATCTCGTTGCTCTCCCTGTCCACAACAATGGCCGCCGCGTTCCTTGCCCCCTGGGCCTCCCATCCTGCCACGGACTCCGCTGTGATATAGGAAATTTCATTTTGTAGGTCAAGGTCGAGGGAAGTGGTGATTATATACCGGTATCGAGAAAGGCGGTGCGCCTCCTTATTCTTCAGGATCCCTTCCAGTTGCAAGAGGGCGTGCATCGCCTCTTCCGGCCTGATACCGGGGCGCGGGACATGAAGTTCTTTTATTTGCAGACAGGCCAGATCGAACTCCTCGCGGTTAATGGTCTTGTCTCTGTAAAGGAGCTCCAGTATCCGTTTCCCCCGGATAGCGGCGCGCTGCCTTCCATCCTCAGAAAAAGGGTTCATGCGCTTGGGGGTCTGAGGTATGGCGGCCAGAAATGCCGTCTCCGCCCAGCTCAGGTCTTCAACCGGTTTGTCCAGATACCGTCTTGCGGCGTAAGAAATGCCGTGTATCCTGTTCCCATAAGGAATAATGCGAAAATAATGGCTTAGTATCTCATCCCGGCTGTATCTTCCGGTAATTATCAGGGCGGTCAGCGCCTCTGTCGCCTTTCGCCAGTAACCTCTCCTGCCCGGATTCTGCATCCGGGCTATCTGCATCGCTATTGTGGAAGCGCCGGAAACCCGTTTCAGATGGATGACATTCTGATATGCGGCCCTGATGACGGCCAATGGATCAACTCCAGGATGGCTCTGGAACCTCCTGTCTTCCACGGCAAGAGTGGCAGCAGCAATCCGCTTCGGCATTTCCTCCAGCCTCCAGTAGCCGTATTCCCCGTCCGGGGGCGCGCCCACTTCGCCCAGGAACCTGCCATGCCTGTCGCGCAAAAAGTAGGTCGAGTCAGGCGAAATCAACTGAGCGCGCCGGTACGCAATGCCTGCAAGCAAAAAGAATACGGCAAGAAAGAATATTCCCGCGCAGGCAAAAAACCGGGAGTGACGTCGAACAAATTGTATCAATGTCTCAAACATGCACGGTAAATAGAGACGCAAGATTTTGCGTCTCTACCCTCATTTTTCCATTTTCCCACTGATGACGATCCCAGCCCCGTTGGAATTCCCGAAAACAGCCGCGTCATACATCATTTCAGCCTTTGCGGGAGGCTGGATGAATGTTCCGGCAACGGTGGCGCGGGTCCTGAAATAAAAGTCATACGTCCCGGCCGGAAGCACATTGTAATAGAAAGCGGCCTGGTCATCCTGGTACGCTTCATATGTCGGGGTCTGCGTTGTCTTGCCGGCTGGTGCTGCCTCCGGCGGGGCCGTAGCCAGTCTCGGGTTCAGTGGATCCATCCCTGCAGCCAGCGGGGCTGTCACTGCCACATAGTGGCGTTCCTTGGGATTCACAACCTGAACATGCTCTTCAACTATGTCGCCAATCTCGAATTTCTGGATCGAGCCTGCCTCGTTCAAAGGTATCTTTACCGGCGGGGCGTCCTTTCTGACCAGAAGAATTTCCCTCGTCACCACAAATCCGCTGCTTTGCGCCGCCACCTGACTGCCATCCGCGGCAGGGACATAGGATGTATCAACCCTTACAGCAACAGGCCGGTCCGCTTTTCCCTGGAGGACGGCCTCACCTGCTGCCGCACTTGTGCCCGCCACATAACCCACGGGCAGGTCCGCCCCCAGCTGTACGGTCTGCTCCTTGCCATCCAGTTTTACCTTAACTGTGGCCGCCTTCGCACCCGAGTAGGGTGGTTTAAGAATCTCGGAGAGGGCCAGAAGGGCCTCAGCGTTGGCATTGGTGGTCCCCCACCCGTCGTCCCTGCCGAGAGTGACTAAGGAATCAACCAGAAGAGGGAGCTTTTTATTGTTAGGCTCGTAACGCGCCACTGCGCGGGTGATCTGCGCCATCGTACGGGTCTCGGTGGGGAGGATAAGGCCGTTGCGGGACAACTGCTTCTCCTGCAAGCCTCCATATATCTCGCGGCCCTGGTACAGACGGACAATAATCCCGTCCCACAAGGCTTTCTCAAGTTGGTCTGTTGTAGAGGTCTTCTGGCCTGCCAGGGCGAATGAATAGAGCACCGATGCTATACTGTCAAGGTTCAGGAACTGGGCCTTTCTCGCCAGCTCTGCGGCATATGCCGAATTGTGCCTCCCTGCCTGGGTGAGGGCCAGTAGCGCCCATACCCGCTCTGCAAAAGACTCTCCGTCTATGAAGTTCCCGTAGTCGGACCTGAGAGACCTCTCAAGGGAATTCATCAGTTTTTCGTAAAGTTTTTCATCAATGGCAAACCCTGCCTCCTTGGCCTCTGTCATGAACTGCACCGTCCAGGCCGTCAGGCTGACGTAACCCTGAGAGCCCGGCCAGTATGCGACCAGGTCGTTGCGGTCTATTACTGTGGGTATCTGTTTCAATGCTTCGTTGACTACGCGGTTAATCTCCTTTTCAGAGCCTCCCTGCTTCAATAATGACCTGAATTTCCGTAGGCCAATGTAAGACCTTGCGCGGCTGATCTGCTGCTCCGTGCAGCCGTAAGGATAGTGCATGAAAAAGTCGAGGCCTGCCGCCATTTTTATGAGATCCGGCTGATCAGATATGAGGACGGAGCGTTTCAGCGTGCCGGGCCGCGCCTTCTCAATTACTTCCGGGATAGTCAAAGGATCGTTGGGCTTCAGCTCCGAAAACGATCTTTTTGATACCCTTGTGCGGTCTTCGCGGAGAGGGATCTTGACCTCAAAGGCGTCCCGCGCCCCGTCTGAACTTCTCAGCACTCCTACCTTGAACGCCACTTCCTGAACGGAAGGCTTTCCTTCGGCAGTATAAGCCGGAGGGGTCACTTCCACCGGGAATTCTATCTTGACCGGGGTGTTCTTTGCCCAGTTCACATCCTGCCTGGACGGGCCGGTCAGCTTGGCCCCCTGCACCTGATACTCCGCAGCCCCGGCCCCTCCGTTCCCTTCCACCACCCTTCCTATGGCCGCGGCGGTGAACCTGTCGCCCGGACGCACAAACCTGGGAAGGGCGGGCTGAACTATGAGAGGCAGTCTGACAGCAAGATGTCCCACGGCGTAACCGAAACGCCTCTGGCCCGATGCGGCCTTGGCCCGCAGCTTGAAGTTGGTCAGATCGTCGGAAAGCTGCACCTCCACCGTGGCCTTTCCGTCGGAGGCTACTGTTATTAGCGGGTTGTAGTAAGGAACGGTCTTGAAGTTCTTTCTCACCGTGACCTTATCCAGGAGCCCTTCCTCCACTCCCGCGCCTCCGCCGGGGTTTTCCGCGAAAGGTATATTCCCGAAGGCCAGGTTGCGGGTATCTCTTGCGGTCAAGAAGGAACGGACCTGGCGGATGAAATCAGGCACGGGGTCGAGACGCTGCTCCTTGCCCAGCGCCAGGACGGCCTGGTCCACCAGCCAGAGGGTGACCTCTCCGGAGAGGGGCTTGCCCGATGGGTCTTTGAGAGTAATCCCGACCTTGATCTTTTCTCCCGGACGGGCGGTGGGAGGGTAGTCCAGCTCTACCGTCATCTGGTTCGCGACAGGGTTCACTTCCAGCCAGGCGGTTGCAGCCATGGTTTCCGGCTTCCCTATATCCATATTGTTGCCAGTTGAAGGACCTGTCCCTGGAATGCGTCCGCGCATAAGGATGAAATGAACTGGAATGCGCGGCGTGTAATGTCCTTCAACGGTTATTTTAAAGGTAGCGGAGCCGCCTTCCACGTCAACCCACTGATACTTATTTCCTTCAGGCACTTCGATTACGGCAAGGGCGCGGGCCTTCTGGAATGGAGACTGCAAAACCACCGACGCCGTCATGCCGGGATCGTATTTTGCCCTGTCCGCCGTGACGGAGAAGACCTTTGAAACGGGCTTGGCCCATGCCACGGGCTGGTCCCCTCCAGCGTACAAGTCGACCCGCACCACCTGGGCCCTGTCCAGACGGTCACGGGCCTCAAGTTCAACTATGTAAACGCCGGAACGGGAAATGGGCAGTTTTACCTTCACAGGCCCGTCCCCGCTCTTTACCTTCGTTTCCGTTACCTTTTCATCAACCACGTCGGTCAGGTACTTGGCCACTCCGTCGGAAAAATCGCTGGCGCGGAGGGCTGAGTGCCACTCTCGCCTGAGCAGCCTGACAGTCACATCCTTCCCTGCCAGCAGGTCGTCATCGGGCCCCACCGCTATGATCTCAGGTGTGATTTCCCTGGCCTTTTCAATATAGCGCGGGACTTTTAAGCCAAGCACAAAGGCAGGCAGGGCAACAATGGACTTTGAGGCGGTAACGGTCTGGTCATCGGCCCCTGTGACCGTCGCTTCTACCATATAGGTGCGGGGCTGCGCAGTAAGCTCAATGGCAGGATTCAGAATGATGGAAGCCGAACCGTCCTCACTGGTCTTTTCCTGTTTTTCAATAGTTGGAGAGGCCTGAAAACGTTCCGTTCTCGAAAAACGTCCATCGGATGAATAAAGGAACCCCTCCCTCTTCTTTGGGTTCCATACATAAGGATACTGGGTAACACGCCATTCCAGCGGCTGACCGCTGACCTTGCCTCCGGCATAATAGCTTGCCGTCAGCTTCACCTCAAATTCCTTGTCCAATGAGACCCTGTCCGGGGAGTGAAGATTGACCTCGAAAAGCGGGAGCCTGTATGCCTCCATCTGGAATGTGACGTTTCCGTAATGTTCTTTGCGTTCGCTGTCCTCCAGGTGGGCCGTGTATACTCCCGTGGGAAGGTCCTTCTCGGAGAATTTATGATAAAAGCTCCCCACATCGGTCATCTTCACTGGATATTTCCACGAAAGATCTCCCGGCCCCTGGACTATCAGCCAGCAGTCGGCCTTCACCGGAGAGAGCTGCCCCTTCTCCAGCTTGCGTAGATAACCCTTTATATGTACCTCTTCCTCCGGACGATAGACCGGACGCTCGGTAAAGATGTGAGCAACAACCTCCGACTGCGGACCGCGGCCTGTTAACTTTTCGTATGCCCACTGTAGCCAGGGGCTCCTGTTTACTGACCATTGATTGTCGAAATACTCTTCCGGCGGGTTGGACGTGTCCAGGACAAGAACATCGTTTTCCTTCTCCACGACTATCCTCTGGATGATCCGCCGGATGAAAGAGTCATTATTGCCTGGGGCGCTCCAGCGGAATATGCCCGATGCATCCGTGGTCCCTTCCGCCAGGGTGACCCAGCTTCTCTTGTCATGGTCGCGGAGGGTCCCCTCCAGGCGTACATTCGCCTTTGCGACAGGCATGGCCGTGCTTAATGAAGTGACGACAAATTTCACCGCGTCAGGCTCCTCCATCGTGGTCAGAGAAAGGTCCGTGACCTGCAAACGCATCCATGAGCGCCTGCTTCCGGCTCCCACGTCGCGCAGGCCGACCAGATACGTGCCGGGCCGGCCCTTCCCAGCAATCTTCGCTAAATGCGGCGTAAGATCAAGCCCGAACGAGGCGGAACCGCCGTCCTTCCTGAGCGGCAGGGTGACAAGGGCCGAAACAGGAGGAGAACCTAATACCGATATCTGTCGCATCAATTCGGAAGCGCTTGGAGAGCCTTCAGGTGCTATGAACGGCCGAGGCTCTTCTCCTGGTCCCGGCGGACGGATAGAATCGTTGGTCTCAAGAGGCTGCCTGACAAAAGGCCAGAAAGAGCGGTCCAACGGAGATATGGGATAAATACGGAGGTCAACGCGTTCCTCACCCCTTCCGTCCACCGGGATCGTCTGGATCCCGAACCGTTCAGCTATTCCCTGTCCGGCGCCGAGGCGGACATAGCTCCCTTTCGGCTGGAAATACACAAACAGATCGCTCTTGCCTTTCATTTCAAGGTTTTTGCCATGCATGTCCTTGATAGGAACAGGGGAAAGGGATATCTTATAAAGGGTGTCCATGGCAAAATCGCCGCCAACGACCAACTGGCTTCCTTCGAGGCGGTAAGCCAGTTTCCCGACGGAGGGAGTCAATCTGACGAGGTTTCTTCCAGCCAGCGTCAGGGCATCTGCTTCAAGATTCGGCGTGGAGGAAAAATCAACGACTATGCTGCGTTCCGATTCGCCGCTAATGGCCTGTTCGCGTGTATAATGGGAGCCTTCCAGGGTGACCGGATATCTTTTGCCGCGGGTCCCGAGGGCTGTCACGCGGAACGGCTCTGCGGTGGAGAAAGAGAACTCAGTGAACGACTGGGTCTCTTTGTCGTCCAGGGCAAGGCGCATATGGACTATGACCTTGGTCCCGGCCGGAACAGGCTCTTTCAAGGTCAGGACATAAGTGGCCTTGTCCGAGCGGGAGAACCTTTCCATTACCTTTATGGTGAAGTCGTTCTTAGTAAGCCAGTAAGCCTTATCAGCGCCTACTCCGGGGAGGGGCCTCAACTCAAGGGAGATCATATCTGCAAGGGCCTTGGCATTCAGAGGCTCCGCAAAGGTAAGCGTGATTTCGTTGACCTGTTCAAGCCCCTCTGATTTTGCCGCGGGGATAGTGGAGACCGGGGCCTCCATCAGGGTAAACAAGATAGTGCTCCCGCCCTCCACGGTCCATGTAAAGCGCGAAAGGGAGGGCCAGGGCTCGGAAGGCTGAAACTGAAGGGTCCTACTGTCTAACCAGCGATATGCGCCGGGCTGCTCCTTGTCCACTGTGACCAGTTTGCCTGGGTGGTCTTCAGGCCCGCCGTTGGCCAGCCCCACGTCCTTCGGAAAAAAGATTGTCACAGGGTCCCAGCGGCGCAGAAATTTCTCAGGGATTATGGTGGTTTTAGTGACGACAGGTCTATAATTTGCGGCCCCGGCAGTGACCGGAACGGCCAGAATCAATAGACTGAGGACCATTCTTATAATGACGTTCATGTTTTTACTCCAGATCAAATTATGGTTGTGGTTGTTGTAGAGACGCAAGATTTTGCGTCTCTACAAAATGCATCCGCGCCTCTATATCTTTTGTGTCCATTCCAACCACAATCCCTCACTCCCCTTCGCCGCCTTCCGATTCACCCCCGGAATCCGGTGCTTCCCTCAGCCATTCCTCATCTCCTGATTCCTTTGTCACTGTTCCATCCTCTCCTCCTTCGGCATCCGGGCGGGTCGCCCTTCCAACACCATACCTGGATTCTCCCGCACGCCTGCTTGAAAAGCTCTGAGGCATCTCTTCTTCTGGGAAAATGTATTTTCTTATCTCCTCTTCCGGAGGACCGGTATCCGGGGCCTTCAGGCCGACAATGGCTGGGCGCGCCCTGACCGGGGCGCTGTTGTCGGGAAGCCGCAACTTTATCAGGTATGAGCCGGGCTTGAGATTGATCATTTGGGCCGTACCCTTTCCCAGAACTAGACCTATGCTGTTCAGTATCTCCATATCAATAATGTCCGAATCGGCTTTCACTCCAGCGCCGATATTCCCTTCCCTTTCGACTTTGAAGGAAAAGAGCCTTGCCCTGCCAGGTGCCAGAAGCACTTCCGGCCCCAGGCCTTCATCGGTGGGCACAACCGGGGTAGCGGAAATGTCCACATTGCCAGACATGGTCCCGCCCGAAAATGCCCGGAGGCGAAGCTCCGCCGTACCGTTCGGAAGGTAGGCGTCAAGAGCGACCCCCTTGGAATACACCTCCACTTCAGGGGTCTTTTCTCCCCTCTCAAGGTATGTCGTCAGAGGTGCGGCGCTGCGCACATGGAGCATGACCGGCTTGCCTGCATTGATCCGAAATGACTTGGTGTTCCCTTCCAGGGGCAATGATGCCGGAATCGTTACCGATAAAACCTGCGGCTTATCGCGGAACGTCCAGAGATCCATAGCCTCTTCGCCTGGCCTGTCCAGCCAGCAGAGCAGGGCCCCTGGCTGGTGTTCTATCAAAAGAATGCCGCCCTTTGGGCCAATCTTCATATCCTTGCCGGACAGGACATTCCCTGAATTGTCTGTAAAGGCAGGCTCCCCTGAGCCGCCTCTCACATGGAGGACCCTGAGGTTGTCTTCAGGCGTCTTGCCCGGCGCAATCCTTAATCTGACCCTTCCGGAATTGAGCATGACCTTTTCATAAATTTTGCCGCTTGCAAGGGGCGGTGTCATCAACGCGCCGCTTATCGGGACCATCTCAAGGGCAAAACGGTCCATGCCTTCCCGTGAGTGCAGGAGAAGCATACTTTCTGCATCCGTTTCAAACCCTTCGGTAAATGGGTTCCCTTCGGCCCAATGGACGCTCGCTATCCGTTCACCCTTTAAAAAGACCGCGGCAAGGGCCTCCCCGAGAGAAAGCCTGATGCGCTTGTCCCCCTTCGGCAGGTCATACAGATTGGCCTTGACTCCCTCGACAGACCCATTCCAGCCTTCCGGCGCGGGGACTTGCTCAGGTTTATCGAAGCTGATCTGGGAGAGACGCACTTCAAAAGGTCCTTTGGAGCGCGAGGCAGCCCATAGCCTGAGCGCAGGTTTTTTTGGATCAAGAGACACGCTAAGGGAACCGTGTTCCCCTATGGCCATCTTATCGGCGTTTACAGGCCCATCGATGCCCTGTTCCATAAGTTCGACGGCAGGTCGACCTATCCGGGACTTGGCAGTAACCAGGACCGGTCCGCTAGTCGGAGCCGCAAGATCGCATTGGGTCTTTTCATCATCAGACAGCCGGATCTGTATAGATTTTTCAAGGCCGGAAGCCAGCTCCACCCTTTCGGCGCGGGCCGCAATACCTTCCGAGGCCCGACCCTGCGTCATCCCCCCAGTGACCCAGATATATCCGCTCTTGACGGACAGGAAATGCCCGGTCGTTTCTTTACATGGATGGAGTGGGGCCGCAGACCAATTAAGGGCGCCATACTCTTCCGGTATCTGCAGCAGACCGTCTTTCTCAATCTTCACCGCGGCTGCATAATGAGCAGAGTAAGAGAGGGAAATCCCCTTCTTCAGATCTGCCTGGCTGAGCGCCGGAGGCGAGACAATAGTCGCGCTGAGTTCCGCAACGGTATAGCGGCGGTCCATTGATGACAGGCGCAGACGATAGCGTGAGTCCGACGGTTTGGAGCCGGGAACACGCAACGGAATCTCCAGACGTGCGTTGCGCCCGAAGGATGAGCCTATCGTCTTCCAAGCGCCCTGCTCTGAGACTTCCAGAGACATCCCGACATTTTCCGGGGAATTGGCCGAAAGGACCAGGAGGTCTCCCTCGGCTGGAAGCGTCAGAGGGAAAATCTTGACGGAACTGGAGAGTTTTATTTTAGCGTCCGCAGGCAGGGTTATGGGCTTGTCTTCCTCTTCTTCCGGGACCCTGACGGAAACTGTGCATGAGCCGTGCTGCACACCTACCGGCTCCACCGACAGCCGATAGTCACCGGATTTGAGGTTTGTGGAAATATGGAAATTCCAGTCATCAGGCCTGTCGTCATTGGCCACGACGGTTACACCGTCACTATTTAATAGTCGCGCCTTTACGTCCACAGAGCCGAAGGATGAAAGTTCGACAAGGCCGTCCTTGCCCACCGAGACCGGAACGCTCGACGGAACGCCAACTTCACGGCTCATTCCTGCCATCAACTGCACCGGTCTGACTGCCGCGCGATACGGCAGCCTGTTGTTGACGCGCATTGCCACAGCGTCTATGCTGTATGTCCCGGCAGGCAGATTGCCCTTCCAGCCCCTGGCGGGCGGGATAAAGGCTACCTTAGATGTTGTTTTGTCGGGATTTACCCTCATAAGTTCTCCCTGCATCTCTCCGGTCAATTCGATGTTGACGTCGGCCTGGGCGGGCAGATCGAATCTCCAGCGGTCCGGCTGCCTCTCCTTTCCGTTCTCCGGCTCCATCCATGTGTGTTCAACGGTTGCAGCCAGTGGAAGTTTATGCGGGCCATGACCGCGGAAGCGCCGCGGGACCGGCGTCGGCTCGATAAGAGTTACAATCCTGGCGTCCGTATTTTCAGGGAGGATAATCAGCCTGTACTGGCCTTTTTCAAACCTTCGGGTTATGTCCGCCGGGATATTTGGGGCCACAACGGGCCAACTCTCCTTGTCTTCCAGACGGCATTTGAGCGTCCTTCCGAGTCCGAAGGCCCGCACGCGGTATTCGCCGGGAGATGTAATGACGAACTGATAGGCAACCGAGGTCCCCGCTGGAAGGGAAACGCGGGCGGGGATGCGGCTCGTGAGAAACCCTCCAGGAATAAGGTCGGTATGCCTCATATTGAGGCCGAGATGACCTTTTGACTGCCCCTTGCTTTCAACTGTAATCTGGTAATCGCCTTCCCGCAGGTATTGCCGGATGGAAAAGTTCCTCCCTGAGCCGTTTTCAGACTCATGCACGAAGCTTGGCGTAGTGCGGCTGCGGAGGTTTCCGCCCGTGGCCAGCAGTCCGGTGGACTGGATATGATAGAGGTCCGGTTTTTCGGCACGGATGATGAAGTTGGATAAAGAGTTCCGCTCCAGGTCGAAAAATAGAGGCTTATTATCGGTCAAGACAGGGAAATCAGGGAGTCCAGCCAGGGCTACCTGAGATATGGGCGGAAGCGGCATCCCTGGATTCAGCCTGTGAGGCTCGACCATGAGAGCATAGTTTATCGTGTCTCTGGATGTCGACCTGACTGAAACCGTATGCCTTCCTGCCCCGGCTGTCTGCTTTTTCTGCCAGGGGCCATTGTCTAACGATACCTCCATGAGGGAGCCGTCTTCCGCCTCGGCCCTTAATGTCCCTTCTTCGGAAATCTGGAGCGGTACCGAAACCGTTTCCCCCGGGGTCTGGGTGACCGGAAGAGGATCCCTTAAGTCCAGGGGCAGGGGACGGACCACCAGTCCCGTCTTGACTTCCGGCTGGAGATTCATATACATGGTATACCAAGTATTGCGATTCAGCGAGACCTTGGGAAAACGGACAGCGGCCCGGACAGCGCCCGGAACTCCATCCTTTTCCGCATCTTTTCCCCCGGGGATCGATCTTGCCGCGTCTTTTGCCATGTCGCTTAGAGCCGAATATGCCTTATTTACTGCAGCGGACAGGGAAGCGGGACGGATGGACATGTCAATAATACCTTTCTTGACGGGCTCTGCTGTGAGAACATAGTACCCAGGGTCAAGGTCCCAGGTGTACCCGCTAGCCTGGGAAGCCGGTCTGGCATAGTTGGTCGGCCTGGAGGTGAAAAATGGTTCAATGACGAAACGGGCCTCAACACCTTGCGAGAGAATCTGATATTTCCCCCCGCCGTTGATCTTCAGGAAAAGAGTAAGGGGGGCCAAAAGGTTTGCGCGACGGGAATAACCCTTTGACTGGTCCAACTCTATGGTCTGAGCAAGGAGGGGCTGGGCCCTGGATGTGTCGTAACCAGACGTCAGGACAGCAGTTGCATCGACGCTGTCTTGGGGATGCCCGGAGTGGACGCTGGAAACCCAGTAATCGCCGCTTCCCTGGAACGAATAGCTGTAATTTGATTCAAAATGCTGAAACACATATGGCGAACCAGCCTCTCCGGTTATGGTTACGATGTGCTTGGCGTCTTTGTTTCCGCCGACCATGAGCTCGGCCACAGGCGGGACCGATTTCTTCAGGATATCTTTCCTCTCCCCGCTGTTATTAAAGGGAGCGTTTTGTTCCAGCCAGCCCACCTGAATAGAAGCGTCTCTCGCCTCAGGAAATTCCAGCCTGAAGTAAGTGCTGCTTCCAGGCACAACAAAGCGGTCCATCCCGAAGGGGCTAACTGTAAACCGTTTTCTCGTCACAGAGCCCAGTTCGGGTATGCCGTAGCGCAGATAAAAGGGATGCACTCCGCCGTCATTGCTCCAGGGCAAGGAAATGCCGCCGTAGGCGGAAAGAAGATAAAGCCCTGGTTCAAGGTCCGCCGTCAGTCGGCAGACCCTTAAAGGCTGGCCTGTCTTGGGCTGAACCGTTGATATGGAAGGCGACACATTCAGAAGCCATTTGCCGTCTTTCCACAAACGGAGATCAGCGAGACTCCGCCCAGCCGCTTCCAGGGCCACATGCTGACGATTCTTGATCTCCAGCCAGTATGATATCTGTTCAAAATCGTTCAGGGACGACTCTATAATTCTATATTTAACAACGGCAGGCGGTTGAGGGGAGTTCTTTTCGTTGAAGGGATGAACTTCCAGCCGTGCATTGCCGGAGGCCTTTTCATGACCATAGGTAACGATCTTGTATCTTCCTTTTTCAAGGAAAAGGTCAAGCCTCCCGTCCTTTTCTCCGGCACTACCGACAATGTCTCCCGGTCCGACCATGTGGTCTATAAGCTGAAGGCCCGTCCCCTGGTCGCTTTTGACCGTTATAGCATATCTTCCGAATTTGGAAACAGTGAGAATTGATTCCTGATGCCCACTGGCGGACAGTTCGGTCTTGCTTAAAGTTGCGGCTGGCGTTTCAGCGGCCACTGACGGAGATGCCGCGGCGACAAGCAGGTCCACCGGAGAGAAAGTTTGAAAGATGAGGAATAGAAGAAAACAGATGCGGGACTTGCGGCAAGATACTCCGTGTTTCAAGTTCATCTTAACCCTCCCAGAGTATTAATTTAGCATTGACTACAGATAAACAGAGAATATAAAAGCACAATCGACATTTAAAGGCAAGGACAACGAATCTATGACGTTGAAGTCTTTTACATGTTCGGAACGAAAAAAGAAGGTGAAGAAAAACAAAAAAGGGGAAGGCCCGAAGACCTTCCCCTTTGAGAATAAACAAAGTAAATAAATTACCTCTTTGAGAACTGGAAGCGCTTTCTGGCTCCAGGCTGCCCGTATTTCTTTCTTTCTCCCTCGGATCCCTGGTGACCAGGCCTGCCTTTTTTAAAGAGGTTACTGTTTTGCGACAGTGACATCCTTAACCATCAGCTTCCTCATTACCTCAAGAGGGGCCTTATCCTCAACCCTACCGTCGTGATAGAGGCGAACGATATTCAGGGGGCCGCCGTCCAATGCCTTGACGGCCACATTGTCCGGGCTTATGGTTGCGCGGCCCAGGGTCTTCTCTGTCGGCCATTTGATGCCGGTAAATGTCGTATAGACCAGTTCTGAGCAGACGATGCGGTTGGTGGTTTCGACGTCAAAATTAAAATCGTATCCTTTTCCTACCTGACGGAGCACCCGGAGGACCGTGGCAGCCCTTTCTTCTTTAGTCATATCCTCTTTGCGAAGTATTGCTATGTCATCCACGTTTAAGAAGTGTTTGATGGTATTCATCTCAACGCCTGACCGCAAGGCCTCAACTACCAAACGTCCGTCTCGCAACTCATCCCTGTGCTTTACCACAACCGGGTGGCTCCAAATCCCCAATTCCTTCAGCTCTTCTTCCGTTCCGACCCAGACAGCGACGTGTCCCCAGTGGCCTGGTCTACTAATTGGTGTCAGTTCCGTACTAATTGGAGCTAATTGGTGTCAGGAGCTAATTGGTGTCACTAATTGGTGTCAGAGCACTAATTGGTGTCAGTTCCGAAATAAGATATAAATTACTACATGTTACGAATGATTTTAGTTGACAAATTTGAACCAATTCAATAGATTAGCCCCATGCCAAGAGGACCACGAATAAACATAGAAGGCCTTATATACCATGTAATTAATAGAGGCAATAACCGGCAATCTATTTTTAAGGATGAGAAAAACTATGGAAAATATATCGAGCTTTATAATGGACCCCACTTTTAAGACAGAGTAACTTAGTGGTAATATAGCCTGCCGA
>CAKKSC010000004.1 GCA_919902985.1 Desulfuromonadales bacterium | reverse complement strand
GCTGCTGCTGTCATCTGTTGGAGAAAAGTGGGAGTTATTTACGGATAAGTTCTAAATCAGGAAAGCTGGATTCTCAGAAACAGAAGTGATGGAAATAATTGATGAGTTTTATGCGCTTTATCAGGTAATACCAATAGGTCATGATATTTTCCATAAAGCATCACACATAAGATCGGTTCATTAGTTTTCTTATTGGGATATTTTATTGTATCTGCTGCTATCGAAGCTGGGGTTAATTGAAGGAAATAAAATATAAAAAAGGATAGGGAAGTAATTGGAAAAGCATAAAAAAGTATCTTTTGTATCTCTCGGTTGTCCGAAGAATCTTGTTGATTCCGAGGTCATGCTGGGAATTCTTGCAAGGCATGACTATGAAATAACCGCTGATGACAGTGATGCCGAGGTCATTATAATAAATACCTGCGGTTTCATAGAGGATGCAAAGAGGGAGTCTATTGACAAGATCATTGAGCTTGCAGGACTCAAGGAAACCGGTAACTGCAAACTGCTGGTTGTTGCCGGATGCCTTCCGCAGAGGTACCAGGAGGAACTAACAAAAGAACTCCCTGAGGTAGACCTATGGATAGGAACGGGTGAGCACCACAAGATAGTTGAACACCTTGAAAAGGAAGAGAAAGGCTCATATCTAACCCAGTCTGAGTATATCTATGACGATCTCACTCCGAGGCTCGTATCAACCCCAAAACACACTGCATACATAAAGATAGCAGAAGGGTGTTCCCATACCTGCACCTTCTGCGCCATCCCAGGAATAAGGGGAAAGTTCAGGAGCAGGCCTATAAATTCCATCATCAGGGAAACGGAAAACCTTGTTTCAAAGGGAATGAAGGAGGCGATATTGATAGCTCAGGATACGACATCATACGGGATAGATTTTAAGAGCGGTCTCGGTCTTCCCTCCTTGTTAAGAGAGATGGTCAAGATAAAGGGTCTTGAGTGGATCAGGCTCCTTTATACATACCCCCAGTTTGTTACGGATGAGCTGATAGATGTTATAAAAAATGAGGAAAAGGTCTTAAAATATTTAGACATCCCGATACAGCATGTATCTGACAGGATGCTTAAGGATATGGGAAGGGGGATTACCGGGGACAAGCTAAGAAATCGCTTGTTCAGCCTCAGGGAGGCTGTGCCGGAACTGATTATCAGGACATCTGTTATAGTGGGTTTTCCGGGGGAGACTGAGACCGATTTTAGGGAACTGCTCAACTTCATAGAGGAGTTCGAGTTTGACAGGCTCGGCGCCTTTACCTATTCAAGGGAGGCAGGAACTCCTGCATCTCTTTTGAAGAGATATATATCCGAAAAGGTAAAAAAGGAGCGGTATAACAGGGTCATGGCACTGCAGAAGATCATTTCCAGAAATAAAAACAAGATGCATATCGGTAGAGTCGAAAAGGTCTTGGTCGATGGTATAAGCGAGGAGAGCGAGTTCTTGTTATCTGGAAGGACGACAGGCCAGGCTCTTGACATAGACGGGATAACATATATAACATCAGGAACGGCATCAGCGGGCGACATCGTAAACGTAAGAATAACCGATGCATCGGACTATGACCTGGTTGGAGAGATTGTTTATTAAATATTAGAAGACTATTTTATCCGCTCCGGTTCATGACATATTACGCAGAAGCCGTTCAGAGAATTCCTGAATTCATCTACATCCACAGGCTTCTTATCCCTGGCCCTCTTCACCATCTCCTCGTTGATATCCCGAATTCCTTTAAGGCGGTTGTAAAAATCCTTCTTGTCCATTACTACGCCGGATGGTCCAGCCTCAGGCAACACATCCTTAAGGAGGTCCAGATAGTAACTTATCAGCTTAAGGTTTTCTTCTACATCAGGGCCTTTTCCCTCTATAGATATTGCAGCCAAGTCTAGATGCTGGGAGAGCTTGTGCATATACTCTCCGAACAAAGATGAGATGTAGTGCCCCTTGAAAAGGTATGAAAGTCTCGACTCCTTATGACAGACTACGCATGTATTGAAAATATCCTGTGAGAGTTGTGTCGAGTCTTTTAGACCACCCCATTTGGTCACCGAACCCCTTAATGCCGCAACGTTCAGATTAAGCTGTTCAAGCCGATGTTTAAACTGTTTTTTGTCGAGCTCGGTATTATCTTTGTTTCGTTCAGGGATATATTGTGCGGCTTCGCTGATGCTTTCCTGTAGATGTCTTAGATAAATGTCGGCTATGTCATACTTCTTTAATGTAATGCTTATCTGGGCGTGGTTGTAGTTCCCAAACAGCTGATGCATGTTGTATTTGAAGAGGTATGGAGTGGATTCCTCTGCCTTGAGTGTATTTCCAAAAAGAACTATAAAAAGTGCGGTAAAGAGGAGGAGTTTTTTTGTCATAGGTATCTTCCTTTATATATTTTTAAAATAAAATAACAGTAATGATTGGTGTTGTCAAGGTTTGACCTGCCATGAATATGGCGTTACTTTGGTGTCCCCAAGGTGTCAGAAGGTTATTTTTATTACACACTAAGTCGGGTATGCTATACTGCTCAGATGTTTTTAAAGGAAAGTAGAACTGGATTTGAAGAGATACTTCTGAAATACCTTTATAAGGATCCCAAGCCCCTCACAGGTACTGAACTGAAGGCCCTGGCATCAAATGTGGCCCGGCTGTCCAATCTTCTGACAAGGGAACGCGAAACTCTTCCAGTCGCCTATCTGGAGGATGAAGGCCTGAGAAGGGCGTATGCCCTCTATTTTCTGCCGTCAAACCTCTACAAGATACATACTCCCCTCCATGAGCTTTCCTTACATCCATCGAGCCTGCTGTCAAAGCAAAGGCTAAGAATCCTTGATATTGGCTCAGGCCCAGGGACTGCGATCCTTGGGGTCATGGACTTTTTCTCTGCTCATGAGAAGCGCCCAACTCTTGAATTTACAGCGATAGACCAGGTGAAAGAGAACCTCAGGGATTCAGAGGCACTGTTTGGATTGTTCAGGGAAAGGGTTTCAATGGCTGCTACTCTTAAGACCATTAAGTCGAGTATGGAAATGGTGTCGAGTTTTCCAAAAGGCCCTTATGACATAATCGTCCTGTCAAATATCCTTAATGAAGTGGCTCATCCCGTTGAGGACAGGACCTCCAGAAGGGTTGCTATACTAAAGACCGTTTTAAGTGACCTTCTTGCCGCTGATGGCAGCTGCATCATTATAGAGCCTGCACTCAGGCAAACCTCCAGGGAGATGCTTGAGGTGAGGGACGGCCTTTTGGATGAAGGTTTTTGTATATACTCTCCATGCCTTATGGGCGAAAAGTGTCCCGTCCTGCTCAATCCCAAAGACTGGTGCCATGAAGATATCCCCTGGGAGTTCCCTGAGATGATCAGGGAAGTGGACGGGCTGACCGGGTTGCGAAAGGACTCACTGAAGTTTTCATATCTTGTCATCAGGAAAGATGGTCTGTCTATTAAAGATATTTATGGTGACAGTTCATTCAGGGTGGTAAGCGAGTCGCTGGTTTCAAAGGGGAAGATTGAGTTTTATGTCTGCGGGAAAGAAGGGAGGCGTATGGTCACAAGATTGGACAAGGACAAAACAATCAAAAATAAAGCCTTTGAGGATATCAGGCGGGGAGATATTGTTGGGTTTGAAGGGGTGATGGATGAGGGGAAGAGGCTGAAAGTTGGAAAAGAAACTAATGTGGTTTGCTGTCAAAGAAGATGAAGAGAGAGCATGGAGAGAAAGGGATAATGGAAAAGATAAGACTCTCAAAATTGATGGCAGATAGGGGTTTATGTTCCAGGCGCGAGGCGGATGCCTTCATAGAGCGCGGCTGGGTATACGTGGATGGCGAGAGGGTTTCCGTTCTTGGCACAAAGGTGAATCCTGACCAGGCCGTAACATTGGATGAAAAGGCCTGCTCTGAACTTAGCCATGCAGTAACCATTCTTCTCAATAAACCTGTAGGTTATGTCTCAGGCCAGCCCGAGAAAGGCTACAAGCCTGCGGTATCCATTATTAACAGAGAAAGCAGGTTTAAGGGCGATCGCGCACCTCTTCGTTTTGTCCCCTCACATCTGCGAGGGTTGGCGCCTGCCGGAAGGCTCGATATAGACTCTGAGGGACTTCTCGTACTGACCCAGGACGGGCGTATCGCAAGACAGTTGATCGGTGATAATTCGGATATAGAGAAGGAGTATCTGGTCCGTTTTGAAGGTGTTCTAACGGATAGAGGCCTTACTTCCCTCAACCACGGCCTCTCTCTCGACGGAAAACCGCTCAAGCCTGCTCAGGTCTCCAGGGAGAAGGATAACCTCTTGCGCTTTATACTCAAAGAAGGGAAAAAGCGTCAGATAAGGAGGATGTGTGAACTCGTAGGGCTTAAGGTAACTGCTCTCAAGCGCATACGCATAGGCAAAATAAAACTTGGCATACTGCCGGTTGGGCAGTGGCGGTATCTCAGAGAGGATGAACGGTTCTAAGTCTTCCGCATATTTATACCAAGTTGCTTTCAAACTTCTATTATTGAGCCCAATGAAAGCTTATTTGGTATTTATACCCGGATGGATACTGCACCCGGACTACAATTAGTATTATATTGAATGCGAAAGGGTATGAGGCATGAACCTTTTGGAATACCAGGCAAAGGATATTCTTGCCAAAGCAGGAATCAGCGTCCCTGCAGGGATAGTTATTGATGACCGCATGGACGTAAGAATGGTGTTTTCATATCTTGGGATTTACGAAGGGGTATTGAAGACCCAGGTACCTGCTGGAGGGAGAGGGATCTCAGGCGGCATCAAGATTGTTCATTCAGCCAAAGAGGCGGAAGCAGCGGCAAAAAGGCTCATAGGAAACCGTCTGGTGACTCCTCAGACTGGCTCGAATGGAAATGTTGTCAGGAAGGTGCTTTTTGAAGAGATGGTAAGTGTCGAAAAAGAATACTATCTCGGCATTGCTGTGGATCGCTCGTTGGGCGTTCCTGTAATCATTTCGAGTCCGGAGGGTGGGAAGTCAATTGAAGAGCTGGCAAAGCTCGCTCCTGAGAAGATATACAGGGAGCCTGTAGACCCTCTTAAAGGACTTACCGCCTTCAGGGCAATAGAGATGGCCAGCTCTATCGGCCTCAGGGGAGAGGAAGCCCAGGGGTTTGCCAGGATAATAACAACACTGTTTGAGAACTTTCTGAAACTGGATGCCCTGCTAATAGAGATCAACCCTCTTGTCCTTACAGGTGGCCGGTTTGTTGCCCTCGATGCAAAGATAACGATAGATGATAACGCCCTGTTCAGGCACCCTGACCTATCTTCTATCAGAGAAGCAGAAGAAGCGCTGGAAAGGGAGGTGAGAGTTGCGGGTGTAAACTACGTGAGGCTTGACGGGGATGTGGGATGTCTCGCCAACGGCGCTGGTCTTGCAATGGCAACAATGGATATGATTAAGCTTGCCGGAAGGGAACCTGCCAACTTCCTGGATATAGGCGGTAGCGCCCACCATAAGCAGGTCAGCTCTGCCTTAAGGATTCTCTTTTCAGACCCAAAGGTGAGGGTTGTATTCGTGAATATTTTTGGCGGTATGATCCACTGCGACCTGATTGCATCTGAGATTATTGAAGCTGTCGGGAGCTTGAACCCTGAGTTTCCGATTATCGTGAGGCTTGAGGGGACCGATGCGGAGAAGGGGAAAAGGATCATTGCTGATTCAGGACTGCCGATTATGATGGTTGCTGATATGGAAGAGGGCATGGAAAGGATAGGAAATCTCTGATGGGAATCTTCATAAATAACTACACTAAAGTCCTGGTTCAGGGTATCACCGGACATGAAGGAAGGCTTCATACCGGGATGATGCTGGAGTACGGCACAAAGATAATGGCGGGCGTCACTCCTATGAAGGGAGGGGAGAGCGTTGATGGAGTCCCTGTCTTTGATACGGTAAAAGAGGCAATGCTGGAGTTTGCTATTGACGCCTCAATCATCTTTGTCCCAGCCAGCCACGCCTCAGAGGCCATACTTGAGGCCTGTGACGCGGGGATAAAGCTGATAGTCTGCATAACCGAAGGTGTCCCAGTCCATGACATAATGAAGGTCAAGGCTTATTTGAAGAAGAATGGAGCCATGCTCATGGGCCCCAATACGCCGGGGATAACGGTTCCAGGAGTGTGCAAGATAGGGATAATGCCAGGATATATCTTCAGCAAGGGAGGTGTCGGTGTCGTCTCAAGGAGCGGAACCCTGACGTATGAGGCGGTCTTGCAGCTGACAAATGAGGGGATCGGTCAATCTGCATGCATCGGAATTGGGGGCGACCCCATAACAGGACTGACATTTATTGACGCTCTGAGGATGTTTGAAGAAGACACTGAGAGCAAAGCAGTCCTCATGATTGGAGAGATAGGAGGGACAGCCGAAGAAGAGGCTGCCGATTTTATTAAAACAATGTCAAAACCAGCCTTCGCATACATAGCCGGGATGAGCGCACCACAGGAGAGGCGCATGGGACACGCAGGGGCGCTCATCTCGTCTGGGCATGGCACAGCTATGGAAAAGATAGAGAGGCTGAAGGCTGCCGGGGTTACCGTCATAATGAATCCGGCAAGGATCGGAAGGACGGTGTCAGGGATAATCTGCAAGATATAAAACCCCCTTTAATGCAGTGCAGAAGGTATTTTATTAGCTATATGGAGTGATTTGTAATGTGGCGCAGGAGATCAAACCGCTCTTCCTGTGACTGTGGAAGGATAGGCTTATTAATAGAAACATTTTTATTGACTTTTTTATCTCCTTGCGCAACAATTCTATCGTCAAATGAGCCTCTTGCAAAACTATCTTTTGTGGTTCGACAGGCTCACCATGAACGAATAAAGTTCAATAATTTCAACCCAACCCCGTTCACCCTGAGCTTATCGAAGGGTATTTTGGGGACTTTTGCAAGAGGCTCAAATTAATATAAGAAAATTGGTTAGCGTGCAGTCCAGGAGGCATTGCCATAATTGGCATGTTTGCTTTTATACTAACTTTATATAGATGTACTAATAGAAATATCTTTTTATTGATCGCCTCACCTTTTGTCGCTACGAAAAATTCAATTGCAGGGCAATGGCCAAGCAGTTTTTCCTCTGTTGACGGAAATTTAAGTTTAGCTGGACTTTATACGAAACTGTCAATAGTTACAACCTTTGTGAAATAAAAATTTTTCATAAGAAAATGTATTTTGAGTGGGGTTGGTACTTCAACGTATTATTTCTGCTAAACCAGGGCCTCATTGTCAATTGTAAGCGATGGAACAAGCATCTGTATTTATAAAATAGGAGATAAAACATGATAGTCGACCGAATAGAATTTCTCAACAAGCAGTCAATAAGGAAAAAGGTCAGCTTTTCTGTGGCTGTTATATTTGCGCTGGTAATATTTATTTTAACCAGCTACAGCATTTATCGGGAAAAATCCCGAATAATGGAGCAGGTACTCGGTCAGGCAGATGATATGACCACAATGTATTTTGACAGTCTTAATACGATGATGCTGACTGGTACTATGGACCAGCGACATATTATTGCTCAGAAAATGCTTGCACGGGAGGGAGTTGTTGAAGCGCGGGCCATACGGGGGAAACCGGTCTCGGAGCAGTATGGGCAAGGTTTGACTGAAGACGCGGCCAGGGATGATCTGGATTTACAAGCACTGAACGGTGAACATGTAAGTGAAATAGCTGAAAAGAACGGCAAACGAATTTTGACCATTATTACACCCTTCAGGGCAACCGAGAATACAAGAGGTGTAAATTGTCTGCAGTGCCATGATGTAAAAAGCGGATCTGTCAATGGAGCTGTTCGCATCAGTTACTCCCTTGACAAGATGGATGCCCTGATCCGTTACGAGTTCTGGATGTCCATTGGAGGGAGTATCGCCTTCTTTGCCGCCGGATTGATACTAATTAATCTCCTGTTGAAGGCCTGGGTCATTAATCCGTTAAACAAGCTTATGGATGTTGTATCAAAAAGGGCAAAAGGTGACCTTGCTGTAAGGGTTAAAGATATAACGTCTGATGACGAGCTTGGAAATCTGGCGCATTCATTCAATGAGATGTCTGACATTATGGATGAGGCGGCTGCCAAGGAGAATCAGCGGATATTGCGCGAGCATGCTGCTGCCGAAGAGTTGAGGGCAAAAGTTGATGACCTCTTAAAGGTGATTACAAAAGTGGCGGCAGGAGATTATACAGCTCAAGTAAGCTTCAGCGGGAAAGATTCAATAGGTGAGTTAGCCGGTCAGCTTCAAAAAATGATCGGATATATCCGTGAGTCAAGTGAGGAAAAGGTGCGGGCAATGGGCTCCCTCCAGCAGCGTGTTGACATTATTCTTAATTTAGTTACCAGGGCAGCAGACGGGGACCTGACAGGGCAAATCAGGATTGAAGGAAATGATGCTTTAGTCCGGCTTGGACTGGGTGTCCAGCAAATGATAGACAGTTTAAATGCGCTTGTTACCCAGGTACAACGCTCCGGCATTCAACTGGCCTCATCAGCCACGTCAATTGCTGCAACATCAAAACAGCAGGAGGCGACTGTGGCGGAACAGGCCGCAACCACAAATGAGATTGTTACTACGGCTACTGAAATTTCTGCAACGTCAAAGGAGCTTGTCTCCACCATGAATGAGGTGTCTAAAGTTGCCGACGTGACAGGTGAAGCAGCAGAAAATGGTAGAATGGGCCTGAAAAAAATGGAGTCAACCATGCATAATATCGTTGATGCAGCAGGCTCAATATCCTCGAAATTTGGAGTGCTCAATGAAAAGGCAAGCAACATAAGCACAGTTGTCACTACTATTGCAAAAGTGGCGGACCAGACCAACCTGTTGTCGTTAAATGCCGCTATCGAGGCAGAGAAGGCAGGAGAGTACGGCTTCGGGTTTTCTGTTGTAGCCAAAGAAATCAGGCGCCTTGCTGATCAGACGGCTGTTGCTACTCTGGATATTGAACAGATGGTTAAAGAAATGCAGTCAGCTGTTTCAGCAGGAGTAATGAGCATGGAAAGGTTTTCGGAGCAGGTCAGGCATAGCGTGAATGATGTAAGTGAAGTAAGCGTTCAACTCTCCCAGATTATTGAGCAGGTACAGGCGCTGACCCCGCGATTTGAAACCGTGCACCAGGGTATGCAGTTCCAGTCGGAAGGGGCTTCTCATATCAAAACGTCAATGATTCAATTAAATGAGGCGGCCCAGCAGACTGTCGAATCACTGAAAGAGTCCAATGAAGCCATATCGCAGCTGAACGTAGCCGCGCACAATCTGCAGGGCGGCGTTATTAAATTCAAAGTGCGAAATGATGCTTGAGTAATCATATGCTTTTTCTGCAATTTAAAGTTGGGAATGACAGGTATGTTCTTGAAGTTAAGAACATTATCGAGATAGTACCATTCGTACATTTGAAGCTGATCCCAAAAGCCCCTCCATATTTGGCGGGGCTTTTGAACTATAGAGGCACGACGATCCCTGTAATAGACATCTCTTATCTCATGAACAACATGGCATGTGAGTTGAAGTTAAGCAGTCGGATTGCTCTTATTAAGTACACGGTGGATGACGGCAAGTCGATATGTTTAGGGCTGTTGAGTGAACATATGACTGAAACTGTAAGATTTAATGAAAACGATTTTTCCGATTCAGGAGTAAACCTGAAGGATCATCCTTATCTTGGTAAAGTTGTTATAGACGATAATGGTATCGTGCAAAAGGTGGACATTAATAAACTGATACCCGAAGAGGCCCATGAAATCTTGTTTGACGGAAGTTATTAACAAAATGAACTTAAACCCTGAAAGGGTGATATCCAGATGAACGTCTCAAGTGTTCTGGAGTTACTAAGGCACAAGATGGGGCTCAATCCAGAATCTATCGGGACAGCACCACTCGAGAAGGCTGTGCAGGAGCATATAAAGCGGTCCGGAGCAGTAGACATTGATGATTATATTAAGAGGCTCAGTGATTCACCTGAAGAGTTAAAAAGTCTGTTTGAACTTGTGATAATTGCTGAAACCTCCTTTTTCCGTGACAAGGTCCCCTTTATTACACTGCAAAAGTATCTGGAACGATTCACATCTAAAAAAAAATCTGGAAGGCAGGTTCGAATTCTCAGTGTACCATGTTCTACCGGTGAAGAACCTTATTCTATAGCCATGACTCTTTTTGAAATGAAACTGCCGGAGGACCGGTTCTTCATATATGCCGTGGACATCAGTGAGCGGGCATTGCAGTGTGCCAGAAACGGAATATACAGTCCATATTCATTTCGAGGAGATGACCTGCATTTCAAGAACAAATATTTTTCAAAACATGACGACCTGTACATACTGAAAAAAGAGGTTCGTGATGCCGTCCACTTTGAGTTTGCCAACATTCTGGATGATGATTTCCTGAAAGGGCACAGACCGTATGACATTATCTTCTGCCGAAACTTACTGATATATTTTGATGACAGTACCAAAAACATGGCCATAAAATCATTATCCAAACATCTGTCTGAGGATGGCGTCCTTTTTGTGGGTCATGCGGAAGCTGCAAAAATGTCTCAAAGTGGCTTTGTAAGCCTGGATTATCCAATGGCCTTTGCCTTCGCCAGAGAAGAATACGCAAAAAAAATCAACGATTCGCTTAACCAGGACAACATAGATACAATGATTCCCCCACTGCCAGTCCAGCTTCCGACCCAGTCAATTCAGGTCAAAAAGGTCAATGACGTCAGGAAAGCAACAGGCAGTATAATCAAGCCTAAAAATAATTATGAGACAGTAGAAGCTGTAAACCTCTGCCAGGATGAAAAAGAGCTAACAAGGGCAAAAAACCTTGCAGAAGAGGGTAACTTCAGTGAAGTTGTGTCAATATGTGAACTTCTGATTTCACGAGGCGCCGAATCGGCACAGCTCTATTATCTGCTGGGTCAGGCCATAGACTCCATTGGAGACAGTCTAATGGCTGAGGAATATTTAAAAAAGGCGATTTATTTGAATCCGGATTTTTATGAAGCGCTTGTGCATCTGTCTCGTATTTTTGAACGGACAGGGAACCCTGAAAAGGGCGCAGGGTTTCGCGCCAGGGCTGAACGTGTAAAACTTAGAAGCAGAGGAGGGTCCGCCTAATGACTACACCCTACATGTTCAAAAGAGTAATTATAAATGAGTGAAGACAAAATTTTTTTTTCTACTGATGACTGCTGGCACAGAATAGGGGTGTGGGGCAAAGAGACGCCACGCTGTAAAAGACTCGACGACTTTATTCATTGTCAAAACTGTGATACCTTTCATGCTGCAAGCCTTAAAGCTTATGAGAGGGCTATAGCCGATGATTATCGTCTTGAGTGGACAAAGGTACTGGCCGGTAATAAGGAGACTGCCCTTTCTCATACCATATCAGTGATTATTTTCCGTCTGGGCGACGAATGGGTGGCAATAGCTACCAGACTCTGCAAAGAAATTTCCAGGATTATGAAAATCCATCGCTTGCCTCACAACAAGAGTCGCATCATGCGGGGAGTCGTTAGCAACGTCGGAGAGATACAGATATGCTTTTCTCTCGGCAGTCTGCTTGGAATAGATAAAGCCGACAGGCTATTTGGAGGGGGGGAAAATCCCGTTTATGCAAGAATGATAGTCATGGAGGTCGCCAGCCGACGTTACGTGTTCCCTGTAAGTGAAGTAGGAGGGCTGCATCACTATACTGAGGCAGACCTCGGACCATTGCCAAAAACTGTTTCGGATTCATCTGCCAGCTACATGAAGGGTGTTATTAAATGGAATGATAAGACTGTAGGCTGCCTTGATGAGACGTTGCTGACCTCTCAGTTCGAAAGGAGCATCAAGTAGTAATGAGTGATAATTATAAGGACAATATTAACTCCCCCTTGCTGGATCTATTTCGTACAGAGATCAGAGACCAAGGGAAGATTTTGACGGAGGGGCTGCTTGTCCTGGAGGAGGACCCTGCGTCTGCTGAAAGACTGGAAGCGCTTATGCGTGCCGCTCACTCGGTTAAAGGAGCTGCCCGCCTGGTAGGGGCGGAACCGGTAGTCTGCCTGGCCCATGAAATCGAGGAAGTGTTTGTTGCTGCTCAGAATTCTAAGGTTATGCTGAATCCAGATAGTATTGACACTCTGTTAAAAGGTGTTGATATGATAACAGCAATTTCTGAACTGAGTGAAAATGAGATGTCAGGATGGGGAGAGGTTCATAAAAGTGAGCTTAATGAGCTTCTTACAATAATTGCAGCAATCTTATCCAGAGGTTTGGAAGAGGCCAAATCGTCTGCTGCATCTGACGCTATTGATAGGAATGTAGAAAAAAAGAATGCTAAGCCTGTAAAAGATAAAAGTGCTGCCATAGGCGATTCATCAATGCTGGACCTGTTCCGTACCGAGCTAACAGAGCAGGGGAAGGTTTTGACAGAAGGGCTGCTTGCCCTGGAGGAGGTCCCTGCGTCTGCTGAAAGACTGGAAGCGCTTATGCGTGCCGCTCACTCGGTTAAAGGAGCTGCCCGCCTGGTAGGGGTGGAACCGGTAGTCCGTCTGGCCCATATAATTGAAGATATATTCGTTGCAGCGCAGAATTCAGAGTTAATTCTGACTGCCGAGCATGTTGATATACTACTAAGGGGTATAGACACTATCTCATCCATTGCAGATCTTCCGGATAATGAGATAGCTTGTTGGAGTGAAGACAATGGGGCTGATCTTGATAAAATACTCCATCTGCTTTCGAGGATAAAGTCACAGGAAAAAAACAGTGCCTCCGGGATAATGGGTTTGGAAACTGAATCCGCTTCTAAACCGGAAAAGAAGCAAGTTCAGCTCCCTCCGGCTCAGAAGCGGAAGGCAGACACCGTAGATAAGCCCTCACGCGAAGAGCAGGAGCGTGTCCTTCGTGTAACTGCCGAGCGGTGGAATTATTTAATGGGGCTTGCCGGAGAGGTCAAGGTAGAGGCCGGATGGCTTAATCCTTATATAGCCTCACTTACCAGGTTAAAGCGTCGACAGGTGGAGCTTGTGGAGATTCTTGATTCATTAAGAAGTTCACTTGACGAAATGCACGCCTCAGAATCAGTTGTCGAAAAATTTTTGGAGGCCCAAAGAAAGGCGTCTGAATGCCGGAATATCCTTACTGATCAGACAGCTGACCTTGACTCATATGACAGGCGCATTAACAACCTGTCTGAAAGACTGCACAGGGAGACAATCAGGACACGTATGCGGCCCTTTTCTGACGGTGTTCATGGATTCCAGAGGATGGTGAGGGATATTGCAAGGTCATTAAATAAAAAAGTTAAGCTTGAGATAAATGGTCTTTCGGTCCAGGTAGATAGAGACGTGCTTGAAAAGATGGAAGCCCCACTGAATCACCTTCTCCGTAACGCTCTTGATCACGGTGTTGACCCGCCTGAAGATCGTATAAAGGCGGGGAAGCCTGAGCAGGCAATTATAAGGGTTACCGCAGCCCATAGTGATGGGATGTTATCCATTATTATTGATGATGACGGACGTGGTATAGACTTAGAACGTTTGAGAAAAAAAGTTCTTGAAAAAAAGCTGGTCACCCCTGATATGGCCGACAAACTAACTGAAGAAGAGCTGCTGGAATTCCTCTTTCTTCCAAGTTTTTCGACAAAAGATGAGGTAACTGATATATCCGGCCGCGGGGTAGGACTTGACGTTGTGCTGGATGCAATACAGAAAATGCGGGGATCAGTTGAAACGAAGACCACGCTCGGCAAAGGAACGCGCTTTCACATGCGGTTACCTTTGACAATGTCGGTTATGTCTTCGTTGATTACTGAAATTTCAGGGGAACCTTATGCGTTCCCGCTTACACGAATCTTGCGCGCCGTCAAGCTGTCCTGCCTCGATATTGATGTACTTGAAAACCATCAGTTCGCGGAAATAGACGGTGAAAACATAGGCCTGGTAGGGGCATCACAGGTACTGGGCCTTGGTCCACAGCTTGTAAGTAGCGAGGAGATGCCGATAATCATAATCGGAGATCGCCATAACAGATATGGCGTGGTTGTAGACAGGTTTATCGGACAGAAGGAGCTTGCCATTCAACCTCTGGACCCACGTCTCGGAAAGGTACAGGATGTCAGCTCAGCAGCAGTACTCGAAGACGGCTCACCGGTGTTGATTATTGATGTTGATGACCTTGTATTGTCCGTCGATACTCTTGTAAAGGGCAGGAGAATAGAAAAGGTGAAACGAACCTCAGGAGACGATGCAGAGAAGGTGCTCAAGAACATCCTTGTTGTCGATGATTCACTTACTGTTCGTGAAGTTGAACGAAACCTTCTGGAAAAAGCAGGTTATCATGTAGATGTGGCCGTTGATGGAATTGACGGTTGGAATGCCATAAGGGCATTCCAGAAATATGACCTGATAATCACAGATGTAGACATGCCTCGCCTGGACGGCATTGAACTGGTACGCCTGATAAAAAGCGACCGAAACTTCAGTTCTCTGCCGGTAGTGATTGTATCTTACAAGGAAAGGGCAGAAGACCGTAAACGCGGTCTGGATGCCGGGGCAGATTATTACCTGACAAAAGGCAGTTTTCATGATAATACACTGTTGGAAGCTGTTACAGATCTGATAGGAGAGGTTGAGGCATGAGGATAGCTATAGTTAATGATATGAAAATGGCCGTAGAGGCCTTAAGACGGATAATAGTATCATTCCCGGGTTATGAAGTAGCGTGGATTGCAGAAAACGGGTCAGAGGCTGTTAAGTGTTGTGCTGAAGATGTGCCGGATTTGATCCTTATGGACCTCATTATGCCGGGAATGAACGGTGTGGAGGCTACCCGTCTGATCATGGCAACAACTCCATGCGCAATACTGGTAGTCACAGCCTCAGTAACACAGAATGCTTCCCTTGTTTTTCAGGCAATGGGAGAAGGCGCCCTTGACGCTGTGAGTACGCCTACGCTGGGGATTGATGAAAAGGGAAAGGGGAGAGAGGAGCTTCTGAAAAAAGTGCGGACAATAGGCAGGTTGCTTGACGCTAATCGCCGCAATCCTGCACTTAAGTTCAAGGAATCAAAAAATGCAGGGACATCGGACAAGTGGCTGATTGCTATCGGGGCCTCTACCGGAGGTCCTGCCGCCCTTGTCAAAATACTTTCCAAATTGCCGGCAGATCTTCAGGCATCTCTTGTTGTTATCCAGCACGTTGATCAACAATTTAGTCCGGGCTTTGCCGAATGGCTGAACCGGCAATCGCCCTTGCCGGTACAACTGGCCAGGGAGGGAGACAGCATCGTCAATGGAAGGGTCCTTGTTGCCGGCACAAATAATCACTTAATTATCAAAGAAGACGGGACCCTGGGTTATAAACGAGAGCCTGCCGGCATACCGTATCGCCCGTCTGTTGATGTATTTTTTGAAAGTATGCTGAACAACTGGTCTGGACGCTCTATCGCTGCCCTTCTTACCGGCATGGGAAGAGACGGAGCAGAGGGATTGCTCAGGTTGAAAGACAGTGGTGTATTCACCATAGCCCAGAGCGCTGAGACTTGCGCTGTATATGGTATGCCAAAGGCGGCAGCTGAGCTGAAAGCTGCCGTAAAGATACTACCGGTTGACAGAATTGCAGAAACAATGATAAGTAACATTCGTTAGGTATAGGCAGAAACTGAGAGGAGCCAGATCGATATGAGCAATGATGTTCGGTCAGAGGGAACTGAGTCTGCGGTTGGCCAAAATTTATCACATCCGGTAGTACTGCTCGTGGATGATCAGGCAATAGTGGCAGAAGCGATACGTAGAATGCTTGCCGATGATAAAGATATAGAGTTTCACTACTGTCAGGAGCCTTCCAGAGCAATAGATAAGGCGAATGAAATCAGACCAACAATTATACTCCAGGACCTGGTTATGCCGCAGGTGGACGGATATACCCTTCTTAGATTTTACAGGAGCAACCCGGCAACATCGGTAACGCCGGTAATAGTCCTCTCTTCCAGGGAAGAACCCAAGGATAAAAGTCACGCTTTTGAAAGCGGCGCCAGCGATTATCTGGTAAAACTGCCGGACAAGATAGAGCTTATTGCTCGTATCCGCGCTCACTCGAAGACTTACCTGCTCCAATTGCAGCGTGATGAGGCCTATCTGGAAATGAAGATCCTTCAGGAGCAGCTTAAGGAAAGCAACGCCAAGCTGGCGGAAAGCAATGCAATTCTACAGAGGCTATCTACCATGGATGGACTAACAGGGATTGCCAACCGGCGTCATTTTGATGAAGTTCTTCAGCATGAATGGAAAATCGGGTTGCGGGAAAATACTATGCTCTCGGTGCTCCTGCTGGATATAGACTTCTTCAAGAAGTTCAACGACGGCTATGGCCATCAGGGGGGGGATGATTGCCTGAAGGAGGTTGCTAAAACCCTGAGCGATACTTTGCACAGACCTGGTGACTTCATCGCCCGGTACGGAGGCGAAGAATTTGTAGTTATTCTGCCGAACACAGATTGTAAAGGGGCAGCTGTAATTGCTGAACAGATGAGGGCAAATGTTGAGGCGAGAAACATTACACACGCTTTTTCGTCTGTAGCTGATCACGTTTCCATCAGTCTGGGGGTTGCAGCAATGAAACCGGACAATTCCTCCTCCCCTGAAGCGCTGGTTGCTAAAGCCGATGAGGCCCTTTATAAAGCTAAGGAACATGGGCGCAACCGCTACGTTATTGCGGAAATCTTATAACATCTAAACCATCCTCAGCAGAAAATATCCCTTCCCTGAATTTCGGCTGGATGATGCCCATTATCTCATGCTTTGTCCTGCTGTCCACTGAACGGCCTTTTTCAAGGCCTTTAAGCCTCTTCCTTATCTCCTTGGCCATATTCAGGTTCTTTCTGCCGGTAGGGTCCACCTTAAGACACTGGGCCTCGTCCTTTCTCGTAAGAAGCTCAATGGTAGCATCAAGAGAGAGGGTGCGGCACTCTTCCACATCCTCCATGCTCAAGGGCCACCTGGACATGGAGGATATCACCCTGACCACCCTCTTCAAGTGCTCCACCCTGTTGAGGATCATCCAACTGGCAAATATCTGCCTGTTAACATTGAACGGCAGGATGTTGTCCTCTAAAACCTTTTCCAGCAGGTCATCATTCCGTTTATGTTCCCCCTTGGCAAGGTCCTTCAATATATCCCATACTTCACTTCCGGCATGGGTGTCAAACCTGGTCTCCCAGTAGGTGTGCCTGAGTGTCCTGGTCTGGAAGGATGCCACCAGTTGGGTTGGGATATAGTAGTTATGGGCCACGATATCCTGGGCAAGATGGCTGAGGTAGCCATAGGCAAAGGCCTCCTGAGAATCGCTTTCCGCTTCAGACAGTACCTTCATTCCGACCTTCCAGTTATGGCAGTGGCTGGAGTACGGAGTAAACTTCTTCCCGAAGATGATGTCCGCTCCTATGCATCCGTAAAGATAGTCAGAGGGGTAAGCGGACAGGAGCCTCTGAAGGGAGGGGGCCAATAATGTGATATTCCTTAGCACCTCTGACCCAAGATGGATATGTGTGGCAGGCCCCCAGGCCAGGGCCTCTCCCGGAATTAAAAAGAGAAGCCCCAGGGCTATGAGGGATATAAGTATCAACTATGTTCCCCTTACTTCTTTTTTACTGAAACCTTTTTACCCATTACAGTTGCCTTCTTTGCAGCGGCCTTCTTGGTCGCTGTCTTTCCGCCTGGCGCCTTTTTCACCTTCTCTTCTGTCTGGATAAACGTTACAACTACTTCGTCCTTGTGGCTGTCGTGGCGTACCACCCCTAACTTGGGTTCGCCCTCTTTAAGTATATGCAGCTTCCCCTTATATGTCTTCTTGAGCTGCATCCCGATGTTCAGGGCAAGGCGCTGGTTCAGGGTATGGACAACCAGCCTGTCTTTCTCATCAATTATATCGAATATCCTCGAAAGATAATGGGTCCTGAAATCTATCTTCTCCTCGTTCTTTATGACCCTGAGGAGTTCATCCTTCTTTTTGTTAAGGACATCGCCTTCGATGTACACTGTCCCGCTGTAATCCTTCACCTTTATCCTGTGGCATCCCTCGCACAGGACGTTTTCCACCCCTTTCGCATCGTGATACGCCTCATAGAGCTTCTCGTCATAGTGCCAGTGCTTTTCAGGACATACAGCATGACAAACCTTACATACCTTCATTCTCTACCTCCGTCATTTAAAATAATTCAAACTCCCTGTTTATAACCTTTTTCCAGAGAAAAGGCAACCCTTTCAATTCAATCTCAACCGCCTCTTCCATAATCTGCTTAACATCGCTGTCATCAAGCTTTGACCTGACCTTCAGATCGACTGCCTGGGGCTCGGTTATAGGTCTTCCTATCCGGCTTACGAGATAGCAGTATACTTCTTCCACTCCATCTGCCGACGCCACCCTCTCTGCGATATTGCGGGCTGCGATATTGTAGAGCTTTCCCACATGACTTATGGCGTTCTTCCCCGCCGTGGCCTCAAGTGTCATGGGTCTGTAAGGCGTAATCAGCCCACCTACCCTGTTTCCCCTACCTACCTGACCGTCGTCTCCGCTCTCGGCGCTTGTGCCAGTGACAGTGATGTAGACTGCCTCTCTTTCCAGGACATCAGCGGTATTGACTGCCACCACCACCTTCCTGGCCGTAATACTGCTGCAAAAAGATGTTACGAGAGATGAAACACGTCTCTTGATCTCCATATAATCATTCAGGGACTGGATCAGACTGGAGATAAACGCCACAGCCACAGTAAGGGTTATTTCATCCCTGATCCTTACCCCCATCACCTTTATGTCCTCGCCAATATACGCATGGGCCTCTTTGATCTCTTTGGAGTTCAGATAAAGCTCAACTTCTCTGACCAGTCTCTCGGTCTCTGAGAGCGGATAAAAGGAGACCCCTATAGATGTATCATTGGCCAGCGGCACGTCAACCCCTTTATCAAAGGCTGCAACAAGGTCTATGCTCCCAGGCCTTATCCTGTGGTCTATCTCTATATTTTTATTTACATCCAGGAAGCGGAACGTTTCTTTTAGCCATTTTCTCGTACCCTCAACAACCATTTCAGCCACAGGGACAGGAGTTCCACCCACTTCGGAGGTTGCCCTTCCAACAAGGAGTAGGTATATCGGTTTTGTTACCTTCCCGCCGCCAAAGGTGACGTCACTGCTCCCTCCTGCCAGGATACATTTATCAACGTTATGGTGAAGGACCCTCCCGAATTTTTCAAGGTAGTATCTGGAAAGATTTATAGAAAGCTCCTCTGCAGCCATGTCGCAGATGGTGTCGGGGTGCCCCTTCCCCTTCCTCTCCACGATCTCAACCTGCTGGATATGGACAGGGACGGAGCTTAACCTTTCTAAATTGAGTTTCACTGAGTTCCCCCGAATGCAGTATAGTGCCCGACAAATGAGGCGACAACAAGGAGATTGCTAAGAAGGGCAGTCATTATCATCTGCCAAGGTATGGTAAACGCTCTCGAACTCCTTCTCCTTTTTGATGAACGCCTCAAGGACTCTTGGGTCAAAATGTTCCGGCGTCGTCCTGTCGTCCCCTTTGGTTATGATCTCAACTGTCCTTTGATGGGAAAAAGCAGGTTTGTACGACCTTTTTGACCTCAGGGCGTCATATACATCTGCCAGTGCCACTATTCTGCCGGAGACAGGAATCTCTTCCCCCTTCAACCCCCTTGAATATCCGCTTCCATCATAATGTTCGTGGTGACACAGGGCGATATCCCTGGCCATCTTTAACCTCGGCTCGTCGCCAAGGATCATGGAGCCATACACAGTGTGGTCTCTCACCATTGCCGTCTCTTCAACCGTGAGACTGCCCGGCTTCCTCAGGAGGCTGAAGTGGATATGGATCTTCCCTACATCATGCATCTGGGCAAAAAAACCTATGTCGCGGGTAAAGTCCGTGGACATCTTCATTTCCTCGGACAAAACCCTTGCGTATTCGTTTACCCTGACAATATGGTTCCCTGTCTCTTCGTCGTTGGCCTCCGCAGCCCTGGCGAGGGCAGTAACAAGATATTTGAAGGCCCTGTCAATCTCATCCATATTACTGAAAATAGTGGTAAAAACATTGTAGAAGAGGAGAAAGCTCCTCAGGATATCTGCATCATGTGATGTGACCTCTTTCCCGTAGTTAAAGGCAACCACCAGACTGTCTGCCTTTTTAGAATCGCATATTATAAAGTTATTTATAACCCCCAGCTGTTTTTTTATCTCTGCACAAAGATAAGTATTGCACTCATCTCCTTTGTAAATACGACTGCTGCACTCAGTCAACTCCTTCTCTATATCAGAGTATTTATCGGTATACCCCAAACTTCCTTCGAGCCTGCCAGAAACCTCACGCGTCTCGACCCTGCCATCCTGATAGTAGTATAAAACTCCGTTTACCAGCGGCTTCCCAGCTCCTTTGCCAAGAAGGATATGAGTAGGGCTGGTTGTGTCATCTTCGTTGATTCTTAATAGCCGCTCTATAAGGTGTTTGTGGGCTTCCCCTCCACTAAATGCCTCTAATTTCAACTCTGCCAGCTTATTTTCAGCGAACAGGGTGAGGTTATTGATATGCGTATATGCGGACTTGAGTTGATCATTCAAGGTCTTTTTCTTAAGGAGGGATTTTACCCTGGCCTGTATCTCTATATCGTTTACAGGTTTTGTCAGGAATTCATCTGCCCCAAATTCAAGGGCCTTTACCATCTCCTCGGTCCCTTCAAGGGATGTGACCATGACAACAGGAATATCCCTGCTTTCCGGGTTTTCCTTTACTCTCCTGCAAACCTCGTAACCATCAATCTCCGGCATCATGATGTCGAGAAGCACAAGGTCAGGTCTTGCAGACTCTATCTGTGCCAGCGCCTCCCTGCCGTTTCTGGCCTTTATGACCCTGTAACCCAGGGGCACAAGATAATCCTCAAGTATGGCCAGATTAAGCTCCTGATCATCTACAGCAAGGACAGTGAATTGGCTCTGAGCGCTGTCTTCCTTCATATCGTCACCTTCCTCGGAATCTGTAGCGATATTAGTATATATACCCATTTATTGCAAGAGGCTATCCGATGTGCGCTTCCTCAATCACTTAGGCGCCTCGTACATAACAATGTCCAGAAATCTACCGGAATCGTATTTCTGACCCCTGCTGAACAGACAAAAAAACGATGAAATCGGAATGAAAGGGGGCGGTAGATACGATACCCTCATTGTGAAATAGGATTATCGGGATAAAATACATTTGCTAAAAAATCCTTGACTTCATAAAGAAACACTGTAGACTGTTACCTACAATTTAACCTTACTCATTGAGTAAAGGGGAGTAGTAACCCGCTCCGGCGGGTGTGAGGAGTCGTCAATACGGTCGGTAATACGGCCCGGTTCCTCTGGTTCCTTAATGAACATACGAGACCTTTATCTGGAAATATCCGGGTAAAGGTCTTTTTTTTTGCAAACAACCTAATTTAGGAGGACTCGTGCGCTGGCATCAAAAAGGATTAAAGGAAGCTGTTGAAGATTTGGGAACATCCATTCAGGGACTCTCGTCAGAAGAGGCAAAGAAACGCCTTGAAGAATACGGGCCCAATGAACTGAAGGAGGGGGAGAAGAAGACCTCTCTGGGGATGTTCCTTGACCAGTTCAAGGACTTTATGATCCTTGTCCTTATTGCTGCTGCCGCCATAGCAGGAGCAATGGGAGAGGTGGCCGACACCATTGCCATAATTGTGGTAGTTGTCATAAATGCCGTTATAGGATTTGTTCAGGAGTACAGGGCTGAAAAGGCGATGGAGGCGCTGAAGATGATGGCGGCGCCAACGGCCACCGCACTGAGGGATGGTCATACCTCAAACATCCCTTCTTCCGATGTAGTCCCCGGCGATGTGGTTCTTTTAGAAGCAGGGAGGATCATCCCGGCAGACTTGAGGCTCATTGAGTCGGCCCAGCTTAAGGTTGAGGAGGCGGCCCTTACGGGGGAATCTGTCCCTGTAGAAAAGCAGACGCCCCAGCTTCATGACGAGATGATACCTCTTGGGGACAGGAAAAACATGGCCTACAAGGGGACGGTGGTGAGCTACGGCAGGGGGAAAGGCGTTGTGGTGGGAACAGGGATGGATACGGAACTGGGCAGGATTGCCACAATGCTCCAGACCGAGGAGGAGGTAAAGACCCCACTCCAGAAGCGCCTTGCAATAGTGGGGAAACGCCTTGCACTCGCGGCCCTCGCCATATGCGCCATAGTCTTTACAGTGGGGATAATGAGGGGCGAGTCTCCTGTTCTCATGTTCTTAACAGCAGTCAGTCTCGCTGTTGCAGCCATACCTGAGGCCCTTCCCGCCGTTGTCACCATATCCCTTGCACTGGGCGCGAGAAAGATGGTAAAGCAGAACGCCCTTATACGGAAGCTCCCGGCTGTCGAGACATTAGGTTCAGTAACATACATATGTACGGACAAGACGGGAACCCTGACCCTTAATAAGATGACAGTAGAGGAGATATATGTTGACGGGAAATTACATAAACCAGAAGATGAGAAGATAAGAGGGTCAGAAGATAGGATTTCTCAACTTCTCAACCCCTCAAGCTCTCAACCTAACGCCTTGCTCAAGGCCATGGCACTCAGCAACGATGCTGCCACTGATGCCGGCGGCAATATCCTTGGAGATCCCACAGAGGTAGCCCTTTATATGGCAGCCGAGAAGGCCGGTTTTAAAAAGATGGTATTGGAAAATGAGAATGAAAGGGTCTATGAGATACCTTTTGACTCGGACAGGAAGTGCATGACTACCTTGCACACGTATCGGAAAGGCGGGTATCGCTCCTTTACAAAAGGGGGCGTGGAGATCATCCTGGACAGATCTATAAATATCCTGATGTCGGATGGCGTCGAGGAGATAGACAGGGACGAGATAATAAGGACAAGCGAAAGGATGGCTGCCGACGGCCTGAGAGTCCTTGCCGTAGGGACAAGGAAGTGGGACGCAATCCCGGTAAAGATGGCGACTGAAGAGGTAGAGAGTGGTCTTACCTTCCTGGGACTTGTAGGGATCATGGACCCTCCGAGGGAGGAGGCAAAAGAGGCCGTAGCTCTTTGCAAGTCTGCCGGGATAAAACCTGTTATGATAACAGGAGATCACCCTATTACTGCAAGGGCCATAGCGAGAAGGCTTGGGATAATAGATGACGGAGGGGAGGTAATAACGGGGACACATCTTGAACGGCTTTCTATGGAGGAGTTTGAAAAGAAGGTTGAGGATATAAGAGTCTACGCCAGGGTAGCGCCTGAGCAGAAGCTGAAGATCGTAAAGGCCCTACAGGACAAAGGCCAGTATGTCGCCATGACAGGTGACGGGGTCAACGATGCTCCTGCTCTGAAAAGGGCGGATATAGGGATTGCAATGGGGATAACCGGGACGGATGTCTCAAAAGAGGCTGCCCACATGATCCTCTTGAACGACAACTTTGCCACCATTGTCGGGGCCGTCAGGGAGGGGAGAAGGATATACGACAACATAAGAAAGTTCTTTAAATACATGCTTACCAGTAATTCGGGAGAGGTGTGGACATTGTTTCTTGCTCCTTTTCTTGGCCTGCCCATCCCTCTTCTGCCTATTCACATATTATGGATAAATCTGGTTACGGACGGTGCGCCTGCCCTTGCCCTGACTGTTGAGCCTGCTGAAGGGGACGTGATGAAGAGGAAACCGAGGCCCCCGGAAGAAGGCCTGTTTGCAGGAGGGATGTGGCAGCATATCCTCTGGGTCGGCCTTCTCATGGCAGGAGTTACACTTTTTGTTCAGGCATGGGCAATAAAAACCGACCATGCTCACTGGCAGACAATGGTATTTACAGTCCTCTGCCTTTCGCAATTTGGCCATGTCCTTGCGATTCGCTCAGAAAAACAGTCGCTGTTCAGCCAGGGGATATTTTCAAACAAGCCTTTACTTGGCGCAGTTCTTGCGGCATTTATATTGCAAATGGCGACCATATACGTCCCGTTTTTAAACCCTATATTCAAGACTGAGCCCCTGGCCCTGAGTGAACTGATGCTTTCCCTTGCCCTGTCATCTGTGGTATTCTGTGTAGTAGAGGTGGAGAAATACTTTAAACGGAGGGGGGATGAGAAGGTTTATCAATAATACCGTTAATGGGGCACTTAGGCACACAAAGCGGGTTATAATCAGTGTGGTGGGTTTTACGGTGCTGTTTATCGGCATAGCCATGATTATCCTGCCCGGCCCTGCATTTGTTGTGATACCTTTAGGGCTTGCCATCCTTGCCGGTGAGTTCGTGTGGGCAGAAAGGCTTTTGAAAAAAGTTAAGTCAGGCGTTAAGAGTGCAAAGGATTCTGTGTACAAAAAATAAAATCGGGGGAACAGATGAACCAGGCCCAATATCCAAAAAATGAGGCAGAAATGATTATAGAAAAGGTCAAAGGGTTGGGCAAGCTGGTTATACCAATAGTTGCTGTGCTGATCCTTCTCGTCTTTCAACCGTGGGTCATAGTCGGGCCGGGCCAGAGGGGTGTCCTTATGCGACTGGGCGCGGTACAGAAAGGGGTACTTTCAGAAGGGCTTCATTTCAAGATTCCTTTTGTTGACAATGTCGTGAAAATAAACGTCCAGGTGCAGAAAAACGAGGCAAAGGCTGACGCTGCTTCGAAGGACCTTCAGATCATATCTACAGTCATTGCCACAAACTATCACCTTATGTCTGAAACAGTGGATGAGGTGTATCAGAAGATAGGGATGGCCTTTGAAGACAAGCTTATCCAGCCCGCGGTGCAGGAGGTTATAAAGGCCGTTACCGCCAAATACACGGCGGAAGAACTTATAGCCAAGAGAGGGGAGGTCAAGTCCGCCATAAGGACGGAACTGGCAGATAGGCTTGCTATCTTCAATATCAAGGTTATCGAGGTGTCTGTTGCGGATTTCAACTTCTCCAGGACCTTCAATGACGCCATTGAGGCAAAACAGGTGGCGGAACAACAGGTTGCCAAGTCCAAGAACGAACTGGAAAGGATAAAGGTTGAAAACGAACAGAAGATCAGCCAGGCAAAGGCTGAGGCCGAAGGGTTAAAGATCCAGAGGCAGGAGATAACGGAATCCCTCCTGAAACTGAGAGAGATTGAGAACCAGCGGAAGGCGATAGAAAAATGGGACGGTAAGCTTCCGAGCGTAACTGGCGGGGCCATGCCGTTCATCCAGGTGAAGTAAGGTCAACTTTTTAATAAATTAGAAAACTCTTGAAAGAGATTGTTATTAAGTGATATAGTCTTCAACATATCTTTTGTATTTTAAGTCCTATTGCCTATATGAGGTACTTATGAAGAAGAGCCATAAATTTGCTATTGCAGGGGCGGTTATCTTTCTGACGATCGTCGCTCTCATCTATACTGCATTTAAACAGTCGAGCGTTTACTATATGACTGTTCCGGAACTGAAAGGGAAAGGAGAAAGTGTTATAGGTCAAGGGCTCAGGGCCAGCGGACAGGTTAAGGAAGGTACCATAAGTTATGACAGCGAAAAGCTGATACTAAACTTTGATATCTTTGAAACCGGAACCCCGACTGAGGCGATACACGTGATTTATAAAGGGATCAAACCTGATTCCTTCAAGGCCGATGTACAGGTTATACTTGAAGGGAAGTACAGCCCTCAGGAAAGTCTGTTTAAGGCCACAATCCTCCTTGTGAAATGTCCATCGAGATATGAAGGGCAGACACCCCCGCCGGGGTATAAATACGGAAAACCGACCGAGGGAGGCAAGGTGTAATGATAGACTTAGGACGCTTTTCCCTGGCATTCTCATTTTTAGTTTCCCTTTATGTGGTTTTTGCATCTCTCGTCGGTGTCCTTAAGAGCGACCTCCGGTTTGTGACCAGCGCCAGAAGAGGGATATATGCGGTATTCTTTCTCAGTTCCATATCTGTAGCGGTTCTGCTGAATTCCTTTCTTACAGATAACTTCCATGTAAGATATGTTTCCCATTATTCCGAGATATCACTACCGACCTATTACAAGATTACAGGTTTATGGGCAGGACAGGAAGGATCTCTTCTGTTCTGGATATGGGGGCTTGCAATTGCGATGGCAATGGTGGCTTTCCAGAACAGGAAAGAGAGAGACCATCGTTTCCTCCCCTATGCCTATGCAATCCTGATGGTCATATATGCCTTCTTTGCCATCCTGGCAAGTTTTGTAACAAACCCCTTTGACCTCTTCCCTGCAAATCAGATACCGCCAGACGGAAACGGCCTGAACCCTATGCTTCAAACTTATGGTATGATATTCCATCCTCCGGCGCTTCTTTGGGGATACGTTGGCTTCTCTATCCCGTTTGCCTTTGCCATGGCCGCCCTTATCACAAAGGAGCTTGATCCGTTATGGATAAAGAAGACCAGGAGGTGGACGATATTTTCATGGACACTCCTCGGCCTGGGAAACGTTCTTGGTTCCGAATGGGCTTATGCTGAGCTCGGCTGGGGTGGATACTGGGCATGGGACCCGGTGGAGAACGCCTCATTCATCCCCTGGCTTACCGCCTCGGCATATCTGCATTCTGTGATGATCCAGGAAAGGAGAGGGATGCTCAAGGTCTGGAACATGTTCCTGATAGTTGCCACCTTTGCCCTGACCATATTCGGGACGTTTTTGGTAAGAAGCGGCGTACTCCAGTCCGTCCATGACTTCGGCGTATCTGAGATGGGGCCGTATTTTCTGACCTTCATGTTTGTCACCCTTGCAGCCGCATTTTATCTGATATACTACCGCTGGAACGACCTGAAGAGCGACAACCAGCTCGAATCATTCCTGTCGAGAGAAAGCACGTTCCTTTTGAATAACGTGATTCTCCTGGCCCTTGCCTTTGCGACCCTTTGGGGAACAATGTTCCCATTGATATCGGAGATGGTCACAGGTGAAAAGATAACCGTAGGCCCTCCGTTCTTCAACCAGGTCAATACGCCTCTCTTTCTTGTGCTTCTGATCATACTTGGGATATGCCCTCTTATTGGCTGGAGGAAGGCAACGGCAGAGAATCTAAGAAAGAACTTCATCCTTCCCGGAGTATTAACAATAGCTGCTGCTGTAGCCCTGATTGCCTTTGGCATGAGCCATGTATATGCAATCCTCTTCTTTGTCTTCTCGGTATTTGTTACTGTGACAATCTATATGGAGTTTCACAGGGGAGTCAGGGCCAGAAAGAAGCTGGCCGGAGAAGGGGTCTTAAATGCCCTGGGTTCTCTCCTCTGGAAGAACAAGAGGAGATACGGAGGATACCTCATCCATGCAGGTATTGTCATGGTATTTGTGGGAATAACCGGCTCATCTGCTTTTAATGTGGAGGAGACGCAGACACTTGGTGCGGGCGAGGGGATGAAGATAAGGGACTATACTTTAAGGTATGAAAAGATTTACTTCCACAGGGAGTCCAACTATGATGCAGCCACAGCGGTGCTTACGGTATTAAAGGACGGAAAGGAGCAGGGGACAATTGAGCCTGAAAAGAGGAGATATGATAAATATGCAGAGGAGCCAACCAGCGAGGTGGCCCTCGACCGCAGCCTTAAAGAGGATTTATTTGTAATACTTGCATCCATCCATGAAGGCGACAGGGTCACTATAAGGGCTATAATAAACCCTCTTATCAACTGGTACTGGATAGGCGGAATCGTTGCTTTCTTTGGCGGATTATATGTCCTTCTGCCTGAGTATAAGAGGAAGGAAGAGGCAGGGGCATTATGAAGAAACGGTTACACAAGATAGTCTTCAGTTTAGTATCCCTCTCTCTTATAGCCGGAGTTCACGGCTATTTAGATCTTTCCCAAAAGGTTGGGCTGTCTTTATTCAGCAAAGGAGATAAATGCTCTACTGTCTTCTGTGGCATAGATTCAGGCCTTCCACCTATTCCCAATCTGGCATATGCGGATGTCCAGGGTGAGGTGGAAGAGGCCATTATGTGCCAGTGCGGTTGCGGTATAGTCTTAAAACACTGTCCTCATCAGAACTGCGGTTATGCCATACCTGCAAGGCGGTATATTGCAGATCTGGTAAAGAATGGCAAGGGAAAGGAAGAGATAATTGCTATCTTTGTGAAGAGAGACGGCCAGAAGGTGTTGGCAGCCCCGAAAAAGGAGGGCTTTAACTTACTCGGTTATATCCTTCCGTTTATAGCATTGTTAGGCGCTGCGTTCTTTGTTTCGAGGGTGATAAAGAGCTGGACATCCAGAGGTATGAGGGAAGAAGAAAAGGTGCTTGAGCATCTGCCGGAGGATAAAGGGTCGGAGCTGGATAAGAAGATTGAGGAAGAGCTGAAAAAGCTGGATTGATAAAGAATAAATTTACCGCAGAGACGCGGAGACGCAGAGAAAGCAGAAGGTCTTTTTGGTGTCCTCTGTGCCTCTGCGGTGAAAATGTCTTTGGACTGGAGTGAGCATGGAAGCATTTTTGATACTTTTAATATTTGCAGGAGTCATCGCCCTAATTGGATCTTCATTCTTCAGGGGAACAACCGAGGTATGGGAGTCAACGGTCACTGATTCCAGGCTCAACCGTTTAAAGTCAACAAAGGATTCGTATTATACTGCTATGAAGGATGTGGATTTCGAGAATGCCGAAGGGAAGCTCAGCGAAAAGGACTATATTGAACTAAGGGATTATTATAAGGAAAAGGCGATCATGACTATCAAGGAAATGGAGAAAATTAAGGCCGCAGCTCCCCACCCCAAGGGCATAGATAAAGAAAAAGCCCACACGAAAGGTAATAGATGATCGAGGTATCAAGGCTCTGGAAGAGCTACGGCCCTGTTGACGCCTTGAGGGGGATTGACCTGAAGATAGAAAAAGGGGAGTTCCTCACAGTATTTGGCCCCAACGGCGCAGGCAAGAGCACGCTTCTAAAAATCCTTTCAACCATAATCAGACCTACATCCGGCAAGGTAATCACAGACGGCATAGACATATCCTCCGCCAATGAGGATGCAAGAAGGAGGATAGGCGTAATCTCCCATAAGGCGTTTCTTTACGGAAACCTGTCTGCAAAAGAGAACCTTCTGTTTTTCGGCAGGCTCTATGATGTGCCTGATCTGGAAAAAAGGATAGAAGAGCTTCTTGCTGAAGTAGGGCTGGCCCACAGGGCGAACGACATGGTGCGCACCTTTTCAAGAGGGATGCTCCAGCGCCTGACCATAGCAAGGGCCATAATACATAATCCAGCCATTATCCTGCTCGACGAGCCTTACACCGGATTAGACCAGCACGCGGCCAGGATGCTCACTAATCTCCTGAAAAAACTCCATACAGAAGACAAGACTATAGTTATGACAACTCACGATATCACCAACGGCCTTGAGATAAGTGACAGGATAGTAATACAGATTCTTGGTAAGATTGTATTTGAGGATAGAAGCGCAAATCAGACTGTTGAGTCGTTTGAGAGGGTCTATTTTGAAAAGGTCGGAGAAGGGAAGTAGTGGGACATTATTTAAAAAAGGTTTTTCTGATAGCTGCCAAGGATTTAAGGATCGAGTTCCGGTCAAAGGAAAAGATATACTCTATGATGCTCTTTTCCCTTCTGGTCATGGTTATATTCAACTTCGCATTTGAGCCAGGGGCAGAATATATAAAAGATGTGGCCCCCGGTATCCTGTGGGTTGCCTTTATATTTGCCGCTTCCCTTGGTCTTTCACGCTCCTTTGTCCTTGAAAAGGAAGAGGATTGCATGCAGGGACTTATGCTTTCCCCACTTGACAGGAGCGGGATATATCTGGGGAAGGTGATCGGTAATTTCATATTTACCATGATGATAGAGCTGGTCTCACTCCCCTTCTTTGCCATATTCTTTAACCTTTCTCTGACCGCAGCCCTTCCTCCACTTATGATTGTTATAGTGCTTGCCACGTTCGGGTTCATTGCAGTGGGGACCCTTTTTTCCGCCCTGTCGGTTGGTATCAGGGGAGGGGACATGATACTTCCGCTCCTCTTGTTTCCCATGCAGGTTCCCGTGATAATCTCGGCTGTCAAGTCTACAGGGATGATAATGGCAGGGAGCGGGATTGAAACGTACAGCCAGTGGTTGAAACTACTCATTGCATTCGATATAATATTTTTTATGGCATCTTTTGTGATATTTGAGTATCTTATAGAAGAGTAAATAGGTAATAGGCGAAAGGTAAAGGGTGAAAGGTTTGACCTTTAGCCTTCTACCTTTAACCTTATATAAGGAGAAGTGAAATGAAGGAAAAACTGAAAGATGCACTTGCGTTGGCAACAGCTGTCCTTGTTGTATCAGCTCTTTATATGGTGTTTATCTATGCCCCGACCGAGGCAAACATGGGCAATATCCAGAGGATATTCTATTTTCATGTATCTTTTGCATGGACAGGCTTTGTTGCCTTCTTTGGGACATTTGCAGGAAGCATCATGTACCTGATCAGAAAAAAGAGGTGCTGGGATATATTGGCAGTTTCATCTGCTGAAATAGGGATAGCCTTCTGTCTCGTTGTCCTGACAACAGGCCCCATCTGGGCCAGGCCTGTCTGGGGCGCTTGGTGGACTTGGGACCCGCGGCTTGTTACTTTCCTCATCCTGACATTTATGTTTGTTGCCTACATGATCGTCCGTGGAGCCATCGAAGAGGAAACAAAGAGGGGAAGGTTTTCAGCCGTCATAGGAATTATTGCCTTCCTCAATGTTCCTTTGACATACGTGGCCAATGTTATGTGGAGGACCATCCATCCTGACGTGATAAGGCCGGACAAGGTTGACCTGGACCCCAGAATGATACATGCGCTGTTCATGTCAATGTCGGCCATAACACTTCTGTATGTCATACTTCTCCTGTGGAGGATGGACCTGGAAGGTATGAGGGACAGGGTAGCGGAACTGAAGAAAAAAATAATGGAAGAGGCTTGATTTTAAGGAGGTTACAATGGAAAGCGGACTGTATTATCTGTTTCTTGCTTACACGATTCTATGGGTGATAAACTTCGGGTATATTTTCTTTCTGGGTAAGAGGTACAAAGATGTCCAGAGGGAACTTGAACACCTGGAAAAGATAGTAAGCGGAAAATAATTCTAACGCCTCCTCGCTCCCCCTATTAACCTAAAAGAGGGGGATGGGAGAATTAAAGGACTGATTTTAAAGGAGGACGCTTCAATGAATGTACTAAAAACAACTTTTCTACTGACCGCCCTTACACTCCTTCTGCTATTTGTTGGGAAGGCAATCGGCGGGAACGGCGGGATGATGATGGCCCTTATCATGGCAGGGGTTATGAATCTTGTCAGCTACTGGTTCTCGGACAAGATAGTCCTTGCCATGTATGGCGCAAGAGAGGTAACGGAGGCAGAGGCGCCAAGGCTTTACAGGATAACAAACCAGCTGGCAATGAAGGCCATGCTTCCTATGCCCAAGGTCTATATCATTCCTGGTATGAGTCCTAATGCCTTCGCAACCGGCAGGAACCCGCAGCATGCGGCAGTAGCGGCAACTGAAGGGATTCTAAATATATTAAATGACGAGGAGTTGGAAGGTGTAATGGCCCATGAACTGGCCCATGTCGGGAACAGGGACATACTCATCTCTTCAATAGTAGCCACAATTGCCGGCGCCATAAGCTATCTTGCGCATATGGCGCAGTGGGCGGCCATTTTTGGCGGAGGGAGGGACAGGGACGAAGAGGGCGGAAGCCCGTTTGTCATGATTGCCATGGCCATAGTAGCTCCGATAGCAGCCATGCTGATCCAGATGGCCATTTCCCGCTCAAGGGAATATCAGGCAGATGCATATGGCGCAAGGATTTGCAGAAAACCTCTGGCCCTGGCCAGTGCCCTGAAGAAGCTCCATATGGGTGTTGCAGCTATACCTATGCATGCAAATTCAGCAACAGCCCACATGTTTATAGTAAGCCCTCTTACCGGAGGCGGCTTAATGACCTTGTTCAGCACCCATCCTCCGATGGGAGAGAGGGTTGCAAGGCTGGAAGAACTTTCAAAACAGATCTTTTAATGTTTGAGGTAGGGGCGAACGGCCGTTCGCCCCTACATTAACCCATGACAAAAATCCTCAAGATCAACTCCATTTCCCCTGAACCATCCAAGATAAAAGAGGCCGCTGACGTAATAAAGAGAGGCGGCACAGTTGCATTTCCAACCGAAACCGTTTACGGACTCGGCGCTGACGCCCTGAATCCCGAAGCGATACGAAAGGTGTTCAAGGCAAAGGGGCGTCCTTCTGACAATCCCCTTATAGTCCACATCTTCGACATGGATACATTTCAACTGGTTGCCAGAAGGCCTGCAAAGGCAGTTATAGACCTTATTAACAGGTTCTGGCCAGGACCTCTCACTATTATCGTAAAGAAAAAGAAGGTAGTTCCTGATATCGTAACGAGTGGCCTGGATACCGTTGCTTTAAGGATGCCGGACAACAAAATAGCGCTTTCTCTGATAAAAAAGGCTGGGGTCCCTCTTGTTGCCCCGTCTGCCAACCTTTCAGGGAGGCCTTCACCTACAAGGGGCAGGGACGTGATTGCCGATCTGTCCGGGAAAATAGATGTGATCATTGATGGCGGTAAGACAAGGATCGGTATTGAGTCCACAGTTATAGATATGACCACTTCGCCGCCGACATTATTGCGGCCTGGAGGCTTGTCTGTGGAAGATATTGAGAAGGTGGTTGGGCACGTTCAGAGACTATCAACGTCGCATGAAAATATGCCTGCCAGGTCTCCTGGTATGAAGTACAGGCACTATGCGCCAAAGGCAAGGATGGTCATCGTTGAAGGTGACAGTGATGCGGTTCAGTCTGATATCATAAAACTTGCGGAAAAGGGCTTAAAAGATGGGCAAAAGGTCGGCATCCTTGCGTTTCACAAAGAGTTCCGGGTTGAAGGCTGTATAACAAAATATGCAGGTTCGAGGTGTGAAACTGTTGCCGGAAGGCTGTTTGATATCCTCAGGGCGTTTGACAAGGACGGAGTTGACCTTATTATATCCGAACCATATGACGGAGAGGGTCTGAAGCTTGGCATAGCGGACAGGCTCAGGAGGGCCGCAGGACAAGGAAAACAGTGATGCACCCTTATGAAAAGAGTTGCCATTCTGCGGCTGCAACGCAAGCTCAGCCAGGGAACCGTCACTTTCAATATGTCTTAAAGATGCCAATATAATACTATTTGACCTTTTAGAAAGGCTATGGTATTTTCTCCCAATGAAAAAGGTACTCTTAGTTGACGATCTCAAACTCTTCCTTGAAATGGAAAAGGCCATACTCAGCAAAAGGGGTCTCCAGATATTTACTGCCTCGTCCGGTCATGAGGCGATAGATATACACAAAAGGGAAAGGGTCAACCTTATCCTCTGTGACCTGTATATGCCCGGGATGGATGGCGATGAGCTGTGCAGGATTATAAGAAGCGATGGCGCCCTTAAGAACGTTTCCATAGTGATGGTCACAACCAGCGCCTCGGAAGAGGATATTGAGAGATGCGTGAAGGCTGGCGCAAACGATTATATAGCGAAACCTGTAAACCCCACTGAGCTTTTGAATAAGCTCAATACCTATATCAGTGTGGCAATGAGGGCCAACGTTCGCGTCTTTGTGAGATTAAGGGTAGAAGGAACTGCAGGGGACAGTTCGGACTTGTTTATAGGGACCACCCTTAACATCAGCTCCAGCGGCTTTCTGATAGAAACGGGCCACATCTTCACTCTCGGTGATACTGTATCCCTTTCATTAGTCATCCCGGACAGTGCTGCCCAGATTTACGCTAAGGGCGAGGTGGTTAGAAAGACCGACGTCGCTCAGCCAAAGATGAATTATTACGGCATAAACCTCATAGACATCAAGGAAGAGGACAGACAGGCTATCGAGGCGTATGTAAAGCAGCATCATCAGAAGGCAGTGGTTTAATCCCGATATTTAAAAAATATCCATAAAGCCTGCCTTTTCCTCTAAAGGGTTGTCAATGGAAAAAGGCTCCCCCTCACTCTTAAAGAAGGCCCTGCTTGCCATCTTACTGATCCTGCTACCCATCTCCATCCTTTTTATCCACGACTATCTCGGTGTCAAGGAAAAACTGAGAGTAAATGAAATAAAACAAAACAGGGCCCTGGCAGAGGGATACGAGGGGATGGTCTACGCGTTCCTTGAGATGTCTAAGCGCCGGGCACAAGACTTTTCAAGCGACGGAGAGATAAGGAGTTCTCTTCAAGGCATACTGGATGGGAAGAGAGATTTCGACAAACAACTCGGTAAATATCTCTCCGCCCATAAAATGCCGCTGGACAAGACCATCTACAGGATTGACGTTGCCTCACTTGACGGCAGGGTCCTTGCGTCTACAGAAGGTTCTGAAACAGGAAAGAGTTTGGGTCCCTCTGTTCAAAAAGGTGAAGACGGCGCTTCTGTTTCCGAATTTCGAGCAGGGGGGTCGGAGACGCCTTCAATTGTTATTTCAGTTCCCATCATCAGCAAGACAACCGGAATGCCGATTGGCATTATTGCAAACTTCCTCTACCTCTCGGAACTTAATCGCATACTCGTGGGAGAATATAGTAAGGAGGCTGGTGCGCTCTCCTCTGATATGTCTAAGGACGAGACCCTGAAGGTCTACATCGTTAATAGAGAAGGGTTTATTACTTCAGGTCACTATGCAGATGGAATGTCAGGGCAGAAGATAGATACACTCCCTGTTATAGAGTGCAGAGACTCAAATAGGGAGAAGGCCGGGTTTTGGCGCAATCATCAGGGAGTTGAGGTTGTCGGGGCCTCTATGTGTATGCCTGAAATGGGGTGGACGCTTCTTGTAGAAGCTGACGAAGAAAAAGCCTTAAAGCAAGTTAATGAGATGTTAAGTAATGCATTATCCCTGGGCGTCATTATAGCCGGGCTTATCCTGCTATTGGGGTTTTTATTCATCAGGAAGGTGGTGATGCCGCTCCGTCTGCTCGCAAATGCCGTCGATTCCCTTGCACAAGGCGACTACAATCTTTCCCTGCCTGTTGGATCGCATGATGAAATTGGAGAACTTACTGAATCTTTTAATATAATGGCTGGAGAGGTAAAAAAACGCTCCGAGATAATATTAGAAGGCCAGAAGAGGCTGGCCACCCGTAACCATCTTTATTTAATATTAAGCAGGATCAACGAGGCCATTGTCCGTATCCATGACAGGGACAAGTTGTTTAAGGAGGCATGTCGCATAATTGTTGAAGACGGCCACTTCAAGCTGGCCTGGATAGGCATCGTTGATACGTCCACCCTCCTTGTAAAGCCGGTTGCTTTTTGCTGCGGAGATTATGAGGGGTCGTATGTAGACGGTATTGTTGTTTCTGCTGACAGTGCTGTCCATGAGGGACTGGGACCAACAGGCACCAGCATTCGTGAGCGGAGACATGTAATATGTAATGACATCGAGAATGACCCTTTAATGGCGCTATGGCGTGACAGGGCGATAAGATATGGATACCGCTCTTCTGCGGCCTTCCCGCTCCGCCTCGGAACTGATGTCGCAGGCGCCATTATGATGTATTCGGGTGCCCCGCATTTCTTTAATAATGAGGAGGTAGAGCTGCTTGATACTCTGACCGCTGATATCTCTTTTGCCATAGAGGTCATGGAAGTGGAAAGACAGGCAAAGCTGGCAGAGGAAGAAAGGCTCAGCGTGCAGCAGAGGTTCGAGGGGCTTGTTAATAACCTTCCTGTCGGGATTGTCAGGTATATTCCAGGCGATAAAGGGCATTTTGTTGAGGCGAATCCGGCCTTCATAACCATGCTTGAGGCCGCCTCTAAGGAGGAACTTTTCAGCCACGACGTATCGGATTGCTATGGGGACAAGAATAAGAGCAAGGAGATAATTGACAAGATACAGAAGAACGGTTTTATTGAAAATGAAGAGGTTGATATTGTTACCTTAAAAGGGAACAGGAGAAGGATGTCCATTTCGACAGTACTGAAAAAGGACAACGAAGGGAATATCTATTTAGACTGTGTTGCACAGGACATCACGGAGCATAAAAATCTTGAGGCCCAGCTTCTCCATTCCCAGAAGATGGAGGCTGTAGGGCAGCTCGCAGGCGGTATTGCCCATGATTTTAACAACGCGCTGACGGCAATCCTCGGCTTCGGGAAGCTCCTTCTTCTGAAACGCAGCGAAGATGAGCTTACAAAAAACTATGCGCAGCATATAATAGGTGCCGGTGAAAGCGCAGCCAGCCTTGTACAGGGGATCCTTGCGTACAGCAGGAAGCAGACGATAGTCCCCCAGCCGATAGATATCAACGAGCTTGCAAGGAATGTTGAAAAGATCCTTTTGAGGCTGATTGGCGAGGACATTGAACTCAAGACGGTTTTTCCTGATGCCTCCATCGTTGTGAAGGCGGACCCGACCCAGATAGAACAAATTTTAATGAACCTTGCTACAAATGCGAGGGATGCCATGCCGGATGGAGGTACCATAACTATTAGTATTGAACCTGTGAAACTGGACGATGAATTTGTAAGGGCCCATGGTTATGGCAAGCCAGGCCCTTATGCCATGATTTCCTTCGCTGACACAGGGATGGGGATTGATGAGGAAACACAAAAGAGGATATTTGAGCCGTTCTTCACGACCAAAGAGGTCGGGAAGGGTACAGGACTTGGCCTGTTCATGGTGTATGGAATAATCAAGCAGCACGAAGGATTTATAAATGTCTACAGCGAGCCCGGAAGAGGTACAAATTTTAAGATATATCTGCCGTTAGCAGGCCCAGCGGCAGGGGGTAAAGAGACTGAGGAAGGCTTCATCATGCCGCGGGGCAGCGAGACGGTGCTGCTGGCAGAGGATGATGAGAGGGTGAGAAAGATCACATTAAGCGCACTTGAGGACCTCGGGTATCATGTTATAGTCGCTGTTAATGGAGAGGATGCGATAAGCAAATTCAAGGAGAACAAGGACAGGATACAGCTCTGCATCACGGACATGGTGATGCCCAAAATGGGCGGCAGGGAGGCCTTTGAGGAGATGAGGAAGATAAGGCCTGACCTGAGGGTCATCTTTATGAGCGGGTATGCTCCGGATAGGGCAAAGGGGATTATTGACGAGGGGCTGGATTTTGTATCTAAGCCGGTCTCCCCAACTGATTTCCTGAGAAAGGTAAGGGAGGTGCTGGACAGATGAGCAGTGAAAATAAGGCCTCAATACTTGCTGTAGATGATAACACCTTTGTCCTCGATACTGTCAGGTTTATACTTGAAGGCGAGGAGTATAATGTCGTTGCCTGTTCAGATCCAGAGGAGGCGGTCCGTGAATTCAAGGAAAAGAGGTTTGATATTGTCCTTACAGATATCAAGATGCCGAAGATCACAGGGATAGCTCTCCTCGAAACCCTCCACGGCCTAAACAGCGAGGTCCCTATCCTTCTCATGACTGCATACCCTGAGCTCGGAGTTGCGGTTGACGCCATAAAAAAGGGGGCCTTCGACTTCATCATAAAGCCCTTCGATCCGGAGTATCTTGTCCATACCGTAAAAAAAGCGGTCAATCATTCCAGGCTCATCCAGATGGAGAAGAATTACAAAATACAGCTTGAAGAGGATGTAAGAAATAGGACTCAGGAGCTTGCCGATGCCTTCAGTGTTGTCAGAAACCTGAATGTGGAGATTGTGCAGCGCCTGACGGTTGTCGCCGAGTTCAGGGATGAAGACACTGGCGTGCACATAAAGAGGATCGGGCTTTATTCAGGGAAGATCGCAGAGGAACTGGGCATGTCCAAGGATTTCGTTGAGACCATCACACTTGCAAGCACGATGCATGATATAGGGAAGGTGGGGATCCCTGACAATGTACTCCTCAAGCCCGGCCCCCTCACTCCTGAGGAATGGGCGGTCATGAAGACCCACACATCCATCGGGGAGAAGATGCTTATGGGTTCCTCGCAAAAGGCATTGCAGATGGCGGGCGCCATTGCCCTATCTCACCACGAGAGATGGGACGGAACAGGTTATCCTAATGGTCTAAAGGGAGAAGATGTCCCCATTGAGGGGAGGATAGTCATGCTCGTTGACCAATACGATGCGCTCCGCAGCAAGAGGCCGTATAAACCGCCGTTTGATCATGAAAAGGCCTGCAAGATAATTACCGAGGGAGACGGAAGGACGAAGCCCGAACACTTTGATCCAAGGCTCATGGAGGTATTTATATATGCAGCCCCGATGATGAATGAGATATTTAAGGCACATCAGGATTGATAAGCCCGCAATCTCCCCTTACTTCCCTATATATGACTCCGGAACAGATAAAACTCTTTACTCAAAGCTCTTATTGGTGTATTATCGAGCCTCTTGCAAAAGTCCCCAAAATACCCTTCGACAAGCTCAGGGTGAACGGGGTTGGGTTGAAATTATTGAACTTTATTCGTTCGTTGTGAGCCTGTCGAACCACAAAAGATAGTTTTGCAAGAGGCTTATCTATAACCTGTTTTTTTGCGGAGAGGCCTTGAAAAGTCTGCTAAAAATCGGAACGTTGATTGTTTTTGCATCCATCTTATTTCTTTTTTCTGCCTGCGTGACGAAGTCCAAGGAAGAAGGGAATAATGGACAGGCCGGCCAGTCCTCAAAAAAAGTACAGAAGCTCAATGTTGATATGGACACGGAGAAAAGATATCAGGATGCCGCCGACAAGGGATATCAACCCTGGAAGAGGAATGCAATGGATGTTGCCGAGGAGTGTCTCATAAACACAGGCGCAGGGGCAAGGAAGGGAGAGTGCAAGGTGCTATCGGATGACGGCGCCAATGCCATAGTATTTGTAAATACAAAGGACGGTAACTTTAAGGTCAAGCTGAAGCGGCTTGTAAAGCCGGACGGAATATGGACGGCGACAGAGATAGAAAAGGAGGGCTAAGGAGAGCAAATGTACAAGAACATTCTAATCCCGTTGGATAATTCGGATTATTCAAATTCAGCAGCAGACTTGGGGCTAAGGATTGCCAAAGATTTTGGTTCAACCCTTACCTTTTCCCATGTATATGCAGCAAGGCTGCATGATGACAGGTTCAGGCAGATGGAGAGCGGCCTTCCGCCCAAATATCAGGAAGAGAAGGAGATGCAAAGGCAGAGGGAGGTACATGACAGCCTGATAACAAAGGGGCTTCAGATCATATCCGACTCCTATCTCGATGTATTTGAAAAGAGGTGCTCCAGGGCAGGAATCAGCTATAACAGAAAGATGCTGGAGGGGAAGAACTATCTGGAGATCGTCAAGGATGTGAAGGGGAATGGTTACGACCTTGTTGTAATGGGCGCCCTGGGGCTTGGGGTAGTTGATACGAGCACAATAGGGAGCGTCTGTGAGAGGGTCATGAGGAGGATAAACACAGACCTCTTGATTGCAAAAGACAGCCGCATAGAAGGGCGCTACATTGTGGGGATTGACGGAAGCCCGAACTCCTTTGGAGGACTGATGTCTGCCATTGCAATTTCGAGGTTTACAGGAGGGGAGGTAGAGGCGGTCGCAGCCTTTGACCCTGACTTCCACTATACAGCGTTTAAGAGCATTGCCGGGGTCCTTTCTGAAGAGGCCGGAAAGATATTCAAATTCAAGGAACAGGAAAAGCTCCACGAGGAGATAATTGACAAGGGCCTTGCAAAGATTTATCAGGACCACCTGGAACGGGCGGCTGTCCTTGCAAAAAAAGAGGGGGTCACGATTAAGACCACCCTGCTGTCAGGCAAACCTTACGACCAGATAATAAAGTATGTTGAGAAAACCAAACCTTCATTATTAGTGATGGGAAGGGTAGGGGTGCATGCCGCTCCTGGCCTTGATATAGGCAGCAACACCGAGAGCTGCGCCAGGTCTGCGGCATGTAATATCCTGATAGCAGGCAGGGAGGCCCACCCACCGGTCGCAGAACAGAAGAAGGGCGATATCCCCTGGAGTGATGAGGCAGAGCAGCTTATCGGTAAGATCCCTCAGATGGCGAGAGGGATGGTCAGGAGGATGGTGGAAGAGTTCGCTGCAAAGAACGGTTATTCCAAGATCACTACTGAGGTCATGTTAAAGGCCCGGGAGATGATGCACTAATGCAGAAGTCAGAGGTCAGTGCTCAGGTGTCTGATTTTGTTCCATTTTTAATTTCCTGGAACATAACAAAGCGCTGCAATCTGCGGTGCGGGCACTGTTACCTTGATGCCTCAGAGCTTGAGAGCGACAAGGGGGAGCTTTCTACAGCGGAGGGGTTGAAATTAATTGATGATATAGCGCTCCTTGCCCCAGGCGCCATGCTTATACTTACAGGGGGTGAACCTCTTAGCAGAGGGGACCTATTCGACCTTGCGGGTCATGCCACAGAAAAGGGATTATCAATCGTCCTCGGTACAAATGGGACCCTCCTTACTGAAGAGATAATATTAAGATTGAAAGATAGCGGTGTAAAAGGTGTTGGGTTAAGCATTGATTCCTTAAGCCCTTCTTCTCACGACAAGTTCAGGGGCCTTGACGGTGCATGGGAGAGGACGGTAAAAGGGGCCGAACTCCTTAATAAACACAGCATTGAGTTCCAGTTCCAGCTCTCTGTTACAAAGGACAACTGCGATGAAGTTGAATCCATTGTTGAATTTGCATATGAAAAAGGGGCAAGGGCGATGAATGTATTCTTCCTTGTGTGCACGGGCCGGGGGCAGGATATGACCGATATTACACCGCAGCAGTACGAAAAGGTGCTGATACAGCTCTCAGACCTGGATAAAAAATATGCCGGGAAGATGATGGTGAGGGGGAGATGTGCGCCGCATTTCCTGCGGGTCGTCAAGCAGAGGGACCCGGAATCTCCGGTCATGAAAGGCGCCACAAGCGGTTGCATCGCCGGGACTTACTACTTCAGGATTACCCCGCAAGGAGATGTGACGCCATGCCCATATATGCCTACAGTTGCAGGTAATGTAAAAGAGAAGAGTTTAAGCGAGATATGGCAGAACTCCGGCGTATTCCATATGCTCAGAAACCCCTCTTATGTCGGGAGGTGCGCTGACTGTGAGTTCAGCGACGTATGTGGAGGGTGCAGGGCAAGGGCGCTTGCAGCAAGCGGAGACCTGATGGGGGAAGACCCTTGGTGCGAGCATAAGCCCGATACAGACAGGGGTCAGGGGTCAGGGGTCAGGAATAAAAAAACAGAGATAATATGGGAAGAAGAGGCATCGGAAAGGCTTAAAAATGTTCCGGTCTTCCTGCGCAGTATGGTAAAAAAAGGGATCGAGCAGTATGCGAGGACAAAGGGATTGTCGAGTATAACCCCGGAGATGATGGAAGAGATGAGGAAACGAGTAACTTCGGGAAAAAGAACTTTATAAAATCTACCACTGAGACACGGAGACACAGAGAAGACATAAAACTATTTTTCTCCGTGCCCTCTGTGCCTCTGTGGTAAAAAAGAGAGGTTTAAATATGACCAAACATCCACATGCACAGGGTGGTCATCCGGGTGGAACCATAAAAGATGTCTATCATAAGATCAAGGACAGCGGGGAAGGGCGTCAGCACGCTCATCAATTCATGCAGAACAAGGGGAACCAGCTCCGCCTTGTGTTCTGGGAGACGACAGGAGGGTGCAACCTTGAATGCGTGCACTGTCGCAGACTTGATGTAAGCCAGGAGCTGATGAAGGACGACCTGACGACTGAGGAGTCATTCAAGCTTGTAGAGCAGATCGCAGAGATAGGAGACGGGACTATCCTTGTTCTTTCAGGCGGGGAGCCTCTGTTCAGGCCTGATATATTTGAGATAGCAAAACATGCAAAGAAGCAGGGACTTACCCTGGCATTGGCCACCAATGGAACTCTTGTAGACGAGGCAATGGCCAGAAGGATAGTTGATGCAGGTATCGAACGCGTATCCATCTCCCTCGACGGGGCGGATGCCAATACGCACGACAATTTCAGGAAGCTCCCCGGTTCCTTTGATGCGGCCGTTCGTGGGATCAGGAACCTTCGCTCCATAGGGATGGAGGTGCAGATAAACTCGACCATTGCAAAACACAACGTCCACCAGGTCAAGGGGCTTTATAAAATGGCTCAGGATCTGGATGCCATAGCCCTTCACATCTTTATGCTGGTCCCCGTGGGTTGTGGCGTGCAGATAGCGGAAGACCAGATGCTTGAGCCTGAGAAGTACGAGGAGATACTCAACTGGTTCTACGACATATCGAAGGAGAAGAGGATACAGACCAAGGCCACCTGTGCCCCGCATTATTTCCGCATCATGCGCCAGAGGGCAAAGGAAGAGGGGATACAAATTACGCCACAGACACACGGAATGGCCGCAATGACAAAGGGGTGCCTGGCAGGCTCCGCTGTCTGCTTTGTGTCCCACAAGGGAGAGGTATTCCCATGCGGGTATCTCCCTGTCGAGGCAGGGAATATAAGGAAGCAGAGGTTCAAGGATGTCTGGGAGAACGCAGAGGTATTCAAGAAACTCCGTGACCCTGAAAATCTGGAAGGTAAATGCGGAATATGCGAGTATAAGAAGGTCTGCCTGGGGTGCAGGGCCAGGGCCTTTTACGACAGGGGAAGTTATCTGGCAGAGGAACCGTATTGCATGTATCAGCCCAAGGCGGCTGCTAAGAAACATAATTAACCCCACCCTCACCTTAATCCTCTACCCACGGGGCATAACCCCGAGGGAGAGGAGACACCTTTTTGTCCCATCTCCTTCAAGGAGAGGGTCAGGGTGAGGATGGGTTAAACAAGCTATTTTCAACACAAAAGGTTTTTGTTTATGGAAGAAGAAATCAAGGAAAAAAAGGGTGTCGGCCTTAAGGCCTTCGGTATGTCGCTGATTCTTCTTTCCAGCCTGAACCTGATGTTAAGCTGGAGGGGAGGATTCCCTATAGATTTATTCTATCCAACGATTTTGGTGGTTGGGATAGCACTGTTTGTCGTCGGGACCTTAAAGGGTAAATAAGGCTTAAGAGGCCGGCCAATACGTTATCCCATCCTCTTTTATGTTTATGTTCTTGAACAGCCAGTCGCTTACTATGTTTTTACTCTGAATTCCTCGAACTACGTCCTCTCCGCTTATCAGGATACCCACATAGGTGGCCTCTTTGATTTGCTTCTCTCCATATGTCGGGGCAGTGTCCCTGTTCGGATAACTGACCTTCACCTCCGCCCTTGCGATCATCCTCTTTCTAAATGTCGCTGTCTTGCTCTCAGTATCTTTTTCAACGCTTATGCTGATAATCGAATAGCTTGAATCACTTGGGAAGAGAAACTTTTCCGCCCATACTGCATGGCTAACCTCGTTCCCCTGAATGGAATTAAACAAGGTTTTGTATTCCTCAAAATTGTTTTTAAGATTGTTCTCTCTGTCAGCCTCTGCCCCTCTATATATAAGTGCAACCTTTCTCTGTGTAACCGAGTTCAGTTCATAAAGAGTCTGGAAGTCACTCTTTTTCAGGGCTTCTATATACTGTTCAAGCGCCTGCCTGGCCTTGGATGTCCCGCTGGCACATGCCACGAAAGAAATGCATAGGGTCGCCGTTACCAAAAAAAACATAAATCGTTTCATTTTCAAAGCCTCCTCTGCAATACATGCAAAAACTTTATTAATAAGTCTTTCCCAGCTTTATCATAGCCTATTTCCTTTTTCTACCACACTTGAGTCGGATAATACCAGTGCTTCATCATCCAGTCATTTTCGCTAAGGTGAGGGAGACTTGTCTTGTCTCTGAATGAGGGCGGCGGGACACCCATCCTTGCGCCGTTTGCTAAATGATGACAAGAGTTACAGCCCAAGGTCGGAGAGTTGTAATTACCCCAGGTAATTAGCCCTATAAAGACAAAGGTGATAATTGTAACGATAATCCCGTTAATGATCTTTTTTGATGCAGTCCTCTTCACATTCGCCTGCGGAGTTGGCGCGTCGTCATCTTCCTCGGCAATAGTTATGTTTCTGAGATAATAAGGCATAAATGCCACACCAAAAAATAGTGCCAAAGGTAAGAAAAAGGAAAGAACTGGTATCCAGATACCGCTCCTTATATACATGTAAGGCAGCAAAACCGTAAGGAAGTACCATTCTGGCGCAGGGACCCACTCGCCCTCTAAAGGCATAGGAACATCAACAGGGTCATTGGAAGGAATAATTATCTTCCAGGCAAGGACAAAGAGTAGTATTATAAAAGGCAGAGAGATAATGGAATGCTTCAGCAGATAACGAAATATCCCTCTTTTCCTGAGCTTTGCAAGTATGTGATAGTCTATCAGGACGATAGATATAAGCGGAAGAAGCACTACATGAAAGACGTAGTATCTTGGGATTGTAAATGAAACAAGGAAAAAGTCTTTCAGCGCCTGCCCTATGTAAGGGATGGGCTCGAAATAATTGGGGATCATTTCCATGAAGAAGTAACCCTTCCATTCCCATGGCACTATAAGACCCGTCACTATAAACAGAAATATTGGAAGAAGAAGCAGTACACCGGTTAACCATAATACCCTTTTATTCCTGTTCTCGAAGTCCCATCTGAGGAAACATCTAACGGTATGAACAAAGACTGCCACAAACAAAAGGGCTGGTATCCAACGGTGAAGGTTCCTGCTCAGGCTTCCCATGAAGAGCTGATTGGAGATATATTGAATGCTTTTATAAGCGCCCTCCAGGGTAGGGTCGAAAAAGAACATCAAATACAGGCCTGTTATTAGCTGAAGGATTATAGTAATGAAACCAAAACCAGCGAAATAGTGTTTCCAGTGGATTTTTTCCAGCTTTAACAGATCAGACATTAGATTTACTCCTTACAATAAAGAATAAGCAAAATAAATAGAAAACAATTAGAGAACAGAAGGAAACAGGTTGCAGAATGCATACAGAAAATTATGATTTACACAAGAGGCTATATCTAAAATAAAAGCCCTCACTTATCAAAATAAAGTGAGGGCTAATACCTATACTCCAGAAGCTAACAGACCACAGTCACGAATAAACTCCTATTTGGCACTGTTTGAAGCAACAGTCTTAATCTCCGTGATCATATCTTTTACCTTCTGCTGGTCGGGCTGTAAAGCAAGGGACCTTTCCCATGCCTCAATCGCTTCTTGCTTCTTCTCCGCTCCGCTGCGAGCTATGCCGAGTAAATTGAACACTTCGCTGTCGTTAGGTAAAATCTTGCTGAGTTTTTCAAAGATCTTTTCTGCTTCAGAGGGCTTATTTGTCTTAAGATAGACAACCCCGAGATTAAAGAGCGTATTAGGTTCTTCAGAGTCATATTCAAGTGACTTCTTAAACTCCTCTATAGCTGCTGCAAAATTACCTTCATCATCAAACGTGGAACCTTTTTCTTGATGCGCTATAGCCTTTTCCTTAGCCTGCATAGAGAGGCTTGTTTTCCCTTCTGCTATGGAGGATGAAGCAACACCTCCAAATAATAACAGCGAGCTTAACGACACAACAACACCAACTGATACCTTCATTAAACACCTCCTTTATTAATTAATATATCAGGAGACTGATAGCTTATCAAGAACTTTTCTTCTTACGTGCGCTGGCAAGCCAGAGCAACTCAGCTCCCACCACTAAACCGGCCACAATGAGGGGAATAAAATAAACACTCATTCCCACCTTCGGTTTAAGGAGGATCCAGTACCAGGTTGTCATTGTATGCTTTGACCCCTTCTCGCCATTGGTGCCATCCCATGCTGCAAAAGCGATCGGAGTAAACCTTCCTTCGACAAACTGTATATCCTTATCTTTCTCACCTGTTACAAGTGGCCTCTTCATAACAACACGCCAGGTACCTTTATCATAAACTCCTTTAGTTACCAACCCGGCCTTGGCAGCATCCCTTTCATCCTTCTTTGCAAATCCGGTGGCATTCAGAAGCTTGGTCACCTGCGAAGCCCCAGCTTCCCCGGTGTTCCAGTACCAGATATTAATAGGCCACGCCGCATCGCCATGACCAAAGTAGGGTTTTTCCATTTCCAGAGGAATTGTAACAGGGAATTGAACTGCAACCGCATCAGCTGAAACTTCTCCTTCAGCAATCTCGGCAGCTTTTGGATCACCGGGAGCGCTTGCTGTCCTGTCATCCCATTCGATTAATATTGAGATATCCTTATCATTATAATATGCCCTGGACGTGATGCTGTTATTAGAGGGAGTAAAGAACCTTTCCTGTCCGATTATCTGAGGGACCAGAAGGAAGGTAGAGGGTTCTGCTTCCATCCACTTGGGGTCACCCGGCTCAGACGGGAGTTCCCCCTCAATCCTGGAAGCCTTCACAACAGTGTTCTCTGCCCTGACTTCCTTTGTGCTGTCTGCCAATGACACAACATAATTTGCGACATCCCATCTTTCTTCATCAGAAAGTTTCTTTTTACTTGAGGGGTCGGCGAAAGACGGCATCTGTGTCCCAGGAATACCTACCGACATACGAGCAAATATATCTTTTGGATCGTTACTTGCTCTGAATGTCCATGGTTTAGTAAAGTTCCTTGGCCATGTCCTGAATCCGAGGTCATCCTTAAGCTTTTTTATGGAAACTCCTTTGCCTGTCTCTCCATGACACTCGGCGCAACGATCCAGGAACAGCTTCTTGCCCCGTTCAATACTCTCAGCAGAGGTCTTCACCTGCTTGCTGAAGTCCAACTCCTTCTTGGGATTTTCAAGGCCTGCAAATTTCTTCAAATAAGCTACGAGGTCCCATCTCTCCTGTTCAGAAAGCATATCTTTCCACGGCGGCATTGAAGAATCCGGCATACCGTCACTGATCATCCTGAAGATATCCTCATCCTTTGGACTTACCTCATCGAATGGAGTAGTCTTAATTTTGTACATCCCTGAGGTAAAATCCCTTGGCGCAGGGTTTACTCGCTCAGCAGCCGGACCGTCACCCGCTCCCTCTTCACCATGACACCAGACGCACCTCTTGTCATAAATCTTTTTTCCGTTTTCCGCGTTCCCCTGGGCCGAATAGCTGGTTAAGGGCGCTGCGAAGACAGCAATTGACAGCATTGATACTAACTTTGTTCTCATTTTCATTTTGACCGTCCTGATCGTTTTTTATCCTCTGGTATTTGAGTCCCAAGAGGGTTAAAGATGCAAGAATCCCTTTAGTAACACATCTGAAAGCTAACTACTCAATAATCTAATGCGCAGCCCATGATCTTGGAGCCTGTCCTGTATAATCATAGAGGAATAGAATCACCTTCCATATCTCATCCTCAGTCAGGAAGTCCTTCCAGACCGGCATGGCTGATAGCCACGGTGTAGCCTCTTTAGGAAGCCCCGGCCCACCAGTCGCAATCCTCCAGAAAAGGAACGACTCCTGCAACTGAGCTATTGTTCCAATATCCTGAAAATTCAGAGGCAGAGGATTGAATCCCTGGGCATATTGTCCCTGTCCATCCAGCTTATCGCCGTGACAGTAATGACAGTTCTTGTAATATACCGCTCCACCCTCTTTCACAAGAGCCTTGAATTTTTCAGGATCTTCCTTCTGATATTTCCTGAAAGGGTTCTCAAGCTTTGCGAGGTCGTAAGACTTGCCAAAAGCCTTCATGCTTCCCGGGGGTGCAGGGTGAATGGTTCTTAGTTCAACCGGTGCCTCGAAGCTTGGCCGCAAATTGCTGTATGTCATCCAGCCTGCAAGAAGAGGGACAAGGACAAATACTATATTCCTGATTGTCTTCTTGCTCGGGTCTTCCACCAGCGCCTTGATAGGGCCTGACATTTCCTTGGCACTCTCCTCTGTTGCAGTTGTGACAAGCAACGTAGCCACCACGACAAAGAACATATACATGGTCAGAAGGCTGGATGGTATTGGCTGCTGGAGTCCAACGCTGAATACCAGCTTAAACGCAATATAAACCGCAACTACTACTAAAACCGCCTGTAACAACTTAGGTAACTTCATCTCTTTACCTCTTTTTAGGTTTATTTATTATTTAGATTTAACTAAATATTGTACCAGCATTTCAAACTCAGAGCCTGTCATCTTTGCGCCGAAATCAGGCGGCATCATGCCTGGAGCACAAGGTCCACCAGGACAGTTCTTTGCAATATCGGCATTAGGGTCAAGTATAGCCCTTCTCAGATAAGGTTCATTTTTTGATTTACCAACACGAGTCAGATCTGGACCAAGAGCTCCTTCTTCCTTACCTATCTTGTGACATGCTCCACAGCCGAATTTTGCGATCACTTCCTCAGGTGTCTTAGCGGGTTCAGCCGGCTTTGCTTCCTCTGCCTTTTCAGACGGGGGTGCTCCTACCGGTATCTTTACTGTCACTTCAACTCCTGCCTTGTTCAGCAAGAAGGCGATGACAGCATCAACCTCAGCGTCGGACAGCCCTATAGAGCCCTGCGTTATCACCGGCATTGGGCTCTTTGTGTCATTGTCTGAACCAAATCCAGCAACTACAAAGGCGGAAGGTGTCTTCATTGATTCTCTGATATACTCTTCAGGCGTTGTAGCCTTACCCTTATACCTCGGATCCTTAAGCCTGAGCAGGGCGTTGTTGGCAACCGCTTCCTCACCCGCACCGTCAAGCATTGGCGCCCTCTTACCAACATTGTTGTGGCAAAGGGTACAGGTACCTTTCCCATTGAATATCTTGTCTCCGAGGGCGATAAACTGGTCCATTGTCATGTTCCCGAGGTCAAGCTTCTCCTCTGTTGGAGGCGGAGCCGGTTTGACCTGGGGTATTCCAAAATTTGCAAATCCTACAAAGCCAGAAAAAGCAAGAATACAAAAAAATACAATCTTCAAAAAAATTTTCATCTTGGCTGCTCCTTAAAATATTTATTTCTACCTAATTGCTATATGTAAATCAATGAGCCGCAGATTTCTTCGCACTGATATTGCTGAGCCAGAAGATGAATATAACTATAGCCATAAATATCACTGCCGCCAAAGTGACTACCTGTGCGGCATAACCAATCGTTGGAGTGAACGCGTTTATAGAATTATCCCTCATTATCGAATTTACATGCCAGTGCTGTCTTATTCCAGACCGGATGTAACCCATCAGACCCATAAGCCACGTAAATGAAACGGCCAATGTAAAAAGCGCATATTGAGATCGGCCTGGAACATTTCCCCACTTTAAAGGCGCCACATCTTTAGCGCCCTTAAACATCATTGAATCTATGATCAATGTGAATATAATAACTACCGCTGTAGTCGAGACCTGTGGGATTGATGCAGCTACCTTATAAGCCGTATTTGTGAAATATCCATAGAACACTCCGAGGAAGATAATATTTGCAATGGCGCCGGCAAATATAGCTGCCTGAACTGCACTTCCGGCAGCAGCCCAAGAGACAGTTGCAATCTTATTGGCCCTTCTGTATAGCGTAAAGCTCAGGAATGTAAGTATGATCATGATGTTGACGGCAGTATTCTTAGCGGGCATGATCCCAAGAGGTCCGAGGTACTTATGGTAAGGACCGCCTAATGCCTTTAACTCCTGGTTAGTTAGAACCAGCGTATGAGGAGTGAACCAGACGAGGAAGCATGCAACTACCGCTGCCGCTATCCACTTGATATTCTTCGTATACCTGACGGAACCTTCGCTTCTCTCCATTCCGCACCAGAGGTAGTAGTTTACGGAAAGGAAAAGGGCGCCAATAAGAACTGCCTGCATGATAAACAGCCAGGCGAAGACGCCACCCATCAGGGTTATCCCCATCTGCTGACTGTAGGCATAAATCTCCTTTGTCAGCCAGTAACCAGCGAAAGGAAGAGGCAGGAGCCCGCCAACTGCAATAACATTTGCTGTATAACCCATCCAGTCATAATGAGCCTTGTCTTCTTTTGAACTGCTGCCAAGGAACTTATAAGCTGCATAGGCGCCGATGATAGATCCGCCATACGCTATGTTCGCTATAACCCTGTGAAGGTTCAATGGATTCCAGAGGAAGTTATGGATTACATTCCACTCACTGCCTAAAAAGGCGCCTGTTGCAGGGTCAACCCCGTTTGGACTCATTGAAAATGAGACCCACGCATTTGCAAGCAGCATCAGGACTGTGCCGACAAAATTAAGGACCAATCCTATTGTGAGATGTACCCACTTCTTGAATCCACCCTCAAGCCAGTGCCATCCATAATAATATATATATAAGGAAGCGCTTTCTGCAAAGAACAGGAAGGCGTAAGCCAGCATTGACCTGCTGAAGAGGCTTGCCATATATTTGAACAGATCGGGATAAAATACGAGGAGTGAAAATGTCAGTAGTCCGCCTATAATGGCAGTAATAGAGTATGCAGCCATGCTGACCTTAATGAACTCATACGCCATATTGTCGTATCGTTGGTCCTTGGTAGCCATGCCAAGGGCCTCTATTATAAGGACAAAGATAGGTACTGCAAGGACGAATGCTGCAAACCAGAGATGTAGCTGGGCAACTATCCAAACCAGAATCCTTGGGTTAAAGCTTCCAATCTGAGGATAATCGGCAACAGTTAATTTTGGCGCAGGAGGATATTCTACTTTCTTTTCCCCCTCTTTAACTGCCTCAGTAGTCGTGCCCTCTGACTTTACCGCCTCTTCAGGATTGGCGGTATTGGCAAAAACAGGTAAGGAGGTGAAGGTGAAACCACCCGCAAATAAAACAGTTAATAGCAGAGTAAGGCAAGTTAATCTCTTAAATCCAGAAAAAAAACTCATACACACACCTCTTGAATAGAATTTTGTTTCTACTTGTGAAAAATCAGTGATAGTCCCTGGAGCTTCATCAGCCCCGCGTCGAACAAGATAAAGAAAACAACACTGACCACAAGAGCTACCGCAAACGTACCATAAAACGATTTCATCATATCCTCCTTGATAATGTAATCATAGAAACCAAATTAAAAAAGCCAGCATTGCTACTGCTACCGAAATAAATAATATCGGCCCTGCCCATCCCGCATTTGATTCTGTCGTTCCATGCATATATCACCTCTTTATATTAAATTAATCAACAACCTACTTGACACCATTTAATTTTCTGCTATCTTCTTCAACATGTTTAAAAAAGAAGACATATCTGGAATAGTAATTTTTATTGGTCTTGCTGTTAACATTCTGGTGATAGTAACTTTACTGATTTATTATTTCACCCGTTGATTTCTTCAATGGCAACGATAAATATCAATTTATATTTTAACTGTCAAGTCTTTTTTTGAGGGGCTGAAAGTTTTTCGTAAAAGGCTTACTGATTACCTAATAATCAATCTGTTACCAAAAGGTAGCGCATGTTACTTACTGATTTCATTGGATAAATCCTCAAAAGCTTAAATAGTCGTTACTGAAAGGTAACACGATGCATACATGTAGCGATCACCAACCAATGGTTGTCTGACCACAGAAAAATAAGTAATATAGTCAAGTAATTCAACAGGTTCTGGCGAGAAAGCAGCTTTCAAATAAACTGTTGGCATACCGTTTGCTTATTATCCACGACTTATATCGGTAAATTTCAAGATATTCAAAAAATATATAATAAGGAGGCGATTGTGGCGGGGTTTAAAGCTTTTCTGAAGTCAGGACATCCAGGTACTCTTTTCGCATCATTTCTGTATTTTGACTTTTGTTTCGCAATATGGGTCTTGAATGGCGCAATGGCTCCTTTTATAAGCGAGTCTTTTAATTTAACACCTGCCCAGAAAGGGTTCATGATATCTGTGCCGATAATGTCCGGCGCTCTAATGCGTTTTCCGCTTGGGGTAATCGCGCAGTATATAGGGAGGAAGAACGCCGCACTGGTGGAAATGGGCTTGATAACCATTGCACTTGCGTACGGTTATTTCATGGTTGACACATACTCTGAAGTCTTGAACATGGGTGTTCTTCTGGGCATAGCAGGCGCGAGTTTTGGGGTTGCGTTGTCGCTCGGTTCCGGCTGGTTTCCTCCTGAGAAGAAGGGGCTGGCAATGGGGATAGCCGGAGCTGGAAACAGCGGCACGGTCCTTGCGGTTTTATTTGCACCCCCATTAGCACAGGCCTATGGTTGGGCAACAGTATATGGTCTTGCCGCATTTACTATGCTGCTGCCAATGGGGGTAATGATGGTTTTTGCAAAAGAGCCGCCAGATAAAGAGCATCATTCTCTTAAGGAGCTGTTAAAGTGTCTGGTGGAGAAGGATGGATGGGCTTTTAATTCCATGTATATAATTACCTTCGGAGGGTTTATCGGTCTTGCAAATTTCCTTCCTACATTCTTTCATGACCAGTTCGGAGTGACTAAGATCCAAGCCGGTCAGTTAACCATGCTCGCCACTATAATGGGCAGTGGCGTCAGAGTTGTGGGGGGTTATATCTCAGATAGATGGGGCGGCCTCAATACCCTTACTTTTGTATATCTTGCGGTAATTGTTGCAATGGTCGGAATTAGCTTTGAGCTCTCACTTACCCTTACCACTATCATGTTTATGGTTGTCTTTGGCCTACTTGGTATGGGCAACGGCGCCGTATTTCAGTTGGTCCCGTTGAGATGGCCCACTACGACAGCTGTTACAGGAAGCATGATAGGCGAGATAGGCGCTCTGGGGGGTGGATTTATACCTAATGCAATGGGATTGTCAAAGCAGTATACCGGACACTTTCAATTGGGTTTTATTGCATTCGCTATTTTTGCAGCGCTTGTCTTTTTCGGTATGAAAAGAGAAGAGAAGATTTGGGAAAAGAAGTGGATGGAAAAGGGTGGTAAGGCGAAAGTGCATAGATAAAAATGCGCATGCTTGTATTTTGTCGGACGATTGAAAAACCAATTTAAAAGGGGAAAGACATAATGAGCTACAAGAACATTATTTGCCCGGTAGATGGCTCTGAATTAGGGGACAGGGCGCTAGATGAGGCTATTTATTTAAGCAAGATTTCAGGCGCTAAACTTACACTTTTATATGTATCGGAGAAGGCTTATAAAGCGGTTCTTATGTCGGATTCCAATGAATGGGATTCGATTCGCGAGGGATGGCTGGCTGAAGGAAGAGAGCTTTTGCTGAAGGAAAGGGCAAAGGTTGAGGCCAGTGGAATCAAGGATTGTGATCAGGTTTTAAGAGATGGAGAGGTTTCAAACGAGGTTATATCGGAGGCCATGGAGAAAGGCGCTGACCTTATAGTTATGGCAAGTCATCGCTATTCTCCAGTTGGAAAACTATTTCATGGAAGTGTTATAGACCGAGTTACAAAAAGGTCGACTTGCCCGGTTTTATGGGTCTTTAAATAGAGCAAACGATAAACATTTTTTATTTTGCCCCGAATGAACTATTTGCAAGCGTTCTAAGGGAGTTGTAAAAGGTTACACGAGGTTCAAAAAAATCTTTCAAAGGAGGTGCAAGGTTATGGTGGTGAGTGGTTATCTGGATTTATGTAAGAAAGGTTTTAAATCTTTACTGGCAGTACCCCTTGTAGCTGGAATGGTGATGCTTCCAGCAGCCGTAGGGGCTCAACAGGCAGAATCTGGACAGCCGGCTGAGGCAGTCCAGGCTGAAACGCAGGCGGCGTCTGAGCCTGCTGCAGTGGCGGCCCCGGTAGAAGCCGGCGATGCTAATGTCGGCAGAGCGCTGTTTACGGGGGAGATTAGATTTGAAAATGCTGGACCTCCATGTATATCATGTCATAGTACTGGAGTTGGAGCTTTGAATGGTGGGACCCTTGGTCCAAACCTCACGAAGGCTTATGTTGACGAGTCCAAGAATCCTCTCCTCAGCACAGCATGGGTTAACGGCGGCGGCAGCCCGACTATGGGTCCAATTTTTACGGCAAAGAATATCACTGAGTCGGAAATGGAGAATTTGAGGGCATTCCTTAAGGTTCAGGGTGCGAATGATGTTGCACCGTCGCAGTCTGCGACTTTTGCCGGTATCGGAATAATCGGATTTGTGGCAATACTTATCCTCTTCACCATTATTTGGAGCGGAAGGTATAGCAAAAGAACAAGGAATACTGCCCATGATGCTTTGTGGAGAAATTACGGTGGAAAGGGAGGGATATAACTAATGGCTACATGGATCCAAGACGAGGTTAATCCAAGTAAGAGAGGTTGGGAAGAGTTTTATAGGAATCGCTGGCAGTATGACAAGACTGTACGGAGCACTCATGGAAATAACTGTACAGGCGGATGCAGCTGGATGGTGTATGTAAAGGACGGTATCATCACCTGGGAACTGCAGGCTATTGATTATCCATTGTTGGAGCCGAGTGTTCCACCTTATGAGCCGAGAGGTTGTCAGAGGGGTATATCCGCTTCCTGGTATGTTTATAGCCCTGTTAGAATTAAGTATCCATATGTTCGCGGCACTCTTATTGATGCATGGAAAGAGGCTAAAACAAAGCATACCGACCCGGTTGACGCGTGGGGAAGCATTGTTGAGAACGCTGAGTTAAGCAAGAAGGTGAAGTGGTCCAGAGGAAAAGGCGGATTCCGCAGATTTGACTGGGACACCGCAGCGGAAATAATAACAGCTGCTCAGATATATACTATCAAGAAGTACGGACCGGACAGGAACATCAGTTTTTCTCCTATCCCGGCTATGTCGCAAATAAGTTATGCATCAGGCGCACGTTATCACCAGATGATTGGTGCTGTGAGCATGAGCTTCTATGACTACTATACAGACCTTCCGAATGCCCATCCACAGATATGGGGTGAACAGACCGACGTTTCAGAAAGCGCGGACTGGTATCATTCGGGATATGTGGTTATTGTGGCTGCTACCCCTAACAGGACCAGGACACCGGATTGTCATTTTATCTCTGAACTCCGCCATGGTGGAGCCAAGCTGGTCGTTATGACGCCGGATTACTCAGAGGCAGCGAAGTATGCCGACCTCTGGGTGCCAGTGAAACCAGGGTCTGACGGCGCTATCTGGATGGCAATAAACCATGTCATACTCAAGGAGTTCTATGTAGACAGACAGGTTCCGTATTTTGTTGATTATTCAAAGGCCTATACCGACCTGCCTCACCTTATAAAGCTCAGGAAAACAAAGAACGGTTATGAGATGGGCAGATTTTTGAATGCTAAGGACCTTAAGGAGTATGCCGATACAGACAACCCTGAGTGGAAGTATTCGATGTGGGATACCAAGACCAAGAAGGCAAGAGTTGTTAACGGGGGGGTAGGGTACAGATGGCATAAAAATAAGGAAAGCGAAGGCAAATGGAATACTCTTCTTAAGGATGGAAAGACGGGCGAGACGATAGACCCCGCACTTACATTCTTAAACGACAAGGACGAAGCCTTGGAGTGCGTGTTCTACGAGCTTGACTCCGGTGAGATCTATAAGAGAGAGGTCCCAATAAAATACATCGAGACGGCTACCGAAGGCAGAATACCTGTAACTACGGTATTTGACATGCAAATGTCGCACTTAGGTGTCGCGCGTCAAGGACTTAAAGGCGACTTTGCCAAGAATTATGACGACGACAAGGCCTTCTCTCCTGCATGGCAGGAGAAATATACAGGCATCGGCAGGGCAACGATAATACAGATAGCCAGGGAGTTCGCATCTAACGCTGAAGTTACAAAGGGCCGGTCAATGGTTCTTAGCGGCGCCAGCGCTAACCACTACTATCACTCTGACCTTATATACAGGTCATTCATTGGAGCATTGATGCTCTGCGGTTGCATCGGCAGGAACGGCGGCGGCCAGAACCACTATGTCGGGCAGGAAAAACTTGCCTGCTTTGATTCTTGGGGCCAGATATCTCATAGTCTCGACTGGCAAAGACCTGCAAGATTCCAGAATACACCGAGCATGTGGTACATACATACCCAGATGTTTAAGTTTGATGATAAACTGACGGAATACGCTGTAATGCCGGATAAGAGCCAGGTTACATACGAGCATTGCGCTGACTGGCAGGTCAGGTCAGTAAGGTTGGGTGGGCTTCCCTGGTATAGTCAGTGGAACAAGAGCTCGCTTGTTGTGGCTGCCGAAGCGATGAAGGCAGGAGCAAAGACGGACGCTGAAATAGTTGATTATACTGTTAAACAGCTCAAAAGCGGCGCGCTGCAGTTTGGTGTTGAGGATCCTGACGCGCCTGAGAACTGGCCGAGAGTCTGGATGATATGGCGTGGGAATGCCCTTGGCTCCAGTGCAAGAGGGCAGGAGTATTTCCTGAAGTTCCTCCTTGGGACCCATAATAATCTGGACTGCGAAGAGGTGGCCAAGCCACATATCAAGGATATGAAGTACAGGGAATCACCGCTCGGCAAGCTCGATCTCGTTGTCGACCTGAACATGCGTATGAATACTACGCCGACGTACAGCGATATTGTACTTCCTGCTGCTCACTGGTACGAGAAGGAAGATATGAATACGACTGACCTGCATTCCTATATTCACCCTATGGGAGCTGCCGTTCCACCTAACTGGGAGGCTAAGAGCGACTGGGATGCATTCAAGTTTATCGGACAGAAGTTCTCGGCGCTGGCAGCCAAGCATTTGCCGAATCCTGTGAAGGATGTCGTAATGACGCCTCTCGCACACGATACACCTGGCGAGATAGCGCAGCCTGCCATACCAGATGTCAAGGATTGGAAGAAGGGAGAATGTGAGGCTATTCCCGGTGTAACCATGCCGAATCTGAACGTCGTGACAAGAGATTACCCGAACACGTATAACAAGCAGATAACACTCGGACCTCTCATGAAGACCAAATACGGATTCCATGGCATTATGCTTGAGGGGAAGCCGTTTGTTGAAGAATACATCAATGACCCGCACATAGATAAAGTAGAATGGGGCGGAGAAAGGTATGTTTCTCTTCAGACTGCCAAGGAAGCCGCAAATGTGGTCTTCTTCTTCTCCGGCGTGACTAACGGTGAAACAAACTACCAGCAGTGGTTGATTGAGGAACATCATACAGGCCTCCATGGTGAGGTTTACAAGGAAGCCAAGGAGTCGGTCAAAAAGATATTTGATCATGATCCATCGAGGGTCTGGACTTTGAAACATAAAGAGTTACTCCCCAAAGCACAGGCTGTGACGGAGACTGAATATCACGGCCTTGCAGATGAAATAGCCGGACCTGATAGAAATTGCCGGTTGACGTATGATGACATTGTCGCTCAGCCAAGGAGGGCATTAAACAGCCCGTTGTGGACTGGTGATACAAGGAACGGAAGATCGTACAATGCATACACAAACCAGATAGATTTCAGGCTCCCCTGGAGGACGCTGACCGGAAGGCAGCACTTCTATCTCGATCATCCTACATACCTTCAGTTTGGTGAGGCATTGTGTACACATAAGTACAAGCTGGATCCAAACAAGATGAACGAGCTTAAGAGGAGCGACAGGTCTGGAGCGTTACATCTCAATTACATAACTCCTCATGGGAAGTGGGCGATCCATTCAACTCACTATGACAACTTGAGGATGTTGACTCTTTCCAGAGGCGGCAATTCCGTATGGGTCAACGACAGGGATGCCGCAAGCATCGGGATCAAGGACAATGACTGGGTAGAGACCTATAACGACAATGGAGTTTATGTAGCGCGTGCCGTTGTCAGCGCAAGGATACCAAGTGGCACTATGTTCGCTTATCACTCTCAAGAGAGGACGATCAACGTACCGAAGGCGCAGACCAGAAACAAGATCAGAGGAGGGTTCCATAATAGCCTTCCAAGGCAGAGGCTGAAGATGCCGACGCTGGCAGTTGGTGGGTATGGACAGTTCTCTTACGGATTTAACGCATGGGGTCCGATTCCAATTATCAGGGACACGACTGTCTTGCTTAGAAAAATGAAGAATCAGGAGGTGGAGTGGTAATGGATATAAGAGCCCAACTATCAATGAGTTTTAATCTGGACAAGTGCATAGGCTGTCATACATGCAGTGTCTCTTGCAAGAACGTCTGGACCAGCCGTCAGGGTGCAGAGTATATGTGGTGGAACAACGTAGAGACCAAGCCAGGCGCTGGATATCCGCTGACCTGGGAGGACCAGGAGAGATACAGGGGCGGCTGGGAGGTTGTTGGCGGAACGCTCCGATTGAAGCTTATAAAGGACAATAAGCTGAGGACTCTGGCCAGCATCTTTTTCCAACCGAATCTGCCGACAATTGATGATTACTACGAGCCCTTTACGTATGATTATCAGAACCTGTTCAACGCCCCTGCAGGCGATGACCAGCCGACGGCCCGTCCAAAGTCACTGATTACCGGTGAATTTATGGAAAAGATTGTCTTGGGACCAAACTGGGACGACGACTTTGGTGGCTCGCCTCTTTATGCCACAAACGACCCGAACCTGAAGAACTTATCAGATTCCCAGAAGGAATGTCTTACCAAGTTCCATAAGCTGTTCTATTTCTATGTGCCGAGGATATGCAATCATTGCCTGAACCCGGCATGCGTAGCTGCATGTCCGTCCGGCGCAATATATAAGAGAGGGGAGGACGGCATAGTCCTTATCGACCAGAATACATGCCGGGCATGGAGGTTCTGCATAAGTGCCTGCCCGTACAAAAAACCTTTTTATAACTGGGCGACAGGCAAGTCTGAAAAGTGCATCTTCTGCTATCCAAGGACCGAGACTGGTCAGGCTAACGCATGCGGTCATGCCTGTACCGGAAGGATCAGAACTGTTGGCGCACTGCTTTATGACGCTGAAAGGATTGAGGAGACAGCCAAGCTTTCCGATGACAGGATTGTTGAAGGGTTGAGGAGCATAATTCTGGATCCTTATGATCCGAAGGTTATTGAGGCCGCAAGAAATGCAGGTATCGAGGATAACTGGATTGCCGCTGCACAGAATTCTCCGGCTTACAATTTATTCAAGAGATGGAGAATATCGCTGCCAACTCATCCTGAATTCAGGACGCTTGCAATGAACTTCTATATACCACCACTATCGCCAATACTCCACCAGGTGAAGGCCGACAGAGGCGGACTATTTGACCCTGAGTCAGATGGCTTCTTTAATGAGTTGGAGAAAATGAGGGTCCCGGTAAAGTATCTGGCAAATCTGTTTGCCGCCGGTAACGAGAGCCTGGTTGTTGAGTCCTTGAAGAAGCAGATGGCCGTCAGGATGTGGGCTCGTATGAAGCGTGTTGGCGATATCAGCGAAAGTGAGGTCAAGACTGCGTTATCTCAATGTGGTTTAACTGTCCTGGACGCTGAAGGCATACTCAGACTAAATACACTTGCGACATTTAAGGAGAGATTCGTAATTCCTGAGACTCATCGCGAGACTAAGACTACTATAGATCCAAGGACTATGTACGAAAAGAGAGGAACCATAGGATTTGGATTTAAAAAGCAGGAAGTCATCGGGAGGCAGTGGTAAAGATTGATGGTTATGCTTGAGGTTAATAACTTGTACACGTGCCTGGGTCAATCCCTGAGATTTCCACATAATGATATAATGCCTCAACTAAACGAGTGTATTGATATCCTTGAGAAGGGGCAGTATCCTGAGGAAATATTAAAGGAACTCAGGTCTTTTAAGAAAGACGTGGAGAGGTTGACCATCGAAGAACTTCAAGAGCTATACTCTTACACCTTTGAGTTTACGTCGGAAACTACACTGGATATGGGATGGTATAGCTATGAGGGGTTTAAGCGAGCAGGAAACTTGCTTACCATAAAATCAATGTATAAGGATCAGGGGTTCCCCTTTGATGAAGTTGCCAAAGGGGAACTTCCTGATAATCTTGCAGTGATACTCTTTTTTATAGGTCATCTAAAGAATGAGGAGCTAAAAAGGGATTTTGTAAAGACGTATGTGATCAGGTCTATGGAGAAGCTAAATAGAAATTTTCAAACCAAGAGGAACGCTTATAAGCATCTTATAAATGCAGTTTATAGAGTATTAGATAATGACATTAAAGATATTAAGGAGGTAAGTTGATGGACAGATTGTTATTTGGCGCGTTGCCGTATGTGCTTCTTGCGGTTGGAATTGTAGGGGCGATCTACAGGTATAATTCAAACAGATTTACATGGTCTTCCCAATCCTCACAGTTCCTTGAAAACAGGACACTGTTTTTTGGGTCATTTCCATGGCATTACGGGATAGTTACAATTCTCTTGACGCATTTTGTGGGTTTTCTGATTCCAGGCAGTATTCTTGCCTGGAACAGCGTCCCTGTCAGACTTTATGTCTTTGAGGCTTCAGGACTTGCGCTCGGCTTTCTTGCGCTATTTGGACTATTGGCCCTCACTTACAGGAGACTCACCAACAGCAGGGCAAAGGCTGTAACTTCCGGTTGGGATGTATTTTTACTGATAGTTCTTTTGATTCAGGTCGTGACCGGACTGGCTAACGCATTGCTTTACAGATGGGGCTCCAATTGGTACGCAGCAACCGCCGTGCCATGGATATGGTCAGTTATCAAACTTAACCCTGAGGTTGAATACGTGGCTAATTTGCCGCTCTTCACCAAGGTTCATATTTTTAACGCCATGCTCATTGTCCTCATAATACCATTTACGAGGTTAGCGCACCTATTCACTATTAATATCTACAAGTATCTGGTCAGGCCTTATCAGGTTGTCAGATGGTACGGCAGGAACCCAAAGACTGAAAACATAGTCCAGTACAAGTAAGACAAATAAGACAAAACAAAAAAGGCGGGCGCAACGCCCGCCTTTTTTGTATATTGAGAGTAAAATATTTTTCTCAAAGGAGCTAATATGTCATCATGGTTAAAAAAATGGGAGCCTGAAGATCTGCAATTCTGGGCTAAGGAAGGTAGCGCTCGGGCCTGGACGACTCTTAGTGTTACCACGTTCAGCCTTCTTGCATCATTTGCTACATGGTTTGTTATGAGCGCTGTCGCTGTGCGCCTTCCTGCTATAGGGTTTAAGTTCGATACGATGCAGCTCTTCTGGCTTGCCGCGATGCCGGGCCTTGCAGCTGGCGCGATGAGAACAATACACTCATTCCTGATACCTATATATGGCACCAGGATCACTGTTACGGTTGCAACTTTTATTAAGCTTATTCCGATGATATGGCTCGGATATGCTGTTCAGAACCCCGAAACTCCTTACATGCACTTCCTGATAATATCGTTCCTCTGCGGTTTTGGAGGCGGAGATTTCTCCTCCTTCATGCCTTCAACCAGTCTCTTTTTCCCAAAGAGGTTGCAGGGCACTGCCATGGGTCTACAGGCTGGAATCGGCAACCTGGGCGTGAGTGTTACTCAGTTTATAACCCCCTGGATTATAGGCTTTGCAGTAATTGGAGCAGCCGGAGCGCCGCAGCTCTTTACAAAGGCAACCCCGGTCTTTGCAGTGAAGATTATGAAAGAAGCAGGGGTTGTCAAGGACGTAGTAGTTAAAGATGAGGGCCTTGCTAAAGCGATAACTGTTGTGAAAGATGAAGCAGGAGCAGTTAAGGACATAGTCATTACAGAAACGGATGCGACAAAGGGCATGAAGGCCGAGGTCAAGAAAAATGAGGCTGGAGTGGTTTCGGACGTAACGGTCAAGAAGATCATCAAGAAGGATATATGGCTGCAGAATGCGGCCTTCTGGTATGTGCCGTACCTTATTATTGCCGGTATCCTCTGCTGGTTTTTACTTAGAAGTATACCTATGAAAAAGCCCTCCTTCGGCAAGATGGTGGGTGACATGACTAATAACAAGCATGCGTATTTCATGGTCTGGACATATATCATGACCTTCGGTTCCTTCGCCGGCTTTGCGGCAGCGTTTCCGCTCATGATAAAGACTTTATATGGAAGCATCCCGGGAATGGATGCCGCCCTGGCGCCGGACCCGCTGAAATATGCGTACCTCGGCCCCCTCATAGGTTCTGTTGTCCGCTTCGGCGGTGGACCTTTAGCCGACAAATTTGGCGGAAGCATATTTACGCAAATCTCCGGGGCAGGCCTGATCATAGGGTCTCTGGCATTGATATTCGGTGGATATCTGACGCCAACATCCCTGGACCAGTTCCCGATGTTCGTCTGGATTATGTTAGGAATATTCTTATCGGCAGGAATCGGTAACTTTGCTACCTTCCGCCAGTACCCGATTGTTTATGCCTACTCTCCTAGGCTGGGATCTCAAATACTGGGCTGGACAGGAGCATGGGCTGCCTATGGGCCGTTCATATTTTCTTCCCTCATCGGAGGTTCTATAAGCAAATATGGTTCCGCGATACCGTTCTTTACGGGGTTAATCGTATTCTGCGCAATTGGCAGTTTGCTTAACTGGTGGTTCTACACCAAACCTGGCGCTGAGAGGGGTGACTGGGGTGTTGGCAACACATGGTGGGACAGGATAACCGAGTCTGAGAGACAAAGATACGTAAGCCAGAACCCATAAATACCGGAAGGCAGTTGATGTCTGACACATCTCCCCTCCCCTTTAAGGGGCGGGGTGGGGATGGGTTGCCTTAGAGTATGCGATATACATGAGGGAGGGCGATGCCTTCCCTCTTTTTTCTTAATTATGGATAATTTGGATAATATTGTTACTGTAATAGGCATAATCTACGGGCTCTTGCTCATCCTGGCTACCTTTGTTCGAAATAAGGTAACTGAGTCAATACGTATAGATGCTCTGTTGATGCCGCAACCCACTGATAACACCCGACCCTTGAATCTGGTCGTCGGCCTCTTGTTTGCTGGGTACAGCATCTATTCATTAATGGCTGGATGAGAATACTACTCCTACCTGACATCCCCATTATTAAAGGGGAGGATAGGGGAGTGAACTTGACACCCTGAAAATCAGTGTTAATCTTTAATTAGATAAAAATCTAAAAGGAGGTGATACTATGAGGATCAGTGATTATGACAGGTTTGGCGAGGAGGGGTTGAGCAAGGAGGAATATGCAAAGAGGCAGGATTATGTCCTGAGTAAATGCAAATGTACAGGGTGCCCAACATTTGTGAAAGGGGATAACCCTGAAGGCGCTTATTGCTTCCCTATGGTAGGTACCAGCAAGGCGATACAGTGGGAAAAGGAGTGCCTATGTGAGACATGTCCGATCTATAAGGAGTATGAACTGGACCACACCTATTATTGCACACGCTGTTCACAGCTTTGTCAGACTTTCAAAAAGGAAGTCGGTGGAGGCCATGAGTAAGTGTTGAGTTCATTCCAGGCACGAGGGAAGACCTCCTTCGTGCCTGTTTAATCTCTCTTTTTTGGACATATACCGGACTGCACTATAGTCAAATGAGCCTCTTGCAAAAGTCCGCTTTTGTGTCATTCCGAACGAAGTGAGGAATCTTTCAGTGTAATAAAAACAAAGATTTCTCCCGCTGGTCGAAATGACAAAACTGCGTTTCTTAGAGATTTGCAAAAGCCTCAAATGAAAAAATGGAAAGGTCTATGCCAAAAAAGCTGGACAGGTTTTATCAAGTGTAGTAAAATTATAACCAGTAAATAATTAAAAAAGGAGAGTTGTTGAATGGAGATTACGACTGTAGAACAGGCAAAAGATGGGATTAAGAAATGGCTTACTGAGAATCATCATCAGGTAAGTGATGCAAAAGACGAGAATGCAAATTTTCATTTTGAGATAGATTATCCGCTTGCTTCACAGAAAAGACAGCGGGTCATACAGCCAAAGGAGTATCCTGGACTTATTGTTTTATTAAACGGCGTCTCTCTGGCACCTGAACATATGGGGAAGCTGTCTGAGCTTACGGAGGATGAGAGAGACAGCTTTTATGAGTCAATTAGAAAAGACCTCTTGTTTTTGGATAACAGCTACGATTTAAACATGGATGAAAAAGGTATAGTAAAACAGGTTTCATTTTCATATGAGTTGTACTTTGATGGTCTTTCCAAGACAAATCTATATAAAGGGCTACTGTTAAACCACAGGACACTTTTATATATAATAAGTACATTTAACGACAGGTTTGGAATACCAACACTGCAATCTGCGCCGATCGAGCATGATATTCCAGGTCACGCTTAAGATAAGGAGTATGTAATTATGTCGGATAAGGTTTTAGAAATAAAGTATACATGTCACCATTCATCCTGCGTTGTTCATTGCAAGAATGGAATATTGTTCCTGACAGAGTCTGAATATGCCCGGTTGGCGGCTTCATATGAGGATGCCAGGTATTTTAAAAGTCCCAGACATGCATGTCGTATGGGCTATTCCCAGCAGTTTGAGGCATTAAGTATTGAAGCAGCTAAGGATGAGGATGTGCTGGGTGGAAGAGAAGAGCTGTCTCCAGCAACCGACCCGAGGACGGACCCAATTGCAGCTCTGATTTCGGAGCATCAAAAGATACTGGAGATGGCTGACAAAGTTGACGCTATTCTGGTCAAGAGGAATATTGATGAACTCTGGGTTTCTACCGCAGAGCTCGATAACCTCCTCCAGCTGCATTCCGGCATCAAAGAGGAAGAGGTTCTGTTCCCTGCTTTGAGGGGGCTTGTGCCTTTTGGCGAAGGTCTTGTCGCCTGCATAAACGAGGACCACCGCGAGATTATATCTCTAATATACTCTTTCCGCGAGGCCCTCAGGGATGGAACCATAAACGATAAGATAATCGGCTCGGCGCTTGTTGCTCTCAGAAGCCATGTCCGCAAGGAGGACAATGAGTTTTTTGAATTTGTGAGGAAGTATATCACAGAAGATATGAAAGGGTCCTTGATGAAAGGGATGAGGCATGCAGAGCATTCATTTATTCCAGTTGAGCCGGGAGAACGCAAACCGGATGAGGAAAAAGCAGTTGAAAGGGCGAGATTCCACCAGAAGGCTGTTGAATCAAAAGAGATTGCGTGCGACACATGCTGTCATTAACAGCATTATTACTTATTTATTCTACAATCATTGTTCCTGAAAACTATAAGACTATCCAGGAGGCGGTAATTAACGCCTCCAAGGAAGATACTATAATTGTGAGTGAAGGAATTTATAAAGAAAATGTTTCGATCACGAGGCCGGTTTCGATAAGGTCGCGCAGAGGCCCGGATTTCACAACTATCTTGGCAGCTGTTCCCAGCGAGCCTGTGTTTAAGATAAGCAACGTTAATAATGTAACGATATCGGGCTTTACGACCACAGGTTCTCTTCTTTCCGGCATATACCTTTATAATTCCAATAATGGGACGATTACTGATAACAAGAGTGTAAAGAACGGTAATGGAATTATTTTCTATGGTTCCAGCAACAATACGATAGCAGGCAACTCAGCCGATTTAAACGAAAGCTATGGGATATATCTTGATTCATCCAATAGGAACAGCCTGGAAAAAAACAGCGCAAGTTCAAATAAAGACAATGGGATATTCCTGAGCTCCTCCAGCTATAATAACCTTACGGACAATAATGTTAACCATAACACCTGGAACGGGATCCTACTTTGGGATTCAAGCAACAATACCTTGAAGGACAACAGGGCATGGAGGAACAGGTTTGGAATCGTTATTAGCGGGGGCGGCAACAACACATTAATCAACAACTCGACATGGTCGAATATTTACATAATAATGCCATTGATATTGGCATATATAGGGATCATCTCATATTTTATTCAAAGGCGTGTATTGAAGACTATCTACAGGGTTTAAAATGTTTATATTTTCAAGTGCGTCTATAATATTGGCGAGTATCGGGATTGTCCTGGCTGTAACCAGTTTCATCAGTGGTCTGCAGCTGATCAGGGCTACGAGAGCATCGATTGAAGGGATGATCCATCGAGCAAATGGATACCTGACAGTAATCCTCTTTAACGTATTAGCCCTTATTGCAATTTCAAGCAGTATGATAAATATAGCAGCATTACTGTTGCCTCTCACCGGTTTGGCGGTCTTTCTGGTCAAGCTCCGGATAATCAGGAGGCATAAGCGTTTTTTGAAATACGTCAGCTGGATGGGTGGGACTCTTATCACCATCTGGCTCCTTGTTTTCTACATTAACATACCGGTTTAGTCTCTTTCAGGGAGTCCCTCCGGAAGGTCTCCCTTTGATATTAAGATGTCATTCCACAGGGTATAATTTAACACTATGAAAACTAAAGATTTTGAGAACGAGATAAAGATACATGTCGAGGCCAAGTACCCTATTTTATGGCTTGTGTCCTTTGAGGAACGAAGGGTAGAAAGGATAGTTGAGAACCTCTCTGAGTCTATGAGATTCACCTTCTGGTCCTGGTCTGTATCCCGTGGGCTTTACGGCGGGGAGAAGAAGAAAAGGGAACAGTTGGGAAGGGAGAAGGTACTTTCCACCATAGAAGAGAAGATATCAAAAGGCGACAGCAACAATATATTTTTGCTCAAAGACATAGCTGGATATTTCACTTCTCATGAGTTTTTGAGGAAATTCAGAGACCTCCCCGCAATAATTGATGAGCAGAGGACTGTTAACACGATCTGCATTCTCTCCCCTACACTAAGTGAAATCCCGCCTGAGCTTGAGGAAGACATAATTGTGCTGGAGCTTTCCCTCCCTGACTATGATGAGATAGCCGAAATGGTATCTAATACTTACGGCCACATGATCCCTGAGAAGTGGCATGCCTCCACAAGGTCCATACTGTACAAGTCCCTTCAGGGGCTTTCCATGGACAACATAAAGCGTGTCATGAGGAAGGCCATAAGCATGAATAAAGGCGTACTTAATGAGGAGTGCATCTCCTCCATACAGGACGAAAAGCAGCAGATCATCAGAAAACAGAAGATACTGGACTATTATCCTCATAAGGAAGCCATTGAACATATAGGCGGCCTGACCGAGATAAAGAAGTGGTTTGTGGAGAGGGAGCACGTATTCCGTCTGAGCAGGGATAAGGTTGAGACCCTCGGGCTGGATATCCCCAAAGGGCTTCTACTCATCGGCGTTCCGGGGTCCGGTAAATCCCTTTGCTGCAAGGCGTTGGCAGGGATATGGAACCTTCCACTTCTGAGGATGGATGTGGGAAGGCTCTTTGGGTCTACTGTCGGGGAATCGGAAAAGAATATCAGAAGGTGTATCCAGCTTGCAGAGGCAGTGAGTCCATGCATACTCTGGATAGATGAGATTGACAAGGCCTTTGGCGGAATAGGTGGTTATCAGGGAGATTCCGGGACCCAGATGAGGGTATTCGGGACATTTATTACCTGGCTTCAGGAGAAGGAAGACCCTGTCTTCGTCATCTCTACAGCTAATGAACCAAAGAACCTTCCTCCTGAGTTGTGGAGGAAGGGCAGGTACGATGAGGTCTTCTTTGTTGACCTGCCGAGTATCGAGGAAAGAGAGGAGATATTCAGGATCCACCTTGAAAAGAGAATCGGGAACATAAACAGGTTGAACCTGAGAGAACTGGCCCAGAACAGCCAGGGTTTTACCGGAGCGGAGATAGAGCAGGCTGTAAAAGATGCCATAGTGGCTACCTTCAATAAGATACATGGCGGTCAGAGTTCGAAAGAGATTGAGGATATGATAGACGGCCTCCTCTCCCTGGACTTGACTCAGGAGACCCTCTTGACCTCCTTAAGGACCATTACCCCCCTCTCTGTATTAAAGAAGGAAGAGATAGAGGAGCTTAGGAGATGGAGTCACCAGAGGGCGAGGCCGGCATCCCGCTCGCTGTTTGTCCAGAGGGCTGAGTTGCTGACTGATGCTGAAAAGAGGAATATAGCCCTGCACGAGGCCGGCCACTCCATCATGATGTGGCACCATTTTGCCAGGACGCCGACATTTGTCAGCGTTGACAACTATAAAAACTACAGCTCTTTTGTGCCGTTCGATGAGACCATAAGGACTACCTTTACCAAGACAGACCTCGAAAAGGAGATAGGCGTTATACTGGGTGGCATGGTAACAGAGGATGAGTTAAACGGAAGTGACTCCAAGACGCTGGGCGCCTCCCAGGACCTTATGCAGGCCACTGTAATAGCGAGAAAGATGGTTGTTGAATATGGGTTTGGCGAGATAATGAAGAACAAGAGCCTGGTTGTGCTTCAGGACTATGCCCTTACCTCTGGAAGCGATATCCTTGACGATATCCAGAAGATACTTGATAACTCAAAGGAAGCAACTGCAACGACTATCTCGAAAAACAGGGATGTTCTGGTGCGCCTGGTTGACAGGCTGACCAAGGATATATTGATGAACGGGGACAGCCTGGCCGTGTTTTTCAATCAAAATCCATTAAACTGAGGCATGGTATGTCTTTTTATACAGTCATAAAGACCGAACTGTCGAATAAGAAATATATCATATGCGCCCTTGAAGAACTGAAGGAGAGGGGAGAGGTCACAAATTTTCTTGTGAATGAAAGGAAGGAGACAATAGAGATTGACCGGGGCGGTGATATAATGAATATTGTCAGGGAAAAATCGGGGAACAGTTTCGAATTGGCAGGAGACAATCGTGTTGTTCAGGGCTTTTCAAACAGGCTGAAACAGTTGTACGCATACGAGTCGATTAAAGACAATCTTCCCCTGGATTTTGAGATAGCCAAGGAGACTGAGACTTCCGGGGAGATCAGGATAGTCCTGAAAGGGTAAGCCGTTGTAAAAAAACAACTGTAACATCGCAATACAGTGATCGGCATAAGGGGCCGTAACGAAAGGGTTGGAAATGTAATGGTTATTTCGTAACGGCCCCTAAAAAGGCGCAGGAGATGCTTCATGGATCGTGAGATCAGAGTAAGGATAACCCCTGACGGAAAGGTTGAGATAGATTCAACCGTATTCACTGATTGCAAGGAAGTGGCGCAGCATCTTTCGAAGGTGTTAGGCAAGGTCGAAAGTTTTATTGAAAAAGACGAATTTGACACAGCTGCTCGAATAAATATAGAGACAGACCGGTGAGCCGCAGTGATTAGCAAATTATCTTTGAACGTACATGCCGTGCTGCCGTCATCCAGGGTAAACGGACCTGGCTCCAGGATGGTCATATTTTTTCAGGGGTGCACCAGGGGTTGCCCCGATTGCTTCAATCCAGACACCCACCCATTAGAAATCCGTGAATCATTGAGTGTTGAAGAGATATTCAGCAGGTTCCATTCTGCTGGAGTCGAGGGGATTACCGTGAGCGGAGGAGAGCCGTTTCTGCAGCCGGACGGTCTCATCTGCCTGCTTAAGGTCGCCAAGGAAGTTTATAATCTTAATACGGTTGTATATACCGGTTTCACATATGAGGAGATATTGAAGATGCCGTCTTTATATCTGTCCCTGCCATATATTGATGTACTGATAGACGGAGCTTATGAAGACGAAAAAAAAGAGAAGAGCCTCCTGGCAAGGGGCTCAACGAACCAGAGGTTCCATTTCTTGACTGACTGCTATGGACTTGCTGACTTCTACATGCAGGGGAAGGTTGAGGTCATTATTGAGAGTGACGGCATGATAAAGGAGACAGGTTTCAGCAGAATAAATATTTTGCACTGAATGAAAGATGATAAATATAGAACGAATAAGGCAGACCCTTAATGGCATAAGAGATTCAGCAGACCAGCCAGCCTCCAGATCGTCTCTTATTAGTATTTTAAGGGAGATCCCTAAGAATACCGAATATATTGATTTCTTTGAGCAGGGTCTGGATCTGATAAACAGGATTGACGACCCATCAGCACACAGGAGCGCCCTCCTTGATTTCGTAAAAGACATCCCCCGGACTGATCCCTTCGAGCAATTATATTTAAAGGCTATGGAGGCCGTGATCGTAGCGGCCGATGCCGTCAAGGAAGGCCAGTATCGGATAAATGAGCTCGTCAGGATTGCCCATGAGCTCCCAAAGACAGAAGGATTTGCGAATCTCCGCCTCCATGCATGGAGGCTGGCCCTTAACCTCCCGGATAAACCCCGCTATGAAAAACCATCTCTTGATTTCATAGCCAGGCAGTTGCCAAAGACCTGCGATTATTCTTTTTACAGAAGATATACACTTCTCGGGGTCGCCAGTGAGCTTCCGAAAGTGGGGGTCTTCCTCGATTTATATTTGGAAGCCGTCTCGCTTGCTATTGATGCTACTGCGCTCATTGAAGAGCCTTATTACAGGAAGTATGTCCTTCTGTTTATTGCTAATGAACTTAGAAAGACTGGAGAATTCCCGGATATTTACAGGCGGGCGCTAACAGATGCGTATAAAGCTGCAATAGTAATAAAGGACCCGTTCGCCAGAGAGCATGCATTAATTGAGGTCATCGTGGAGATTCCGAAGACGCGGGAATATTCTGTACTCCTTATGGATGCAATTCAGCAGGCCCTGAACTTCTTTACTGTCAGAAAGTGGATGGAGGATATAGAGGCCGTAGATGTTGTTGATTATATGCTTTCAGCCGAGGAGCCCGGGATCAAGGAGTCAAAAAAGAGAAGGTTCTCCAGGGAGAAATACTCGGATATATTATCTGCCGAGATAGATAAATTCGGGGCGCGATTAAACGATATCCGCTTTATAGAAGCCCTGAAGCCATACACCCATATCTGGATACAGCCAAAAAGATTGAGGGACTCGGTTCGAACGGCAGTGGCACATCTGGAAACGTTGCAGGAGATCTTCCACGGGAGAGAGATAGAGAGGCCGGTATTCTTAAAGGAGGTACACCCTGTTGGAGCAGGCATTCTGCCTGTCTCTCAGAGTCAGGAAGTCTATGCCGCTCCAGTAGTGAACAATTTCATATCAATAGACGTAGGCGCCACAAATACGGTTATCATGAGGAAGAAGGGGGATGAACAGCCGGAGTTTATAGTTTTACCCTCTGTATGCAAAAAATATGATTCGGCTTATGTAATACCTACAATCCTGAGTTCCGAGACAAACAGCATAGGCGCCGAAGTTATCGAGGAAAACCCTCTGATAAACATTAAACAGATGCTTCTGGAAGGGAACCCGAAGGGGAAGGTCCATATGGAAAGGTTTTTCCGGATCCTTTACCAACACCTGAAAAAAGCGACTGTGAGCGGAGGGTGGTTTTCGATAGTCTCAAGGAATATGGCGGACATCATCTATATTACCGTTCCTGTGGGGTTCCAGTATTATAAAAAGGCGATGAGAGAGATAGTGGAGAAGACTATCCGGGGAGTTAATATCGAATTTATAGAAGAACCACTTGCGGCGGCAATAGGTTATCAGGTGGTTGAAAACAGAGACAAGGTAATTATGATTATAGACTTTGGCGGGAGTACCCTGAACATTATGATAATCAGGGTAAATACCGGCTTGGCCCATGTCGTCGCCAAGCAGGACAGGGCCCAGATGCTGGGAGGTCATGACATAGACAACTGGCTTCGGGAACATCTGGCAATAAAAGCCGGGCTGCCGTTGACCGATGCGACCCAACACAGGCTTTTGGTCCTTGCAGAGGAGATCAAGATCGATCTTTCCAAAAGGAAGGATGTCCCATTTGAATTGGAAGGTGGTTATATTGGCACTATAACTCGCGAGGAACTGGAAGAGCTTCTCGAACAACATGATTTTTATAAGGTCGTAGACCGTAATATATCTAATGTGCTTAAAAGAGCTGAAAAAGTTGGATTAAAAAAAGATAAGATAGAGGGCGTTCTTATGACCGGGGGGTCCTCCCAGATCCCATCTTTCAGGGAGAAGATAGAATATATATTCCCTAAACTCAGTAGGCAGAATCTTATTTATGATCACAGCCCCCTTTCTGCTGTAGCCCTTGGGGCTGCCGTTTATGGGACGAAAGCTGTCACCGATAGGCATCTCAGTATGGCTTATGCCGTTCGTTACGTGACTGACGATAAGGATGTCCCATATTCATACAGCATTGTCCTTGAGAAAGGGGAGCTTCTCCCCATTAAGAAGACCTTCAAGATAAGACCGGCGTGTAAACTGGGTATTCAGAATGAGTTGTCCCTTGAATTGTTCGAGGTCCCTGAGAACATAATAGCCAGGAGGTGGGTAGCGGAATCCGGTATTGAATTCATAACACAGGAGCTTAATCAGACCAGGGATGTTACATTGACAGGATTAAAGACAGTAACTCTGCCGTTTGAAGCAAAGGTGAACAGCGAGGTTGACATACAAATACATGTCAATGAAACCGGCCATCTATCTTTGATATATGGGGACCAAAACAGGGTTATTGAAACCGGATTAAGGCTCCAGTAAATAGGGTTAAACTGCCGGATGTTGCGGTGAGGCAATAGGGAGTTTAATAGTAAAGATAGCGCCGACGCCAGCCGTGCTCTTAACATCTATCTTCCCGTTGTGCATCTCTATTATACCCCTGCTTACCGAAAGACCAAGACCTGTGCCCTCTCCAACGTCTTTTGTTGTAAAGAACGGGTCGAATATCTTGGGGAAAATATCTTCCGGGATTCCTGGGCCGGAATCAGCAATATCTATTATGCACCAGCCTTCCTTATGTGTTGTCCGGACGGTTATCTGTCCCTTCTCTTTTGTTGCCTGAACAGCATTTATGAGTATATTGGTTAATACCTGTGATATCTTGTGCTTATCTATAAATAGCTTTGGAAGGCGTGGGGAGAGTTTCTTTTTAAAAGTGATCCCGTTCTTGGAAAAGGTGCAGTTCATCAGGAAGAAGACATTTTCTACCAGGGTATTTATATCCTCATAAGTGAATTCAGGTTCATGCTGCTGAGAAAAGTCAAGCAACTGGCTGACGATCTTCTTGACCCTGTGGATGCCATCCTCCATGGCCATGTAATACTCTTCCTCCTTTTCCTCCGAGAATTCATTTTTCCTGAGATTATAAAGGCAGTTTAATATCCCGCCGAGAGGGTTATTTACTTCATGAGCGACTCCTGCAGCAAGCTGTCCGATGGCTGACATCTTCTCCGTATCTGCTACCTGCTTTTCGAGCATTTTCTGATCTGTTATATCCTTAGCTATGCCTAATACCTCTGTTATTATTCCGTTGTTCTCCCTGATAGGTGAAATGCTTAATATTGCATATTTCGGCTCACCTGTTTTGCTTACAACCTCTACTCCGTAAGTCTGTTTTATCCCATCCCGTACTGTCTTTTTAAACCTCTCACCCTTATGTACCTTTGAAAAGACGGTCAAAAAGGATTTCCCAATCAGCTCATCTTTAGTGTAGCCCCACTCCTCTATCTTTTTGTTGACATAAGTAACTATCCCATCTGGATTTAGCGTATAAATAACATCGTTTGCTGTTTCAAGAAGGTTTTCAAGATAATCCTTGGTCTGTTTCAACTCCCTCGTCCTGTCCTGCACCTTCTGCTCCAGGATTTCGTAGTATTCTTTCAACTGCATCTCCAGCTTCTTCCTGTCCGTAATGTCCCTTACAAACGCCCTTGTTCTGACAAATTCACCTGTTAGCGGGTGGTAACAAGCAGTAGCTGTAATCTCCACATCGATTCTTCTACTATCCTTTGAAATAAATTGTCCCTCTATAGTGCTGACACCTTTATCTCTTGATGTTGCAATGTGGTTTATGCCCTGGCATTTGAACTCCTCAGGCATGATGTCCTCTATCCTCATCTGCATCATTTCGTCAAGGGTATAGCCAAGTATATCGAGTTCCGTTTTATTCACCCCTACAAAGAACCTGTTAGAATCAACAGAGTGTATCATCTCGGGTGAGTTTTCAATAAGGTCTTTGTATCTTTCTTCCGATGTCTCAAGTTCCGTCGTCCTGTTTTCGAGTTTGGAGTAGGTCTCTTGAAGCTTCCCTGCCATGAGATTAAATTCATCCGCCAGTTTTTCTATCTCGTCATTGGTCTTTATGTTGAGACGATAGTCAAGGTCCCCCTGCCCTATACGCCCCACTCCCTCATATAGCTGATTAATCGGTCTGACGATTTTCCTGGTTGCATATACTCCAGCGAGAGACAGTAATATTATAAGTGCAGAGCCGAATATAGATATCTGGATGACGAGAGAATAAATAGGTTCGTATGTCTCATCAGGGTTTTGTCTTATGAAGATGTGCCATGTATGTCCATCAAACCAGCCATTATCTGGATCCAAAGTAGAGTTAACGGGGGCAAAGCCGATAATTGAGTTTTCCCCGCCATGGGCATCATCCTCTGCTGTTCCCCATCCTGGTTTTGTGTTTTTTATTATGTTAAGGAGGCCGGGGTTTATCTGGTGACTGCGTGGGGGGAAGATCGGACACATGATTATTGTGCCTGAGGAATCTACAAGGTTTGCGTGGCCGGTCTTTTCAATCCTCACGTTGGTAATGACTTCAAGGAGATTATCAATATTGTATTTTATTACAACTACACCCATGGCCTTTAAATTATCCATGACAGGTGCAGCGATGCTTATAATATACACTTCGGATATCTTATTAAACTCTAAATTACCAACAGACACCTTCCCCCTGCCGGCATTGAACGCCTCTATAAACCATTTTTCGTTACTGTAGTTTCTTTTTGTTGTTGTCCCAACGCCGGTTATGTACTTACCTTCAGTATCAACTACGGTAAGGCTGTATATCTCTTTTTCATTATAATTAACGAGCTGTCCGAGATAATTATTCAGTTCCTCGTTATTCTGACTGGTCTGAAAAACAGCCTCTCTGACATCAGGCGAAATAGCAAGCCTTTGGACATCGTCAACCTCTTTTTCGATTATCATATCGATCTTGTAGGCTGTCTCTTTTGCTATCTCCTGGAAACTCGTGCCTATAGAGTTCCTGCGAGTAGTTGTCCCATCCCGATATGTAAGATACAGGCCAGCCACAAGGGGGAGGATGCTTACAATAAGGATCGAGGTAATAACCCTTCTCTGTATCCCCATCTTTAGCATTTTATTTTTCATGATCTACCTCAACCTTAATCCTTATATTACAGTGTCCTGGACCAACCCATGGTTTTTGCATTTCATCCAGAGGGTCTTTCTGGATAAACCAAGTTTTTCAGCAGCGAGGGTTTTATTCCCTTCCGTTGCCTCTAAGGTCTTGATTATATATTCCTTTTCAAAACGCTCTATTGCCTCTGATAATGGTTCTGAATATCGGGATTTCGCTGACGTTCCAAGAGCATCATTGTAATAGGTCAGGAGATCTTCAGGCAGGTCTTTTGGCTGGATATATTTAGTGTTCCCAAGTATCACAGCCCTTTCGACGGCGTGCGCCAACTCCCTGACATTTCCAGGGAAGGGGTAGTTAAGTAATAACTCCCTGGTCTCGGGCGAGATACCTTCTATCTCTCTGTTGTTCTGTGAAGCGAATTTCTTTACAAAACTGTTTGCCAGAAGAATAATATCCTCTTTCCTTTCCCTCAAAGAGGGGACATGGATATGCACGACGTTTAATCTGTAATAAAGGTCCTCTCTAAAGGCGTTTCTCTGTACCTCTTTTTTCAGATCCTTGTTGGTTGCGCATATAATCCTTACATCTATATCTATGGTCTCTGTACCACCCACCCTTTCAAACTGCCTTTCCTGGAGAACCCTGAGAAGCTTTACCTGAACGGTAGGTGAGATCTCGCCAATTTCATCAAGGAACAGTGTCCCGCCATTGGCCAGTTCGAATCTGCCCTTTTTTTGTTTGACCGCCCCGGTAAACGCCCCCTTTTCATGCCCAAAAAGTTCGGTTTCCAAAAGGCTTTCCGGCAGGGCGGCACAGCTTACCTTGATGAAGGGCCTGTCTTTTCTGCTGCTGTGGTGGATGGCGTTGGCGATCAGTTCCTTTCCTGTTCCGCTTTCACCTGAAATCAGGATTGTGGCCCCAGTTTCTGCCACCACCTTTATCTTGTCCATGACATCTCTCATCTTGCTGTTGCTTCCGATTATTCCCTCAAAATGACACAATTCATCTATCTTTTCTTTCAGTTGCCGGTTCTCGAATTCCAGCTCTCTAAACTCCAGCAAACGCCTGACTATAATCAAAAGTTCTTCCATGGAAAATGGTTTGGTCAGATAATCGTAAGCACCCTGTTTAATAGCCTCAACCGCAGTGTTGACCGAGCCGTAAGCTGTTATCATAATGACCTTAGTTTTTGGAGAATGCTCCATGACGGTTTTTAGTATCTCAAGGCCGTCTATTTCAGGCAGTCTGAGGTCTGTAATTAATACATCGTAGCCATTATCGAGAATCAGATTCTTACCTTCTTTACCCGACCCCACTCCTTTTACATCATAACCCTCTGCAAGAAGGGCATCAATAATTGCTATCCTCATAAGAGGTTCATCATCAACTATAAGGATTTTAGGTTTGTCTATCACTCGCCCTCCATGATCTGTTTGGTTGTCTGGCTGGGACTTTGTCCTTCGGTGCTTAGTGGATCAGGCAATTTTATCACGTTAATTTTTCCAGGTTGCAATCTATGTCATGTTACGATATTGTTACTTAGTCTCTACCCGAAACTCCCCCTAAGTCCCCCTTTTCCAAAGGGGGGTGAGGGGGGATTTTCGGTTTCCGGATGACAACTACTTAAGAAGTTGCAGTCCACACATCATTTGAATTATTATATAAGAAATAATATATAAGATGCAATGCTTATCGTAAAAAAGGAATATTCTATTTGTGGCCAGTGGCCATTTTGTTATAAGCTTACTTTAACTGTTAAAAAAAATCTTGACAATTTTAAAGCGTTGGTCTATATAACAACTACCAAAGTTGAACACCTTATTTCGGTGCGTTGTCAGGTACAATAAAAGCTTGTGCCTGGCAACTATTTCAAATCGTTCTGAGCGTTATTAGCAGGTAGTTCCGGTTCCAACAAAGATAAAGAGGGAGGAGGTGGTATTTTAGTATTTTGAAGGTATGGTTTTAGATTTTTATGGCATCAGGCAAGAGGCTAAAGTTTTTGGAACATTAACCCAAAATCCAAGACAAGGAGGGAAAAATGAGATATCGCAATTCATTATTTATAGTGCTTGCACTGCTGCTTATGGTTGGCGGCACTGCGGTGGCGGGTGAGAGGGACTGGCACGAGACGGAATCGTCTCCAAATGACGCCCCGCTTCAGGACCCTATGATCATGTATAACGCAGGTGGGGTTGACGGAGCTGTGGCTGTGATGGGTGTGCCAAGCTTGAGGACATACAGGCATATACCTGTTGGTGTTGACCTGCATGAGCCAACATTCAGCGCACCTACAAACGAAGGTATGAAGAGCTGGTATGGTCCGTACAGCAAAGGGCCTGATGGCAAATACCTCTATGTGAACGATAAGGGGGCAAACACCATCGGGATAATCAACCTCCAGATGGGTATGCTGGACAGGCTCATTTCTTTGCCTTTCCCGTTCGGCATTCACCACATCACACTCGGACCTGACGGAAAGACCCTTTATTCAACAGGCGAGCTCACAGGAAAGATGGCCAAGACCGATATAGCAACCGGCAAGACCCAGGTCATAGACTGGGGTCCTGCGCCAAGCGCCCCGGACTATCTTGACATAAACAAGAAGGCCGGTAAGGCAGACAGGAAGCAGTATGTTTTCTCCAACAACTACTACCACTCAACAGTCGGTGTCTTCGAGCTGAATCCGTTCAAGCTCATAAAGGAGATCCCAGTTGGTAAGAACCCGCACGGTACGGACGCCGACCCACTCGGAAGGTATATCCAGGTCGCGGACAAGCTCTCCGCAACGCTCAGCATCATAGATGTTGAAAAGCTTGCTGTCAAGAAGGTTATCCCTGCCGGAGCCGGTCCGTTGCACAACGTGTTTGACACAAACGGCAAGTATGCGTATACAAGCTGCTTTGTGGCAGACAGCATCGTGAAGACAGACCTGGACAAGCTGGAGGTTGTTGACGAGTTCCCGGTTCACTACAGGATCGGGCATATAAGTGTTAGCCCTGACAATAAGTATGTATTTGCCTTGAACAAGTTCTCTACCGGGCTTTTCAGCCCGACAGGCATTGCCTGGCCGGTCAACCATGAGATGATCGACATTGAGGAGAAGAGCAAGACATATGGTAAGACCCTCAAGATTATCCCTGTTGACGGTGAGCCGCACAACGCAAAGATCCTTTTTGCAAGCGCAATCAAGAACTGGAACATGGGTGAGGCCGAGAAGGGTGTATCAACCCTCTTTGCAGGCGCTGGTAAGTCCGGCAGGATTGAGCCGGGGCACCATAGAGGCGGCAAGTCTTACTATGTGCCGATGGATACAGGCAGGCCGGGCGTGACCACAACTAAGGACGGTGTTAAGGAAGTTAGGGTAAAGGCATTCAGCTACGGTTATGTCCCAAGGCAGGTCAGGGTCAATAAGGGCGATAAGGTCAGGCTTATTGTAACCAATATTGATAAGGCAGCAGGCATAACCAAAAACCCCGATGTTATTATGGGTTACAACATAAACGGGCCATATGGTCTCAAGACCATGATTACTATCCCGAGGGGTGTGAGTGCTGTTGGTGAGTTTGTCGCTGATACAGCTGGTGAATATGAGGTTTACTGCCAGCACTTCTGCGGTCCTCTGCACCTCGAGATGAGGGGCGCGTTCTTCGTAGACGATCCGAAGAAAGGTCCTTCCAACCTTGCTGTAGGCGATTATGATGAGGCCCAGAAGAAGAACGTTGCTGCCGATGAAGACGAATTTGAAAGGGCAGAGAGGGTAGATAATCTTAATCAGATATAATAGTTAAGGATAATGCGATGGTTCGGCCGCAGTCAATTAATGTCTTAATGTCTGCGGCCGAACCATTTGTTTTTTGAGAGGATGTAATTAATGAGTAAAAAAAAGTTATTGGCAGTGGGGACATTATTTCTTTTTTTAATCATCATTATCGGGGTTTATGTTTATCAATACAGTGGTTCTGTTAAGATCAAGACTTCAGAGTCTCCTGAGGAGGTCGTAAAGAAGTTCTACAGTTACATTGCCGAAGGTGGAAGTTCCTCTATCAGTGAGGCATACAGGCAGGTCAGCTCCAAGCGGTTCACTCTAACTGAAGATAAGTTCAAGGGAATAGTGTTGAACTATCCAAAAAATATGGTAGTGAAGATTGTCGGCTCTAAGGTTGTTAAAGACCGGGCCGTTGTTACGATAGAATATAAGTGTACATCTGCATTCGGCGGAGAAGTTTGCGTTACTACGGATATAAACCTTGACCTTGATGAGAAATCAAGGAGCTGGAAGATCGATTTTACCGGTGAAAGCACTCCTGATGGCAAAAACAGTTAAACTCCGTATTTTCCCTATAATGGCACAAATTTTATTTGCCTCTATATTCTTCTGTTTAATAATGGCAGGGGGCTCGACTGCCGCCGATTCCGTCATTAAAGAGTTTGTTATTCCAATACCTGCCGTTTCTCCTGCCCGCATTGCTATTGTAAATGATGGAAGCGGACATATATGGCTTGCCTATCAGAATGAAAACAAGATACTGAGGTTTACACCATCAGATAATGCATTCAAGGAGCATGTAATTCCTTACCCTGGAGTTCCAGCAGGAATAGTTGCAGCGAAGGATGGTAGTATCTGGATAGCTAATTCAAGCGGGAACAGCATCATTAATTTTAATCCATCAACAGATAAATACAAGAGCTTTCCAATCAAAACGGTAGATAGCAACCCTTACGATCTGGCGATAGCGGAGAACGGGACTGTATGGTTTATAGAGCGTGAAGGCAATAAGGTTGCGAGCCTTTCACCTGAGACGGGAGTTATAAAGGAGCATACGATACCAACTCCATCCAGTCATCCATCGGCAGTTGCCATAGATAAGATGGGAATTGTCTGGTTTACGGAGATGGATGGTAATAAGCTCGCAAGCCTTGACCCTGTCAAGGGCAAGATCATTGAGCATATTATACCAACTCCTTTTGCAAATCCTTCATCTATCGCAATTGACGGCAATGGTATGGTCTGGTTTGCTGAGATGCTTACAGGAAGGATAGGGATGTTCAATCCCTCATTGAAGGCCTTTAACGAGGTGATCGTGCCGACCCTTTCTCCTGTGATCTCGAGCATAGCTATAGACCAGAAAGGGTTGGTCTGGTTTGTGGAGAACAGGGGTAACAAGATAGGGGTCTTCGATCCCGTAAGCGCTGTTGTGAGTGAATATGAGATCCCGACGTCAAAGTCTCTGCCTACCAGTATTGCGGTTGACAGGGAAGGCATCGCATGGTTTACTGAATCAGACAGGGACGCTAACAGGATAGGAAAACTGGATATATCAGATACTCTTAAGGTTGGGAAAAAACAGGAGGAAAGCGCGAAAGATGATAAATCGGACAGGATATCGCAGATGCTCATGATGGTTTTTATTGCTCTCGTATCCATATCTCTTCTCGCAATCGTTATTCGATTTATATTAAGAGGAAAGGGAAATAAATGAGATGTAGAAATGTGATCATAGGTATAGGATTATTCACAGCTGTAGCCGCTCAGGCTTTTGCAGAGGAGTCAAAGGTAAAATATTATTCGATACCCTCTTCCAATGGTGTTCCTGTTGCAATCAGCTCTGATGTAAGCGGGCGCATCTGGTTCGTTGATTTTAGAAATAACTTAATATTTATATTCAACCAGAAAGACGAGCAGTTCACTAAATACGAGATACCAACCTCGCGCAGCTCGGCCACAGATATAACAGTTGATCATAAAGGCAGGATCTGGTTTGTTGAAGAGGACGGGAACCAGATAGGAACTTTTGATCTGGAAACCAAGAGATTTGAAGAGTATGATATCCCGTCTCCAAAGAGCCAGTCAATGAGGCTTTCCGTGGATAAAGACGGCAGGGTCTGGTTTACGGAGTTTGCCGGGAACAGGATCGGTGAGTTTGATCCGGTCACCAAGAGTTTCAAGGAGCACCCAATCCCAACGCCAAAGAGCCAGCCAGTGGGGATAGTGGCAACCAATAAGGGCGCAGTATGGTTTATTGAAACTCAGGGGAACAAAATTAGCAAACTGATTCCTGAGACAGGGAAGATAAAGGAATACATCATACCAAAGCCGTTCTGTGTGCCTACAGAGCTTACAATAGATGGACAGGGGCAACTCTGGTTCAGTGCGAGGAAAGACAGGAAGCTTGTGAAGTTTGATCCGGTATCGGAAAGATTCGATGAGTTTGAGCTGCCGGGAAAGGGCGTCCCTGAAGGGCTTGCCGTCGACAGTGCCGGGAATATATGGTATTGCGACAAGTATAAAAAGCGTGTTGGCCGTTATTCACCTAAGGATAAGGGATTTATTGAGTTCGATCTGGTCGGCGGGGACCGGGCGCCGGTAGATATAACGGTAGCAGCTTCCAATAAGGTGTGGTTTACTGTCATAGGCACCAATGAACTGGGTGTGATTGATGGCAACGGCATTGTAAAAGTGGAATCGCCAAAGATGTCTATAAGTATAGATGAAACAGAAAAAAATATGCTTAAGCAATTATCCCCTTGACAACTCTGTTTAGGTGATATATACAATGGTTCATAAATTTACAAAGGAGGGTTCGAATGGTTAAAAGAGTAACTTGCAGTCGTGTTGTTGTAGTATCGCTCCTCGCATCTGCCATGATTGGATTTGGTGCGGAGAGCAGCCGCGCTGACGCGGCCAAGGGTAAGGGTGTGTTTGAGGCAAAGAAGTGCGGCAGCGGTGATTGTCATATAACTCAGGGGCCTGCTACTGAGAAGACCTTTGCGGACCAGCTTAAGAAGAAAGGGCCGGAGCTGTGGTATGCCGGCAGTAAATTTAAGAAGGAATGGCTGGAAAAGTGGCTTCAGGACCCTATAGTCATAAGGCCTATCGAGTATAATTCATTGGAGAAGAAGAACGCAGGCAACCACCCAAAACTGTCAAAGGCAGAGGCTGACGAGGTTGCAGAATATCTTATGACCCTTACATCAAAGGATGTAGAGGCAGGAGTGATTCAGGCAAATAAGAACATTCAGGGGAAACAGGCATTTGAGAAAAAGCAGGCATGTCAGGCATGTCATCAGATAGAGAAGACCGGCAAGGTTGTTGGCGGAATGGTTGCGCCGAGCCTGGTTAAGGCCGGTGAGAGGCTTCAGGGCGACTGGGTATATGCATATCTGAAGAAGCCTAAGGTGTTTAAGCCTGTTAAGAGGATGCCTATTTATGAAGGTTATTTGAGTGACGTTGACATGAAGAACGTAGCTGCCCTCATTGCAAGTTTTTAAATTGAAAGGGAGTTAGTCCCATGCGGTTTTATTAACCGCCTCAAACCTAATTTATAAGGAGTTATAGATGAACAAAAAAGCACTTTATCTCTTAATGATTTTTGCTGTAATGATGACTTTGGGAACCGGGGTTTCTTACGCGGCTACTGCTGAAGAGAATTATAAATTTTACTGTACTCAGTGTCATGGCCCTCAAGGCAAGGGCGACGGGATCAATGTCACAAAGGACATGGCCGTAACCCCAAGAAACCATGCAAGCGCTGAGGATATGAGCAAGCTTTCCGATGCAGATATCACGAACGCTATTACGGACGGTGGGCCGGCAAACAGCAAGTCTCCTCTTATGCCTCCATTTGGGAAGACCTTGACTGCTGACGAAATAAAGGATATGGTGTCCTACTTACGGAAGCTGTGTAACTGCACGGCTAAATAATTGTTGTAGTAATTAATCTAAACCTAAAAGGAGGTGAAAGATGATGAAAGGCAAAGTAAGAGGAATTACAGTGTGTACAGTTTTAAGCATCTTTGTATTTGCAGCGGCGGGGAATGCTGCAGAAAAGAGGTGTACGGCTGAGGGAGTGAAGGTGGAGTGTCCGACTCGTACAGAGGCTGAGCTGAGTGATGCAGCAGCTAATTACGAAAAGGAAGCCATGAATATGGCCAAGGGTATAGGCGGAAGCACGTACGGCATAGCCCCCTTTGACTATTTGACAGGCGTAGGAAAGAGGACATCCAAGGCGAACACGAAGACCTTCGCGACCGAGAGTGGCTACTCAAAGGGCACTGGCAAGACGGAGATGTGGGACAGGGCTGCAAAGCCGCTAAGCGGTGAAGCCGCATACAATCAGTGGACAAACAACTGGTCTCCATCGTTCAAGGAAAGCCTGGTTCCAGGCGCAAACCCGAACGAAGGGAAGCAGTGGTATTATGTTTACTGCGTTGGATGTCATGGCTGGCTTCTTAAGGGTGATGGACCCAACGCCACATACCTCGATCCGTATCCAAGGGACCTCACTGCAGGTGCTGCGTACATGAACAAGAAGACCAATGTTGAGCTGTTCACGGTCATAAAGGGAGGTGGTGGAGCAGTTGACCTTGCGGACGTTATGCCACAGTGGGGAAATCTTCTTCATGACCAGGATATCTGGAATGTTATCGCCTGGATAAGGGCAAACGCCGACACTAAGAAAATTACAAGCGTTGCCGATTATTTAAACCCGAAGTCTTCATTCGATCCTAAATCCGCAGCCAACAAGGTAAATGCATTGAATGCTGCAACCGACCCGGCATTTGCTGAAGCTAATGAACTTGCTGAGGCATCGCTCGCAGGACGCGGCGGCGGTCTGAAGGGTGCAGGTTATGTCGAAGGCGGCTTGAGAAAGAGTGCTGCAGATGAAGCAAAGATGTTCAAAAAATAAGGATATGCACAGGTATCATTAATAATGTCATTTTTGCAGCATTGACATTGACAGGGCATGGCCGGAAAATACTGGTCGTGCCCTGTATTTTTTACTAAGGAGTTTCTGGTTATACTGTGAAATCTAAATATCTGATTTTAATATCTATAGTTTTCCTTCTTATCGTAGTTATTTCATTGGCATTTAAAGACAAGATACTTTCAGCATCCAAGACTCGAGGTTATCTTGAATATACCCCGGATGAAGCGGTTTCTCTTGCGTATGCAAAGTGTTCCTCATGCCATAATATAGATAAGATAACAAAATATTGCTTCAGGTGCGGCCCACCGTTTATTGTTGTTGTTCATAACATGAAGAGCCTTATTGATATTGAAAGGGCAAAACCGGGAAAAGAATATCTCCCAACCATCACCGATGCCGAGGCTGTGGCCATCTCTCAGGTATGGAGCGGTCTTATCGGGAACTGGGAGGAGGGCTGGAGGAAAGAAGACCTGAAGAAACTCCTAAAAGGTGATGAGGCACTTATAAAGTTATTGGATACGCCGTTCTCTCAACGAAAGATTGAGCAGGCATTGATGAAGAAATCGATCCCAGGCACGCATAAGGAAGGCACATTTAATCCTGAAGGTGCAGGTTCAAAATAGAAATCAGGCAGGTTATATAATGATTCAAGTAGAGAAGCTGACAAAGAGTTACGGTAGCTATCAAGCCCTTAATGAGATCACTTTCTCTGTAGAAAAGGGAGAGATATTGGGGTTTCTCGGGCCTAACGGCGCGGGCAAGACAACCACAATGAGAATCCTTACCTGTTTCTTTCCTGCTACAAGCGGCAAGGCCAGTATTGCTGGTTATGACGTATTTGAAGAGCCTCATGAGGTAAAAAAGAGGATAGGTTATCTGCCGGAAAATGTGCCGCTTTACAGGGATATGAAGGTAGTTGACTACCTCACATTTGTCGCAGGGATCAAGGGTGTGAGGCGGCAGGACTTGAAGAACCGGGTTGGGAATGCCCTCGAAGAGTGTGGTCTTTCCGACATGTCCCATAAGATGATAAATGAGCTTTCAAAGGGGTATCGCCAGAGGGTCGGACTGGCCCAGGCGCTTGTAAATGAACCCGAGGTGCTGATACTGGATGAGCCCACAGTTGGGCTTGACCCGAAACAGATTATAGAGATTAGAAAACTGATAAAAAGTTTGGCCGGTAAAAGGACGATAATCCTGAGCACCCATATCCTCCCTGAAGTAAGCATGACCTGCAACAGGGTGGTCATTATAAATAAGGGGAAGGTGGTGGCAGTTGATACGCCTCAGAACCTTACATCTAACATACAGGGGGCGAGCCGCCTTATTGTGAAAGTGGACGGACCGGCGCAGGAGGTTATAACCGGACTTCAGAAGATTCGGGGAATAAACAGGGTTAACAAAAAAGAGAGCAGCAATGGCGTATCCGAGTTCATATTAGATACCGAAAAGGGTATTGATGTCAGAAGGGACATTGCCGCCGGCATTGTAAGAAGCGGCTGGGGTCTGCTGGAACTGAGACCGGTTGAGATGAGTCTTGAGGATATTTTTATCAAACTGGTGACAAAGGAGTAGCTGATAAATGAGAAACTTTTATCTTATAGCTAAGAAGGAACTCAATTCTTATTTTTCGTCGCCTGTCGCCTACGTCGTAATAACGATCTTTCTTGTTGTCACCGGATATTATTTTTATAATCTGCTTGCTTCTTTTTCAACCCTTAGCTTCCAGGCCTCTACAAACCCTGCTATAGCTAAACAGCAGAACCTTTTAAATATCACGGAGACGGTAGTCAGACCTCTTTTTGGCAATATAAGCATGATCATGCTCCTTATGATGCCGCTTCTAACTATGCGCCTCTTCTCAGAGGAGAAGAAGAGTGGAACAATTGAGCTTCTGTTAACTTATCCGGTGACTGATATGGAGGTCATAATCGGGAAATTTATTGCCTGCTTTGTTGTATTCCTTTTAATGCTCCTGCTTACAGCTACATTTCCGGCATTGTTGATTTTCTTAGGTGAGCCTGAAATAGGACCGACTATTACCGGGTATATAGGGCTCATCCTTACAGGTGCGGCCTTTATCTCTCTTGGAATATTTACATCCTCCCTGACAGAGAACCAGATAATCGCGGCCACCTTGTCTTTTGGGGTGCTGATCCTGTTCTTCATGATGGGGACTTCAGTCTCCTTAATGGGTCCCACGATTGGAAATATCATGGTGCACATATCGTTGATCGGGCATCTGGAAGGGTTTGCAAAGGGCATAGTCGATACGACGGACATAATATACTATTTTCTCTTTATTATACTTTTTAACTTTCTGACGCTCAGGGTGCTGGAGTCAAAGAAGTGGAGGGGATAGGGGTTACATGATTTACTCTAAGGAGATAAACTGTTAAATGAAAAGGTTTCTGCCAATAATAGGGATTATAGGTCTTTTAACCGTAGCCGCTGGAGGGATTACATATGCTATAAGCGGTGCAATGGAGAGCTATATAATTGCCCTCTTATGGATTGGGTTGCTCATCCTCCTCTTCTATTTCTATGTGAGCTTCCCTGAACTCAGGACATTATTAACACTCAGGTCTGCTAAATATGGTGCAAATACAGCGGTGATGATCATAATCTTTATTACTATGATTGGTGTAGTTTCATTCTTTACTACGAGATACAAAGTAAGGTGGGACCTGACCAAGACAGGTCGTTATACCCTTTCTATTCAGAGTAAGAAGATAGTAAAGACGCTGAAAAAAGATGTCATGGCTGTTGCCTTTTACAGGAGCGATGAAAGGACGAGACAGGCGATGGAAGACCTTCTTTCCGAGTTTTCCCAGTTATCCTCGAAGTTTTCATACCAGTTCATAGACCCTGATAAACAGCCTGGGGCTGCAGCAAAATACGGAGTTACCGCATATAGGACAACCCTTGTCAGGAGTGGAGCGAATCAGCAGGAGGTTGGATTTGAATCGGAAGATAAGCTGATCAATGCAATAGTAAAGGTAACAAGGGATGAGATAAAAAGTGTATATTTTCTTAAAGGTCATGGAGAAAATGATATAGCTGACTTTCAGAACTTAGGGTACAAGGCGATAAAAGAGTCTATTGAGAAGGAGAATTATCAGGTCAAAGAATTGCTCCTGCCGGGCGCAGTTGAAGTGCCGGACGACTGTGCGCTTCTTATTGTGAGCGGTCCAAAGAAGGACCCGCTGCCGGACGAGCTTGAGAGACTTACCAGTTACATAAACAGGGGGGGGAGTCTCCTCTTTATGCTCGACCCGGGGACAACGCCTAAATTGGCAGAATTCCTTCAGGGTTATGGTTTTCGTCTTGGGAATGATATAATAATAGATAAATTATCGCAGGTCTATGGTGCAAACTATCTTGTCCCGGTTGTTACCCAGTACGAGAAGCAGCACCCTATCACAGAAGAATTTAATGTAATGACCTTCTTTCCCCTGGCAAGGTCTGTAGAGGTGGACAGGGACCCATCAAAAGGTTTTTTCCCCCTTGCTTTAACGTCAGAGGCAAGTTGGGGGGAAACGGACAGGAAGGCGCTTGAGGAAGGAAAGGCCGAGTATGATGAAAGGGTCGAGAAGAAAGGCCCTCTCTCCATCGCCGCAGTAGCTATAAGCGATGTCAGCAAAAAGGTTGAAGGCGGAGATGATGCTTCTGGAAAGAAGGTCTATGCAAAGTTTGTTGTTGTTGGGAATTCCTCGTTCGTAAATACTACCCATGTTAATCTTGCAGGCAACAAGGACTTTTTTCTTAATATGGTAAACTGGCTTACAGAGGAGGCAGAGCTTATCTCTGTGAGAAAGAAGGATTCCAACCTGACCCCACTCATTTTGACGGCCTCTCAGGGGAGATTTATCTTCTGGATTCCTGTAGTCGTTGTTCCTTCCATAATCCTTGTTATTGGCGTTGCTGTTCTTACACGCCGCAGGATCAAATAGTGAGATTTTTCAAGAAGACCATATTCTGGCTCATAATCCTTTCAGTACTCAGCGGCATTTTCTACTTCTTTGATGAGAAGGTGACTGATAAAGAGATTGCAGAGGAAGAACAGCGCCGGATATTTGCCTTTGAACCTGCAGATGTGATAAGTATTGAGATATCTAAGAGTGATTCCGTAATTTCGGCAAAGAAGGGGACCGCAGGCTGGGTGATTGAAAAGCCGGTTATGGCTTATGCCGACCAGGTTGCCGTCAGCGATATGCTGAATAACACAGTAAAGGCAAAGATTGACGGTGTGTTGTTTACAGAAACTCCTGTAGATAAATTGAAAGAAATGGGTTTGGAGCCGCCATATATAACCATTTCCCTGAAGACCTCATTAGGGATGTCGACCTCCTTGTCATTGGGTGACAGAGGGCCTACACAGAACGTTGCATTTGCCACATTAAGCGGGGACAAGAGGATATTGCGTGTCCATGCTGATGTGAGGTCGGAAATTGACAAGATGCCTTACGACCTCAGGGACAAGACTGTAGTAGCGACGGACCCTAAGATGGTTAAAGAGGTTGATATACTCTGGAACGGCAAACAGGCCATAACCATACTCCATCCGCAGGAGAATATATGGGATGTGGAAGGAGTCCTGAAAGGTAAAAGTGATCTGACCAAGATACTTGATACCCTGTACGGCATAAAAAAGTCGAAGGTCAAGGCGTTCATAGATGAGAACCCGCAAAGCCTTAGTACATATGGCCTCGATAACCCAAGACTGAAGATAAAATTCATTGACAATAAGAACCTCCTCGAGACACTGTTAATCGGTGAAAAGGACAAGAAGCTCAGGGGTTTTTTTGCAAAAAGGGGAGGAGACAGGAATGTTTTCCTCCTTGAAGAGGAGTTCCTGGATGGTGTTCCTGATGAAGCGACTGATTTAGAGGTAAAAGAGAAGTGAGAAAGGTGTCACTAATAATTCAAATTGCATGTTTCCTGCTGATTGTCTTTACCTCAAATATAGAGAAGGCAGCAGCGGAAACGGCAGCGGAGCCTTCCAGAAAGCTCAAGATTGGCATTCTCGGGCCGAAAACTGGCGAAGGTTCAGCTGAATTCGGCAAATATGTATTTGAAGGTGTGGCGATGGCTGCAAGGGAATTCAACAAGGCGGGGGGGATACAGGGTAAAAAAGTTGAGACCTCATTTGTAGATAACAAAGGTGTCATGCGTGAGACGATGCAGGCGGCAGGCAAGCTCATTGATGACAAGGTTGTGGCGATTATTGCCTCCCCTGACGGGTTGTCATCTTTTGCGCCGGTTTCGATGGCGAACGAGTCAGGGACTATTTTTATGTCTGCTGGAAGCAGGCGGCATATAGAAAAGAGCGGGCCTTATATATTTAGAAACGCCCTTCCAGAAGAGATTGCTACAGATGAAACAATAAAATACTGTATTGAAAAGCTCAAATACAAGAGGTATGCAATTATAACATCCATGCGGGATGAGGAATCTACCATGAATGCGGTAAGCCTTTACATGAGGGCGATACAGAAACACAAGGGAGAGGTGGTTTCCCAGGCCTATGTCCATTTTGATCTTAGTACTAAAGAGGCGATTGCCAAGTTAAAAAAGGAATCAGGTGCAAATATTGATGCCGTCGTATTTACCGGAAACAGTAAGGGGGCGATAGAAGTATTGAAGGAGTTGCGAAGACAGGGTATAAAAGCGCCATTCGTGGGCAGTGAGAACCTGAATGCTGCCGAGTTTTTGAAGGCAGGCGGGGAGGCCACCATTGGCTCTGTCCTCTACACGAGCTTCACTACCCTCTCTGACGACCCCGTAACCGTGAAGTTTATTGAGTCTTACAGGAATGCTAAGGGGAAGGACCCTTCACCTGTGGTTGCCGCGAGTTATGACTCCTTTATGCTAATTGCAGAGGCCATAAAGAAAGCCGGGAGTACAGAACCTTCAAAGGTCAGGACTGCGCTTACTGAAATAAAAGGATTTCGAGGTGTTTCCGGCGAAATCTCTATGAGTGAAGATGCCCAGACCATCAGAACCCCGTTTATCATTCTCGTGGAAAAGGGAGAGACATCTCCTGAATTACGTCTGGTAAAATGATTTGTCATGATATGAAGGATACTGAGAAGAAAAACCTTAGACGGTCCCTGATTTTACAGTTACCCCTCATCCTCTCACTCCTATTTCTTAACGCCTGTGAAAATAAAAAACGAACCGACCAGGAAGAGCAGTTAGGGAAGCCTTCGCCGGGATTTACACTAAAAGATTTTAACGGCAACAGCTACTCTCTTGACCAATGGAAGGGTAAAGTTGTACTACTCAGATTTTGGGCGACCCGGTGTGAATCCTGCAAAATAGAAATGCCAAAACTTCAATCCAGCTTTCGTAATATGATGGCTGACGGGTTTGTAGTAATTGCCGTAAACGTGGAAGACCCGCCTGAAAAGACCGGTCAGTTTGTTAGAGAGCTGGGGTTGACATTCCCGAACCTTATTGATGAGGACAAGGAGGTAACAAACCTTTACCAGGTGTATGGCGTCCCGACCACCTTCTTAATAGACAGGAAAGGTATAATCAGGGAACGGATATTCGGAGACCTCAATAAAGAATCTATAGAGAATATAGTAAAACCGCTGTTGTAATCACTAATGTTCAAGGTATAGATGATGCCCGAAAATATTCATTCTCAGAAGATATTAATACTTGATTTTGGCTCCCAGTACACCCAGCTTATAGCGAGGAGGGTCAGGGAACAGAAGGTGTACTGCGAGATACACCCGTACAATATCGGGCTTGAGAAGATAAAGGGGTTTGGGGGAAAAGGGATAATCCTGTCCGGCGGGCCTTCGAGCGTTTATGACAAGGATGCGCCTGTTGTAGATAAAGGTTTGTTTGCCCTTGGTCTTCCTGTCCTTGGGGTATGCTACGGGATGCAGCTTATGACCCACCTCCTTGGCGGAGTTGTTGCAAAGGCCCATAGAAGGGAATATGGCAGGGCGGATGTGACTCTTGATGATAATAGCGACCTCTTCAAAGGGCTTTCCGGTTCAGAGGTAGTCTGGATGAGCCATGGAGACAGGATTGAAAAATTCCCTGACGGTTTCAGTCCTATAGCTCATACTGACAACTCTCCGGTTGCGGCCATGAAGGATGCAAAGAGACGTTTTTATGGTGTACAGTTCCATCCAGAGGTTGTGCACACACCCAGAGGCAAAGAAATCCTTTGGAACTTCCTCTTTGAGATATGTGAGTGCAAACCTGCCTGGACTATGGGTTCTTTCATAGATAGCCAGGTTAAAGAGATCAGGGAAAGGGTTGGGAGAAGAGGTGTTATCTGCGGACTTAGCGGTGGAGTAGACTCTGCCGTAACAGCGGTCCTTATCCATAAGGCGATAGGAGATCAGCTTACATGTATATTTGTTGATAACGGCCTTCTCCGGGCCGGAGAGGCCAGGAAGGTTGAGGAGGTATTCAGGAAATACTTCCATATAAACCTTGTTGCTATTGATGCATCAGACAGGTTCTTAAACAGGCTTAACGGAGTGGAAGACCCTGAAAAAAAGAGGAAGATCATAGGCAACGAGTTCATCTATCTGTTTGAGGAAGAGGCTTTAAAACTGAAAGATATAGGCTTTCTCGCCCAGGGGACGCTTTATCCTGATGTGATAGAGAGCGTCTCATTCAAGGGGCCTTCAGCAACTATAAAAAGCCACCACAATGTAGGAGGCCTCCTTGACAAGATGAGCCTCAAGCTTGTAGAACCCATGAGAGAACTTTTTAAGGACGAGGTAAGGGCCCTCGGAAGGGAGCTTGGTATGCCGGATGAGGTGATTGACAGGCAGCCTTTCCCAGGTCCAGGCCTTGCAATAAGGGTCCTCGGACAGGTGACAAAGAAAAGGCTTGAGATACTGAGGAACGCAGATGTAATAATACTGGATGAGATAAAAAAGGTCGGTCTTTATACCAAGATATGGCAGTCATTTGCAGTGCTCCTTCCAGTGAAGACGGTAGGAGTGATGGGAGATGAAAGGACATACGAGAACGTCATCGCGCTCCGGGCTGTAGAGTCTCTGGATGGGATGACGGCCGACTGGGTAAGGCTCCCTTATGACCTGTTGGCTGAGATATCAAGCCGTATAATCAATGAAGTTAAGGGTGTTAACAGGGTTGTCTACGACATCTCTTCCAAGCCTCCAAGTACCATAGAATGGGAATAGCTGCTTACCCTGTGTATTGTAGTTATTTATTTTGTATTGACTATATATTGTGGTTGTGGGATTAAATCAAGGAATTTAACAGGACAACCTGAAAAAAGTTTTTGACACGATTTTTTTTATTTGGTAAATTATAGACACAAAAGACTATAAATTAAAGATCGGTCAGCCGATCCTTTGTCCAGAGCAAAACCCGAGAAACCGGGTGACGCAGAGTACCGAGGCTAAATCCCTAAAGGACATGCCAGTCGAGCCGCCAAAGGAATAAAAACCTTCGGCGGCTTTTTTATTTTTTAGGGGAATATAGCATGAGGCAGTTACGCTATAATGGGGAGGAGCTTAGAAGGATTAGAAATTCAGAAGGGATAGAGCTTACAGAAATAGCAGAGATAACGAGAATATCTAAACGTTATCTTGAATATATAGAAGGTGACAAATACAGCTATCTGCCAGCGATTTCTTACTTGAAGGGGTACCTTGAGCAGTATGCAATCTGTCTGAAACTTGATCCCGACGAGGTATCCATCTGCTATTTAGGATATTTCATGGAGGGGCTCAATCACCGTCCTTGTGCGAAATCAGCTCTCGAACCACGTGAAGATGTTGAAGTGGATCGATAGGCTCTTGGGTACAGACAGGAATTGAAACAACTTGACATAAAGCGTACTTGTATGATATTTTTATAAAAATCTTGGTTATAGCAGTTGAAGAATAATCATGAGGGTGCATATTAATGAAAAATAGATTCTTCACAATCCTTTTCCTTCCCTCTCACCCGGCGGGGGTAAAAAAACTGACGCTATCGGGGTTCCTTATAAAGTCTCTTGCCATATCTGCAATGATAATTCTACTTGCATCCGCTGTCATATTCTTTGATTATGTTAATGTAAAGAAGCAGGAGATAGACCTCGTCGGCCTTAAAGAAAAGACAAAGATACAGAATGTCCAACTTCAGACGTTTGCTGATAAGATAAACGACATGGAGGCGGAGTTGGCCCGCTTAAGGAGCCTTGATACAAAGATAAGGGTATTGACTAACACTAATAATGAGGAACCGGAAGTAAAAAGCAGGAGATTGTCCCTTGGAGGGCAGGGGGGACCTGAACCAGTACAGTTATCGTTTAAGAACGAGGCGTCTCTTGCCGAGATGGTGAGCAGGCTTGACAGAATGGACTTTGAGATAAAGTTCCAGGAAAAGAGTCTGCACGAACTGCATGCTTCCCTTCAGGACCAGGAATCAATACTTGTAGCGACCCCTTCTATCTGGCCTGCTAATGGATACGTATCCTCCGGGTTTGGCTATCGTGAATCTCCCTTTGGCAGCAATTATGAGTTTCATGATGGCTTGGATATCTCCGCGCCATCAGGCGCCCCAGTTATGGCAACTGCTGATGGAGTGGTAACATTAGCAGGCCATTACGGTGACACAGGGAACACAGTTACAATAAGCCATGGTTATGGCTATGAGACGGGTTATGGTCACATGTCGCATATCAGTGTAAAGGAAGGGCAGAGGGTTGAACGAGGTCAGGAGATAGGAAGAGTAGGCAGCACTGGCAGGAGCACAGGTCCTCACCTGCATTATCTTGTCAAGGTGGCCGGCTCCAAGGTAAATCCCAGGAACTATTTAAATTAGTCGTATAAACAATCACTCACGTTGCAGTTAATTGGCCTTGCTTGACAAAGCAGGGCCTTTTTATATTCAGCTTACTTACCCCTTGCTTTTTTCATGAGTTTCTGCTTAAAATAGCCCGCATTTACGGATGTTTGGAGGTTAAATGATAGTTCCATTACTTAAGAAGATATTTGGCACAAAGAATGAGCGGGAGCTCAAGAGGATACAGCCTATAGTGCAGAAGATCAATGATCTGGATAGTTCTGTAAAGAGCCTGTCTGATTCGGAGTTACAGGGTAAAACTATAGAGTTCAAGGAGCGGCTTTCAGGAGGAGAACCTATTGATTCTATACTCCCAGAGGCCTTTGCTGTTGTGAGGGAGGCATCCTGGAGAGTTCTCAAGATGAGGCACTTCGATGTCCAGCTTATAGGCGGCATAGTCCTGCATGAAGGGAATATCTCCGAGATGAGAACAGGTGAAGGAAAGACTTTGGTTGCAACCCTCCCCGCATATCTTAACGCCCTGAAGGGTGAGGGTGTTCATGTGGTTACAGTAAACGACTACCTGGCCAGAAGGGACTCCGAGTGGATGGGGAGGTTGTACAGTTTCCTCGGCCTCTCTGTTGGTTGCATACTTCATCACCTGACTGACGCCGAGAGGAAGGTCGCCTATGGTTCAGACATTACTTACGGGACAAACAACGAATTCGGATTTGATTACCTTAGGGACAATATGAAATTTTCCCTGGACGAATATGTCCAGAGGAAACTTCATTACGCTATAGTTGACGAGGTGGACAGCATCCTGGTCGATGAGGCGAGGACTCCTCTTATAATATCCGGGTCTGCCGAAGATTCCACGGATAAATATTATTCCATAGACAAGGTTATCCCGAGGCTGAAAAAGGATTCTGATTACACTATAGACGAAAAGGCACGAAGCGTTGTACTAACGGAAGAGGGTGTTGAAAAGGTTGAAAAGGCGCTTGGTGTAGATAACCTGTACGATCCCCATAACATCGAGACCCTGCACCATGTAAACCAGGGGCTAAAGGCACATGCTTTATTCAAGGTCGATGTCGATTATGTCGTAAAGGATGGGGAGGTACTTATTGTTGACGAGTTTACCGGCCGTCTGATGCCGGGAAGACGCTATAGCGACGGTCTCCATCAGGCCCTGGAGGCTAAGGAGGGAGTAAAGATAGAGAATGAAAACCAGACCCTCGCCTCCATCACATTTCAGAACTATTTCAGGATGTATGAAAAACTCTCCGGCATGACCGGTACTGCGGAGACAGAGGCAGAGGAGTTCCAAAAGATATATAAGCTTGATGTGATGGTCATACCACCAAACAGGCCTACGATAAGGAAGGATTACTCTGATGTTATTTACAAGACAGAGAAGGAAAAGTTCAGGGCGGTAGTAAATGAGATAAAGCTCCTCCATGAAAAGGGCCAGCCTGTCCTTGTTGGCACCATATCCATTGAAAACTCTGAAATAATCAGTTCTCTCCTTAAGAGGGAGGGGGTAAGGCACCATGTCCTGAATGCCAAGCACCACGAGAAAGAGGCGGAGATAGTGGCCCAGGCGGGCCGTTTCGGGGCGGTCACCATTGCAACTAATATGGCAGGTCGTGGAACGGACATTGTCCTTGGTGGAAACCCTGAATTCCTTACAGTCGCCAAGGCAGGAAAGGACCCTAATACTGAAGAATACAAAAAGGCCCTCACTGAGTTCGAGGAGGCATGTTCCACTGAGAGGGTGCAGGTTGTGGATGCCGGAGGGTTGCATATCCTTGGCACTGAAAGACATGAATCGAGAAGGATAGACAACCAGCTGAGGGGCAGGGCGGGGAGGCAGGGAGACCCAGGTTCTTCAAAGTTTTACATGGCGCTGGAAGACGACCTGCTGCGCATATTCGGTTCCGAGAGGATATCAGGCATCATGGACCGCCTCGGGATGGAAGAGGATGAGCCTATAGAGCATGCCCTTGTTACGAGGGCCATAGAAACGGCCCAGAAGAGGGTGGAGGCCCATAACTTCGATATAAGAAAACACGTCCTCGAATATGACGATGTCATGAATCAGCAGAGGAAGGTGATTTACGAACAGAGGAAAAAGGTCTTGTCAGGAGAGGCCTTAAAAGAAGATATCCGGGAGATGATAGAGGAATTGGTGGATGGGATTGTCGATATTCACACCGAAGAGAAGGGATATTCCGAAGAATGGGAATGGGAAGGCCTCAGGGATTCCTTATTCAAGCAGTTTTCCATACATTATGACCCATCCGGCGGGAGCAGAGAGGGTATAACAAAGGATATCGCCAGAGAGGACATCCTTAATGCAGCCCTTAATGCCTACAAAAAGAAAGAAGATGAACTTGGCAGCGAGATAATGAGGCAGATGGAGAAATTCCTGATGCTTCAATCCATAGACGGACACTGGAAAGACCACCTCTTGTCAATGGACCACCTGAAGGAAGGCATCGGCCTCAGGGGATACGGCCAGAAAGACCCCCTTATTGAGTACAAGAGGGAGGGTTATGACATGTTTATGGACATGGTCTTCCGTGTCAAGGAGGACGTTGTTGAAAAGCTCTTCAGGGTCCAGTTGGCAAGGGAAGAAGAGGTCCCTGAGATAGTAGAAATGAGAAGGCCCCAGAAGTTTATCATGAGCCGAGGGGACGCCCAGGAAGCTAGGCCCACGACTGTCCATAACGAAGGGGAAAAGGTCGGGAGGAACGATCCATGCCCCTGTGGAAGCGGGAAGAAGTATAAGAAGTGCCATGGGAAGTAAAGAAAGAAGTTAAGAAGTTAGGAAGTTCAGAAATTAATAAAAAACTTCTCTCAACTCCTCAACCTCTTAACCTCTGCGCTTTTTGGAGATTATCCCAAGTAGGCCTCTCTGACCTCTTCGTTGTTTAGAAGTCTGTGCGACTCGTCATGGTTGACGACCCTGCCGGTTTCAAGGATATACCCCCTGTGGGACACCTGGAGCGCGAGGTGGGCGTTTTGTTCTACGAGGAGAACGGTTACTCCCTCTCTGTTTATTTCCTGGATCACCTCAAATATCTTGTTTACAAATATCGGCGCAAGTCCCAGAGATGGTTCATCAAGGAGAAGAAGTCTGGGCTTTCCCATCAGGGCCCTTCCTATCGCCAGCATCTGCTGTTCCCCACCGCTGAGAGTCCCTCCTGTCTGATTCAGCCTTTCTTTAAGAATAGGGAAAATCCCAAAGATGTGTTCTAAATCATTTTCTATCCGGTCTTTTCTAAGGTAGGCGCCCAGCGAGAGATTCTCCTTCACAGTAAGCCTGGGGAAAATCCTTCTCCCTTCAGGGACCTGGGATATTCCAAGCCTTACAACAGCGTCAGGAGATATTGAGTCTATCCTCTTTCCTTCGAACTCAATATGCCCTTTGGATGGTTTGATTATACCTGATATGGCCATGAGAGCTGTAGATTTCCCAGCCCCATTAGCGCCGATGAGGGAAACAATCTCGCCCTGATTTATTTCTAAAGAGATTCCTTTCAGGGCCTCAATTTTTCCATAGTGGATGTGAACCTTGGTGAGCTTAAGCATCAGGATATTAGTTATCTACTATCTTTTTCAACTCCTTGCCCACTTTAAAGAAGGGAAGTTTCTTTGGCGCAACGGAAATGGACTCACCGGTCTTGGGGTTCCTGCCTGTATAGGAGCTGTATTCCCTCACAATAAAGCTGCCAAAACCCCTTATCTCAATCCTTTGTCCAGCAAGCAGGGCATCAGACATGGTATCGAATATTGTATTTATGACATCTTCGGCCTTTTGTTTTGTAAGGTTTTCCTTTTTGGCCAGGGCAATTACGAGTTCGGACTTGTTCATACATCCTCCAACTGCTTATTATTTTTATGATATTACATCACTGCCTGGTTAAGCGTCAAGTATTTTCTTAACATGAAGCCAGTGGATGGTTTATGTTGACAGGCATCGCTTTATTGTGTTATTTTTTTGCCCACTTTGTCCTTCTGTTGACACGTTTTGTTGATGCGCATCTTTTATACCAAGTTGCTTTCAAATATCTACTTTTAAGGTTAATGAAAGCTTACTTGGTATTATACCCGGATGGGTATTAGCAGTTCAGACCTTTTTTTGTGCAGGATACCTTGTAATGAAAGAGATAGTTCTCGATAGCTGGGGCGGGGCTGAGAGGAGACGCAATACCGGCGTGAAGCCGGAGCTTCTTCAGGGGATACGGGCCATTGCCGGTTGGGGCGGCCTGATAATACTCGATAGAGATGTTTGTGTTGTTGAGCTTATAAAGTCGCTTCTGGAGGTCATTCAGAAGGAGTCCTGCGGGAAGTGCACCCCCTGCCGGGTCGGGACAAAGGTCCTCCTGGACATGGTAACAGATATCGCAGCCGGAAGAGGGGCTATTGAAGATATTGACAAGATGTATGAGCTTTCTGCCGGTATTAAAGATACTGCCTTATGCGTCTGGGGTGAGACTGCCCAGAACGCAGTAAAAGACAGTGTCACCTATTTTAGAGAGGAGTATGAGGCCCACCTGAAAGGTAAGCGCTGCAAGCCGTTGTTCTATCAATCCCTGACTACTGCTCCATGCCAGAATGCCTGTCCTGCCTACTGTGATGCACCAACTTATATTGAGGCCATACTGGAGAGAAGGTTCGGTCCGGGCCGCGACATAGTCATGGAGACGATACCGCTTCCCGGCGTCCTGGGAAGGGTCTGCTTTCATCCATGCGAGACGGCCTGTCAAAGGAACAAGTACGACGAACCTATTGCCATATGCCAGCTTAAGAGGGTCCTGGCTGACGAGGTAAGGAGCTTCCCAAACAAGGATGAGAAGGTTGATGCCTGGAAGTTTAAGGGGAGGATGGCAAGGGATGAGAGAATCAAGAACCCAAGGGCCAGGGTTGCAGTGGTCGGAAGCGGACCTGCCGGCCTTGCCGTTGCATACTACCTTGCCCTGATTGGTTACAGGCCTACTGTATTTGAATCACTCCCGGTGTTAGGCGGTATGCTCCGTGTCGGCATCCCTGACTTCAGGCTCCCCCAGGAGATACTGGACGAAGAGATCCGGCAGATTGGGGAAGAAGGGGTTGAATTCAAGGTCAACACCAAAATAGGTGAAGACTATACCATAGATGACCTCTTTAAAGACGGTTATGAGGCTGTATTTGTTGCAGTTGGCGCCCATAAAGGGTCAAAGCTCGGGATACCTGGCGAAGATGAACGGCTCCAGGGATATATAGACGCAGCGACCTTCCTGAGAAATGTTTCCATGGGAGATGACTCAAAACCTGGTGATAAGGTGGTTGTCATTGGCGGTGGGAGCGTTGCCTTTGACGCTGTCCGGGATTGTGTGAGAATCGCTTGCACGGAGTCTCATCTTGCATATAGAAGGACTAAGGACGAGGCTCCAGCCGGGCTTATAGAGATCAATGAGGCTGAACAGGAAGGGGCGATAATGCATTTCCTTGCAGCCCCATTGCGGATATTTAGCGAGAATGGCCGGATTACAGGTATGGAGCTCCAGAGGATGGAGCTCGGTCCCCCGGATGAAAAGGGGAGACGGGCCCCTGTGCCGATTGAAGGCTCAACCTTTGTCATTGAATGCGATTCCGTGATTGCTGCCATAGGTCAGGAGCCTGAGACAGATTATTTCGGGAAGGCGGGCCTTGCTATTTCCAGAAAAAAGACCTTTGAGGTGAACCCTGTAACCTTTGAAACCAACAGACCCGGGGTCTTTGCAGCAGGGGACGCTGTGCTGGGGCCTGCTACAGTGGTAGAGGCCATAGGTACGGGCCACAGGGCGGCATTACATATGGACAGATATCTGAACGGCGGGAAGAGCTCCCCTGAGGTTGAAAAGACCTATGAGGCTTTCATGCTTCAGGACAGGTTTAACAGGCTGCTCATTGAACTCACTAAGATAGAGGGGAACTCACTGGAGGCAATAAAGGGCCGCGCCAGGGAGATGATGCTCTGTATACCTCATGAGCACAGGGTCCCCGGTTTTATGGAGATAGAGTGCGGTTTCCCAAGGGACTCATACATAAGAGAGGCAATGCGCTGTACCAGGTGTTACAGGTCCCTTGTGATTGTGCCGGAATGAATTCAGGGGTAAAGGATTAAAGGGATATAGGATTAAGAATTTGAGATTAAAGGTTCTTACCCCTCTACCCCTTACCCCTCTAATCCTCTTTTCAAAGGTTAACAATGATTGAACTTACCATAGACGAGAAAACGATTTCTGTAGAGGCCAATACAACCATCCTTGATGCTGCGAGGTCCGTGGGTATCTATATACCGACACTTTGCGCCTATAAGGGGCTGTCCCCAATCGGTGCTTGCAGGGTCTGCGTGGTGGAGGTGGAAGGGGAGAGGAAACCTGTGGCCTCCTGCCATGTCCCTGCTCAAAATGGTATGGTAGTGAGGACCGATACCCCAAAACTGTGGGAACTCAGGAAGATGATGCTGGAGCTTATCCTTGCCACCCATCCGCTGGATTGCCCCATATGCGACAAAGGGGGGGAGTGTGAGCTCCAGGACATTACCCATGCCTTTGAGGTCAAGGAGAATAGATATAAACTCAATAACCCGCTTCGGACAAAGGTCGGAGCAAACCCTTTCCTTTACATTGACTTCCAGAAGTGTATCCAGTGTGTCAGATGCGCAAGGTATACTGAGGATATTGAAGGGGTCAGGGCCTTTGACTATCATGGCAGCGGCGGATATTCGTCTGAGATGGACAGGCATCTTGAGAAGGACCCTGATGCGGAGTCTATCGCTGGAGTGATAGCGGTCTGCCCGGTGGGTTCACTGCTCGATCACCCGTTTAAACTCCATTCCAGAAGGTCCTGGGACCTTAAAAAGACTCAGACCACTTGCCCCCATTGTTCTGACGGATGCCAACTGGTATTGAACACTTCCGGTGATGAGATTTACAGGGTTACAGCTGTCTCAGAGACCGACTTCTCCCAGGGACACCCCTGTCTGAGGGGCAGGTTCGGGTATGGCTTCATCAATCATCCATCCAGGCTGAAGGCCCCTTTGAACAAGATTGCCGGAGTTCAGAAGGAGGCGAGCTGGGATGACGCCCTTGCGAGGGCGGCCTCTAACATAAAGGATATCAAGGAAAAATATGGCCCCGAGGCCGTTTGGGGGATAGCATCTCCAAGGCTTACCAATGAGGAACACCTGGCTTTTGCCTCACTATTTTCTTCATTGGGAGAGGGGAATGTAATACTATCAAGCGGTGTTGGTAATACTGCCATCGTCGGTATTCGGGAGGTCATGGGCGAGGGCTATTCGAGGCCGCTGACTTGCATAGATAAATCAGACCTCATCATTGTAATAGGCTCCGACCTTACAGAGACCAACCCCTTCCTGGCAAACAGGATCAGCAGGACTGCAAGGCTTAAAGAGTCAAGGTCGGTTGTTATAAATCCAAGGAAGATCGAGTTATGTAAATCATCGTGGAGATGGTTAGCGCCCAAACCTGGGACTGAGGCTCTGCTGCTGACCTGGATAGGGAAACGTGTAGGGGCAAGTTTAAAATCTGCCTCTACAGCGGACTGGTTGAAGGCCCTCGATGAAAAGCAGTTAGAGTCATTGACTGGTGTCAGCGGAAGGTTGATTGAAGAGGTGGCCAGTGCCATATCAGAGGCAGAAAGGCCATGCATTGTTGTTGGCGATGATTATTCTTACGGTGACAATCGCTCTTTAGGTGTTGCCGCTGCTAACCTTCTGATACTGACGAGAAAAGCGGATACGGAAGGTTCCGGCCTGTTTCCGGTATTAGATGAGAGTAACAGTTGGGGGGCTGTAGCCATCCATAAGGACGCAAGGGACATTAGGGCCCTTTACCAAGCGATAAAAGAAGGAAGGGTCAAGGCCCTTTACGTTGCAGGCGAGGACCCGATTGGTGACTGGCCAGGCGGCTGGGGTGAGGTGTTAAGGACTTTGGAGTTCCTTATAGTCCAGGACTCCAATATGACAAAGACAGCTGAAGCCGCTGATGTGGTTCTTAATTCCCAGGCATTCGCTGAAATGGATGGGACATATTGGGACCATCAAGGAAATGCAAGGAGAATTAAGGGATCCCTTAAACCATTTGGAAACGCCAGGCCGGGATTTGAGATAATTGGTGAACTGGCAACGAGACTGAGGTGGTCAATGGATATTCCAAGGGAAGTCTCCTCACAGAAAAATCCAGGTGTAAATGTATCAGGAAGGAATATCGTTCCTGTTTCAATATTATCAGCCCTGGAACCAAAAAGAGATTATCCATTCCTTCTCCTCACCGGCAAAAGGCTATATGGTTCTTACTCTCTGTTTGAAAAATGTAAACCCCTCTTCGATGCGGCCCCTGAGGCCATTCTGGAAATGAACTCGCATGATGCAGATAAGCTCAACATCAAGAATGGCTCAACGGTCAGAGTTAATTCAGAGGCCGGAGGCGTTATTGTAAAGGTCTCCGTCAAGGATTCGGTCTTGCCTGGAAATGTATATCTGCCTATTCATCCTATCAACGGCTCACAGAAGCTCTTCTCACCAGACGGCGGCCCTTGTTTTGTGAATATTGAGGTTGTTACATAATGACAAATAAGATAGGCCTCATCGCAGGCGCCGGAGAGATGCCATTTATATGGGCGAAAGCGGCCAGGGCAAAAGGTGCGGAGATCGTTGCCGTTGCCATTGCAGAGGAGGCAAGGAAGGGGCTTGACGGGATCGTCAGCCAGCTTCATTCGTTCAGCGTGGGGCAGGTAGGTAAGATCATAAAGACCTTCAAGGATGAAGGGATAAAGGAACTGGTCTTCATAGGGAAGGTCAACAAGTCCCTCATATTCAAGGATATAAAGTTTGATCTCAGGGCCATTACACTGATGGCAAGGCTCAAGGACAGGAAGGATGACACCATAATGCTGGCCATAGTTGATGAGCTTAAAAAAGAGGGGATCGATGTCATTGAGCAGACCATATTCCTTGAGGAGATGATGCCTGGCCCCGGCATACTTACTAAGAGAAAGCCAACCAGGGAAGAGATGGCGGATATAGAGTTTGGGATGGAGATGGCAAAAGGGATAGCTGGACTTGACATAGGTCAAACGGTTATTATTAAAGATAAGGCAGTAATGGCTGTAGAGGCTATTGAGGGTACTGACGAGGCGATAAAGAGGGGAGGGGCACTGGGAAGAGGCGGCATTGTAGTCGTCAAGGTTGCAAAACCTGACCAGGACCTGAGGTTTGATATCCCCACAATTGGAATGAATACTTTAACCTCTATCAAAGATGCTAACGGTAAGGTTCTTGCCATAGAGGCGGAAAAGACATTTGTGGTTGATATGGAGGATGTGATAAAAGAGGCTGACAGAAACGGCGTTACGATAGTGGCAGTTTAACACGAGGAGAGATTATGCAGATACCCATGGTTGATCTGAAGAGGCAGTACCACGAAATCAAGAGCGAGATAGATGAAGCGGTTCTCAATGCGCTGGAGGCAACCCAATTTATTCTCGGCCCCAACGTACAGAGATTCGAGGAGGAGGCAGCCGCATTCCTTGGCGTCAAGCATGCCGTAAGCCTGGCCAACGGCACCGAAGCTCTGCACCTGGCCCTTCTTGCCAGCGGAATTGGAAAGGGGGATGAGGTCATAACAACGCCCTTTACCTTCATTGCAACAGCAGAGGCGATCAGCTATGTAGGTGCAAAGCCGGTGTTTGTTGACATAGACCCAAGGACCTTCAATATAGACCCAAAGAAGATGGAGGAATACATAGTCGCCCATGGCGTCTCAAGGATGAAGGCGATCATCCCTGTACATCTCTACGGCCAGGCCGCTGACATGGACCCCATAATGGCCATAGCGAAGAAGCATAAGCTGAAGGTCATAGAGGACTGCGCCCAGTCTTTCGGTGGGGATTACAAGGGTAAGATGACGGGCAGCTTCGGCGAATTCGGCTGCTACTCCTTCTTCCCGAGCAAGAACCTTGGCTGCTATGGCGACGGCGGGATGGTGACTACAAACGATCCTGAACTGGCGGAGAAGGTGAAGATGCTCAGGAACCACGGAAGCAAGGTCCGTTACTATCATTCCGTAATAGGATACAACTCAAGGCTGGATGAGATCCAGGCCGCCATACTGAGGGTCAAGCTTAAGAGGATGAAGAGATTTAATGAACTGAGGAACAGGAACGCCCACCTCTATTCAAAGATGCTCGAAGGGACCGGCGTAACTCCGCCTTTCGAAGATGGTAACGGAATGCACGTTTACCATCAGTACACAGTGAAGACCAGTAGCAGGGACAGGATAATAGAGGCCCTTGCTAAAGAGGGTATTGCCTCAGCCATATACTATCCAGTGCCTCTGCACAAGCAGGATGTCTATAAAAAAGATTACCAGGGGCTTTCCCTCCCAATAACGGAGAAGGTATCTCAGGAGGTACTTTCCCTTCCGATATTTCCGGAATTGACAGAGGAAGAGATCAAGAAGGTAGTATCTACTATATTGACTGTCTTGGGTTGACATACTGAAAAAATATGAAAGGTCATGCTGCTGTCAATCGAGGACCAGCCCCACCAGAAACGACTTATAGCGGATCATCAGGTCTGTGAATATCAGAAATGCCATGAGGAACAAGGTCCCTGAAGACAGATAGGCAATAGTGACCTTTACAGACCTTCTCTCTGTGAAATAACCAGCCAGAATGGCGAGCGCAGACCCTGAAATGGAGAATGCCAAAGTCACTCCAAAACCGTATACAATCAGAAGTTGAAAGCCCCTGAGGGCATTGTTAGGCTTGCCGGCAAAGTTCATTATATCGGACATAACAGGCGGGATGCACGGTGAATAGGCCAGGGCAAAGGATGCCCCAAGGAGAAGGCCTGCTGGAAGATATAAGATGCGGAACAGGATAGGTTTGTCAAATAAGGTTATATCATCGTTCATCCTGAGCTTGTCTAAAGAGCTGGCGAGGCTTCCATAAAAGTTGTAAAGCGCCATCAACAGGGCGATAATTGTTATATAGATAGCGGCTGCGGTCCTGAAGTCATCAATGTTGTAAAGTATGTATGAAGCAGTTCCCCATCCAGATGTTCCCATCAAAGCAAATACGATGCTGAAACCGAGAATGTACCCAGCGCATGCCAGGAGAAGGCTGACAAGTGCGGATTGCGGATTGCGGGCTGCGGAATTGCTGTTATCTTCCAGCAAATATAGACCTGCCGCAAAGGCAAGAAAGAATGGCGTTATCTGCATCAGGCATAGCTGCCAGAGTGTAAAAAAGGATGAAAAACCGCCCCAGAAGGCGATGAGGAAACCGACGTCCTTTATAATCAATTACTCCTCCCTGGGAACTATCTCGTCGATCCATGCAGATAGCCTTTCTTTCTCTATTATCTTGCCATAGAAGGCGCTTACTACCTTTCCATCACTGTCTATAAAGAATGTTGTCGGAGGGGCGCTTACACCGTATGTTTTGGAAATAACATCCCCCTTGTCAAACCCAGCAGGGAATTTGAACTCCTTCTTCTTCACAAATTTTTCAAACTTTTTCTTTGAGTCCTGTATCCCGAGCATCAGGAACTCAACACCCTTAGGATGGTATATTTCATAAACCTCCTTGAAGACAGGTGCGCTATCGTGGGAGCAGGGACACCAGGATGCCATATTTATTAATACCAGGGGCTTCCCCTTGAATGTGTCAAGCGTTACGGTCCTCCCGTCTATCAGTTCAAGGGAAAAAGGGGGGGCAGTTTCCCCAATCTTGATTGTTGGCTGCGTCCCCCTGGGCTCTTTGCTGCAACCCAGGAAAAGGACAATGATTAACCACAGAGGCACGGAGGCACGGAGAAGAGGCATAAAAATATTTACTCTGTGTCTCTGTGTCTCCGTGGTTAGTTTATTGTGTAGTATATTCATTTTTCCGGTATCGGAAGGTCCCACTGAAATATCCTCTCCTTCTGCCCCGGTAAATCCATCAGGAAGAGAGACATGGATGTAGCGTCGTTGCCAACACCCTTAAATACAAATAATCCTTCCCTGTGGTGATAATCAGCGCTTTCATAAAGCACCTTCCACATCTCAGGTTTATATTCTTTGCCTTCGCCGGTCTTAAGTATTGCCAGACGCTCAAGGGGGTAGGGCGCAAGCTTGTTCTGATGTGTGTTTAAATAAACCTTGAAGAGTATATATTTACCGGCATCATACCCTTCAAGAGTGCTGCCCCCTCCTGTAAAGTTGAAATACTCCATAGGGGTGAATATGATATCTACATACAGGTCGCTTTCCCCGAAGTCGCTCCGCCAAAGATATTTTTTCAGGTATTTGCCGCCTTCGGCTGTAAGGATGGTGGGGATATTGCTCCCATAGCGTTTTGTGAGATAGGTTGTAATCACTGTTCCCTCGCTGTTTGTCACATTTGCCTTATTTACGGTCCGCATCCTTCCTATAATCTCCTCCCACTCCCTGACATTATGGGCGGAACGCTCTACAACATCACGGCTGTGGCACTTCCTTGTGCATCTGCCCTCATATATTAATTTTACATCCCGGTCACTCATGTTGCCGAGGCCGGTATACCGGAATACACTCAGCCTGCCAATTTCAAAGAGATACTCCATCCTTCCCATTGGGCTTGTATCTACGAGGATAAGAAAGGCTGCAAGGGCAAGGGCGGCCAGAAATCCTATAAATATAGAAGAAGCAATGAAAAATGCCCTCAACCGTCCACTCCAGCCGTTGTCCTCTTTTTCAGGAACCTCCTGACGACCATATATATGCCTAAAAATAAAGACCCTGCTGACACTGCGACACCACCCCATAAAAGGGCCCAGTCCATTGTATCAAACCTTCTTGTGTACTGGAAAAACTTTCCCTGTATCCTCATTATCGGCGTTATCTTGCATTCATTGCCATACTTTGCAATGAATGCCTTTATTATCTCATCCTTTGTCTTCCCTGCCCTTAGCATCTCCCCTATCTGGTCTTTCCAGTCAAGGCCGCAACTCATATTGCAGTCCTCCAAGACCAACGGGCACTCGCAGGGGCATGCAAGCTCCCTCGCCACATCATTAATCTTGGCGTAGTCGGTCTCACCCCAGGTCTTTGCCCCCTTCATGGGCGAGTATTTTATGCTCACGGACGGCCTGCTGTCGTCTTTCCTGTATGAGATGTCAAAGGGGATAACCATCCCAGCTTCTCCGTCTTTAATCAGATAGCGGTAATGCTCAAACCCCTTTAATTCTTCCTTCTCATGGGTTTCGGGATTAATGGTGAAATTCTCAGCCCTTAGGGGCCTCTGAATGTCTACTTCCAGCTTGCTCACAGGATGGCTGGTCTTTATGACATAATTGAACCTTCTCAAAGGGTTGTCGCCCTTGAACGGCTTGATATGGAAGCTGAGATAGAAGTTGGGGTAAGGAAGCTTTAACAGCACCTCGTCCATATCCCCGGCATTCCTCTGTGTGAACAACTGGCAGAAGTGCTGTCCTTTTGGCGAGAGACTGCATGCATCGCTTATTACAGCGCCTTTCGGGACAAGGAAGGTCGTTTCAATGGGGAAAGAGCTGTCATCTATGAACCTGCCGTCATAAATGACCAAGGCGCCAGGGTCGTCAAACTCCGGCCATATGGCAACCCGCATCCGCCCAATCTGAGGGGTTGATGCGAGAGACTGACCTGTAAATAATAGAAGGAGTGCCAATGCGCTCCAGATAATAGGCAGCTTCTTCATAGATAAAAAATTATCTCATATAGCCACTGTCATATCAAGAGGAAGTTGTGGGGCCTTTTGGAAAACTGGTCATCATTATCCTTTCTATCTTTTCAGTAACTCTATAGCTTTCCCGTAAACCTCTTCCACAGTGATCAAAGTCATGCACTCCGCACGTTTCCCGCATTTTGGGGTATAACCAAAGTTCGTGCACGGGCTGCAACCAAGCCCCCTATTGATAACAGCACAATTGCTTCCTCTTGGTGCCCATTTTCTTTCAATCCCAGGGCCGAAAAGAGCCAGGATATTTGTTCCAAGCCCATATGCGATATGCATAACACCCGAGTCTCCGGTTATCAACAATGAAACATACTTTAATACCGCAGCCGTCTCCGGCAGGGAAAGTCTGCCGCATAAGTTAATGGTCCCCGAAATGCCTTCCGAGATAGCAGCCCCATCCGCAATATCGTCCTTTCCGCCAATAACGACTATCCCGTAACCCTTTCCCGCCAGTTCCATTGCCACCTTATGGAACCTCTCCGCCCCCCATCGTCGCTCAGGAATGCTTCCGCCAGGGAATATGGCAACAATTTTCAGCCCCGATAACGAACCTAAAGAGGCTCTGGCCTTATTCGTCAGCTCAGGTGGGACAGACAGGAAGGGCTTATCAGTCTTAAAAACAGACTGCCCCGCAATCGGCTCTATAAGATGAAGAAAACTCTCTGCCTCGTAATCGTCATGGGAATAGGGGATTTGATGGGTAAAAAGCTTCCTACGTTCATTTGTAGAATAACCTATCGAGATGGGAGCCTTTGTTAACCTTGCAACCACAGCAGACATCCTGTGCCACTGCTCTGTATCAATGACGACATCGTACCCATTCCGAATGACCTTCCAGAGTTCCTTTGGCCTGTCGTAAAGGAACACATTTCTGATCTCAGGACAAAGAGAAAATACGCCGCAGTTCCGCTTTTCAGCAAGAACATCTATCCGGGCATCGGGATATTTTCCCTTGATGGCCTTTATCGCAGGGAGAAGGAGAACAGCATCTCCGATGCCTCCTGGGCGGATGAGGAGGAAACGAGAAGGATGACGGGCTGGATTGTGTTTTGGTTTTATAAAGAGATATGAAGCATGTATGAGATGTGGGCCAAGTAGATTGTCTAATCTCTTAAGTATTGGTATTGTTGTATTCACGAAACGATACTATCTATCATGCCCACTGTTGTCAATTGTGAAATGATTGATGAAGATGTCACCCCAAAGCCCCATCTCTTTATTGCCCCTTCTCTTTTTCTTATTTATAAATACCTTCACGCGGCCCGAAAGAAAGGAGATAAATCACATCCCCTTCAACCTTGAAAATAAGCCGTTGTTCGTGGCCGTGAACACTGTATTTATGCCGTCTAAGGTTTTTAAATTCACCCTTAAGCTTTTTACTGTCGAACGGGTCTTTGATAATATCAAGTATGGCTTTTCCCAGAGCTTCCCTTTCCACGGCGCTTCTCAGCTTTTCTCTTAACTTTTTAAATTTCGACGTTTCATATATTTTCAAGGCTTAGTTCCCTAACCATACCAGTTTCAAGCTCAACCTTGGCCTCTAAGATGTCTTCTATTTCCTCTGCAGTCAGTTCAGGGTTTTGGATAGCCAGGAGTCCGATCCTAAGTGCATGACGCAGACTGCCGGAGAAGTCCCTGTCCTCCTTTTTCGACAATATTGACAACTGCTGAACCATCTCCTCGTCCATTAAAACAGTTTTTCTAACCATACCGGCTCAATCCTCCTCTTATATGATATGCTTAAATCATATAATATCATATCAAGCATGTCAAGGTTTTAAAATATGGTGAAATATTGCCGAGCAGCATATCAAAATGCTTAAGTATATTTATCATTCCCGCCATCCTAAGTCCTTTGCCTCAGACAATTCCCCTTGCCTTCCTGAGCATCCCATTATTTAACTTCCGACAGCAGCCACTTCCATAGAGGCAGGAGGCGGACAGTCTTCCCTTCCTCCTGTATCTCCTCCTCAAGTTCGGAAGTGATAATATATCCTTCGGAAAGGTTCAGGAATTTCATTGCCTCAATAAGGCCCTTTACTTCTCTCTGCCTGGTCGCGGGCTTCCCAGGGTCATAACATACGTTGACGAGATGCTTCACCCCCGCTTTCACATAATAGAAATCTACTTCCTGTTTCCCTTTAAAGTAAAAGATATCTCTAACGCTCCTCCTGAGTTGAAGAAACACGATATTCTCATAAACCCTGCCTATATCGTTTGCCAGGGGCATATCAACCACTCGCTTAAACCCTGTGTCCACGCTGTATAACTTCTTGGGGTTTCTCATACCCTCCCTGATGGAAGATGAGTATATGGGAACGGTAAAGAGGGCATAGGCATCCTCAAGATAAGAAATGTACTCATATACCGTGTTCTTCGACAACTGCAAACCCTGTGACCGGAAGTCATTATAAAGTTTATTGAAACTTATCGCCGTTGAGAAGTTGGCGAAACAATACTTAAACAGAAATTTAAGGAGAAAGGTGTTCGTTACATTATACCTTTCGACCACGTCGCGATACATGATAAGGTCTAAGTATTCCTGAAGCGTTCTGATAAAGATGTCCTCGGAAAGGCCGACAGTTTCAGGGAAGCCGCCCTTTAGCACATACTCGGCAAGGGCATTTTTGATATTTGCCGTAGAACCGGATGAGTGCAGGTTGACCGATATCCCCTTGAACTTCAGGAACTCCCTGAAGGAGAGAGGAAATATCTCATATGTCAGGGTCCTGCCCCGCAAGGCTGTAGCGATCTCCTTGCTCAGCAGCTTGGCCGATGAGCCTGTAATATAGACCCGGCAGTTCTCGGTATCATACAACCTTCTGACGAACTTTTCCCAATGGGGCGCATTTTGTATTTCGTCAAAAAAGAAGTAAACGGTCTCATTTTTCTTAGCGGGATAGAGTTCGTAATAGGCATCAAGGAAAGTGGCGAGATCGCCTGATTGTAGAGGGAATACCCTGTCGTCCTCAAGGTTGATATAGACGATATTGCGCCTGTCCAAATTCTTTCTCAAGCTGTTTATCAGTGAATAAAGGATGTGGGTCTTGCCGCATCTCCTCACACCTACAAGTGATATAATCTTGCTGATGTCCAATGGAATAGATATCTCCCGATCAATAACATTGGACAACTCCTTTTCCTGAAAATCCACAATAAGGCGCTTAAATATATCGTTTTTCATTTGTCCCTCTTTAGAGGGAAAATATATATGCGTTTTGTCCTTATGTCAAGGGAGAAAACAAAAATAAATGACATTTGAAGATGTGACCCTATGTTACGTCCCAGCAGACATCCTGTGCCACTGCTCTGTATCAATGACGACATCGTACCCATTCCGAATGACCTTCCAGAGTTCATTAGGCCTGTCGTACAGATATATATCTCTGACCTCCGGGCAGAGAGAAAATACGCCGCAATTACGCTTTTCGACAAGGAGATCGATTTGAGCATCTGGGTATTTATTCTTGATAGCACTTATTGCGGGAATAAGCAGGACAGCGTCACCGATACCGCCGGGGCGGATGAGGAGGATAGAACATGGCCTCTCCAATATTTTAGATACAGGAAGGGTAAATACTCTGAGAAGGCTAACAACAACCGGACCCAGCATGGAATCGAGCTTTTTCAACATTAAGACCTTAAACCTCATATCAAAGCATGTTACGCAAAAGTTCTCTTATTGACAATAGTTAATATCAAATGCTACTCTGAATATTATAATAGTTACTAACCCCCAATCAGATATGTCACCCTCTGTATTTATCATCATCGTCAACTGGAAAAACTGGCAAGATACCGTCGAATGCCTCGAAAGCCTCCAGAGAAACAATTATGGGAACTTCAGAACAGTTGTTGTCGAAAACCATTCAGAGAATGAATCGTACGACAAGTTGTCCGAATGGTCCAAAGACAAGGAAAGGTTAACGATCCTGCAAACAGAGGCAAACCTGGGCTTCGCCGGCGGCAATAACGTAGGCATCAGATATGCCCTGGCTAATGATGCAGAATATCTCCTCCTCCTCAATAATGACACTGTTGTAACTGAGGATTTCCTCTCCAGCTTAATCAAAACTACCATGGAAGAAGATGCGGGGATAACAGGATGCAAGATACTTCATCACTCCGACGGCCGCATCTGGTATCTTGGCGGCAAGATGAGCTGGATGAGGGGCGGCGCATATCATCCAGGAAAAGGGAGGCCGGATCGTAAAATCGCTAAGAAACCGTTCGAGGTCGACTTTGTAACAGGATGTATGATGCTGATAAAAAGGGAAGTATTCGGGAAAATAGGAGTTCTGGACGAATCCTACTTTCTTTATAATGAGGATACCGATTATTGCGTGAAAGCCTTTAAGGCCGGGATAAAGATGGTAGTAGACCCTTTAACAATTATTTATCACAAAGAAAGGTCAACGGATGGAGGATGGAAACCATATCATATATATTATCTGATAAGAAACAAACTGATATTTATGAACAGATATGCCCCCGACTCGGTCACATTGTGGACTTTTTATTCCGTCATAGGCCTGGTTGGCCTGACATTATCAGTAAAATGGGTTTTTCAAAACCGGTTTGATCTGATTTCAGCTTACTTGAAGGCCATATCTGACTATTCAAAAGGTATCTTTGGAAAAATCAATCAAACAGAACTAACGCTTTACTTTTAATTTTAAAGCCCTCTCACCGTATATTTTTCGAATAAGGTAACGCAGAGCATACTTATTAGCCGTAGTAAAACCTTTGTACCTACTGGTATTAATATATTGGTTAAGCAACACATTCTCACTAAAATACTTTTCATAACAAAGATTAACATTTAACAAAAGGCTCTTCATTTTAAAAAATAATTTCCCTGCCTGATGGGAACCATTAACTTCAAAAATAGACTTAATAAAATCCCGATTTTCGAAAGGGTTAGAAATTTCTCTTCTTTCAATAGTGTTCATTAATGAAAAGAGCTTTCGGTCTTCCTGAGATATCGTCTCACCATTCGAGTATCTTGCAAATGAGTAAGGAGTCTCAACAAATACAGACCACTGTGCTTTATTTAACTTCTCTAAATATTGTGAAACTAGTGTATAGAGATCACTGCTGCTATATCCATGAATTCTATCTTGATACAGAGAAACTTGTGTGAACTCATCTTTAGAGAACCCACTGAAATGGAACAGTTTAAGCTCACCGCTCTCTGTAATCCATTTACCGCCTTCATATTCGATTTTTTGCTGATAGTTATTCCAATACGACATATTATAAGAGTGGTCGCTCAACACATATACTTTCTCGACAAGTGACGATAAGACTTCTGCCCCCAAGTGATCGACATAGTACCAATGGTCATGGAAAAAGAAGCGTTTCTCAATACAAACGTCCTGCCACCATTTAAGCAACCCTCTTGCATCTTGGCTACTAGATACACCTATATAATCAATACTGCATTGACCAACAAGGATAATATCTTCAAATCGAGGCGTTTTATTCTCGTCCGCCAATGGGACACATAGAGAGGGAGTTAAAACTATATCAAATATAGGAATCAAACTTTCCACTTGACCCAGTGAGCATAATATCTCAATGTCTGGATTTAAATAGAATACAGATTCATATCCATCCTGAATCAGTTTTTCTATAAAAAAAGGTTTCAGTGCATGACTGTACTCGATCATATCGTAACAAAAAGCCATCTGAAGCCAATCACTGCAACCAATGTCTTGAGGTGAATATAAAGTACGGCCGGTTTTTTTGTAGATATCTTTACATATATCAGGGTACTCAGTTAATAATATATGGAGTTCTGCATTATGGTTATAGCTTTCAAGCGACTCTTCAAGTACCTCTATCCTTGATAGGTCACTAGCACTCCCTATAGTACAATATGCAATTTTCCTGCTCATTCCGTTCTCCTGACTATTTGTTTGGATACAGAATATGAAGCATGTCCCTCACAGCACTAAAGACCTTTTCGGGACTAACAAAATTTTTACACTCTCTTTTATTATTCAAAGGACATCTATCCACGCCAGCACAGGGGCTGCAATCCAGCTCATTCTCTAAAAAGATGTGTGTCCTTGACAATCGGGCATCTGCATTAACAGGCCGTGTATTAGCAAATAGACATATCGTAGGAAGCCCAATAACATTAGCAGCAAAATGGCAGGGGAAGGAATCCATCCCAATGAGGATGTGGCTGGATTCTAATAAATTTCGAAGTTGATGCACGTTTTCGAATTTAACACAATTGAATTCATCCAACTTCATATTGCTATCTAATAATATAGTTAGATGATATCCTCTTTCTGATAAGAGATTTATAAGCCTGTTTTGAAGTTCAGCCGGATATACTTTTAGAGGCCAACCACCACCGAAATGAAGTAATATCCTGAAAGGCCCAATATCTGCCGGAGGCTTATATTGCATTGGTTGATGCTTCGTTTTACTGATAAGATCCCCTTCATTAACAAAAGAAGCACCTAATACAAAAGCAAATTGATCAATAAGATAGAATTTCGATAAAGAGTATTTCCTTAAAGTCCTGCAGTAATAGTAAAAGCTGTCTTGAGGAATTTCACTTACTATCTCATAAAAATATTCTGTTTCGGTAATATTTTTTGCATATCGGGAAGGTGGATAGGAATCCAACGAAATAGAGGTCAACTCTGAAGCCATGTCACTTAGAATATCGATATATATTCTACTGACAGCTACTTTTGTTATATGAGTATCAATATATTTCGTTGCAATTCCGAAAAAAAGTACATCCCCTGCATGATAAGGCATGATAGCTGTGAAAGGGATTGAGTCTCTTAGTCTTCGTATCACATTTTTTTCATTAGGAGCTATTGCTCCGAAATCATTGGATGCAATCCCAAGACGCTTCGACAGCGCACCAATCGCTGACTCAGTAATCCATTTAAGAACATTGTGATAGTCAGAGTCGTAATAGAAATCATTATGCTTAGATGCATACAAAGAAAGCGATGTTATCGCAATAACCTCCGTGGGACAAAGAAAAAACATGCTTAAAAATTCATTGTCCTTGCGGCTATCCACAGTAGAAAGCAATGTCAGATATCTTTCCTCAGACGGTAATAATGATCTTGGGAAGTAATATCCGATAGGTCGTCCAATCCGGTCACTAAAAACTATTGCATGGTCTGAACCGTAGATTTTATCAATCTCGCTTAGGATAATATTTATGTGATTTGGGTATATTTCATATAGTGGATTAAATACAAAAAAACTATCATCGGAATTAGGGTTACTCATGAGGGATAACCTGCGATAAATTTCCCAAATATATCGTGCAGGCGTAGAAAAGGTCGAATTAAATATTTTTAGAATAGATAATTCATTGTTTGTTATTACAAAGTTATAAAAAAAATATCTCTCGCGCCGCACACTATCTAATACAAATTTATTCCTTTTATTAATTATACCTATCTTCATATCAGCTTCTGCCCAATCTGCTTGCTCTCAATTCTCAATCCCCTGTGATCAACTTAAAAAGGCCCTATTTTAATAAATTCAAATGGCGTTCTTTTACAAGACTCTCAAGACGGTTTAATATCATTTTGCCAGTAGCTTCGGGACTTAATTCCCGTTTAATATCTTCCGAAGCAATTTCGCCTATGCTTCTTGCCATATCCCTTTTCTCAAAAACCAGCCGCATAAGTTCTGCGGCGTGTTCGACATCAGGTTCCGCCCATACATTTCCCCTTTTATAAGGACCTATATCTTTTTCAATTTCCACAAGCCTGTACTTTACAAGAAAGCCGTTATTTTCATTCATAAACTCTATATTGCTTGAATATCCGGTTGCTATAACAGGTTTCTTTAAATACATCGCTTCAGCAAGTGGGAGTCCAAATCCCTCAGACCGATGTAAAGATATATAGCAGTCGCTCAGGGACATCAATGCGTTAATTTCATCTTTGCCAAGATATCCATCAATAAACCTTACATTGAGTCCCTTCGCCTCTTCAACCATTCTATCCCTGGTCTCCGGACACCATTCAGAATTAGAACATTTCAGAACAAGCTGTACATCGTCCAGTGGGGAGAAAGCGGATTTGAATGCCTTTATAGCGGCCATTGGATTTTTTCTCTCAAAGTAGCTCAAGAAATCAAACATAAAAAGAAAGATAAAACTCCCTTCCTTTAACCGGAAGTATGATCTATCAACATCTTTTATCTTTTCAACAGCAATGGAGGGGGGAATCTTTATAACAGGAATGGGCGAGATACTCGATATAGACTCTTTACAGAAATTGCTTGCGACCCATATCTCGTTTAGATACTGAAAACAATAACGCCATTCCTTCGGCAAATTTGATAACTCCCAGCACCAGAAGCCGATATTATATTTGCCTGCAAGATAGTCTATGCCTTTTTCCTGCAAAAAAAGAGGGAAACTGTCAGGGTTAGAATGTATCAAATTAAAAAGATAGGGGTTACTTTCCTGTATCAGGTTTTTGTATGTGTCGTCACCCTTCCTTGAAGGACTGGAGATGCTGTTTAAGCTAAATGGTGTTCCCGTTTTTTCAATAGCCCTTATGTTAGCCCTTGTACCCTCTCCAACACCGCTCTCAGCAGTCACATACCCTACAACATTTACTCCAAATTTACCTTCAAAGTCTTTCGCAGTCCTTATGGATCGCAAAACATCTCCATGAAAAATTGCGATTGTTATGAGGGTCAGACGATCATTTACTCCCTGGAAAAAAGCCATTACTATTTGGTTCCGTCCAAAAAGCGGCTTTATTATCCTTACCGCAATATTTGCGATAAATCTGATTAAATGTACAGGTTTCATTTTTTATCTTGTGTCGTTACGGATCTTTCTATTTTCTACGGCACTATCGTAAATATTGATAAGTCTGGGGATATAAATGTCTTTTGAAAATTTCTCCATTACTCGATTATAACCATTAATCCCAAGAGACTTCGCCTTTTCCTTATCTTTAAGCACAAATTCTATCTTTTCAGCTAAGTCGGCAGCGTTCCTGCATTCTGCCAACCGTCCGGTAACGCCGTCGACCAACCAGTCTGGGATGCCTCCAGTACGGAAAGCCACAACCGGCTTGGCGTTAGCCATAGCTTCTATGCCCACCAGGCAGAACGACTCTATCCAAACAGATGGGACCACCACTACATCAGCCATAGCATAATAGTCTCTTGTTTTCTCATATGATTGGATGCCGGGAATTTCTACCCTGTCCGAGAGTCCCAGTTTTTTCACCCTGTCGTACACCTCAGACATCGCCGGTCCACCTGTCACCAGACAAAGTTTAAATGGTATTTTCAAGAGGGCAACGGCTTCCAGAAGATAATCTATCCCTTTCTCAAATGACGCGCGTCCTACGAAGAGGATGCTATTCTCTTCAGGCCTGTCAAGATCCCTACTCCTCTGCATAACTTCGTCAAAGTCATATGTCCTTGTAAAGTTTGGTAGGAAAGCGATCTGCTCCTCCCTGTAGCCATTTTGAAGGACGCAGGCCTTCATTGCTTCGCTCTCAACAATGAGCTTATCTACCTTCATGTGGATTAGGTACGAAAAGTACCTGGGGACGGCGGCCCTGCCGTCAAAGGTAAACATGAGGAGATCGGGCCAGAGGCATCCTTCAGTAAGGCATTTATATCCCATAGGATAGTGGCATGTCTCTTTGCTTTTGCGCAAGATGCGCCAGCTGTTGAAGCAATAGAGCCGTGGGTCATGAACTGAGCGTACCGTGGCTGTTTTTTTTACAGCTTCCGATATGACAAAGGGGTTTTGCATATTATGGATATGTATTACGTCAGGACGCTCCTCATCAATAATCCTCCCAAGAACCTTTTTTGCCCTAATGCTTCTCAAGATGTAATCGAGGCAATTCCAGGAAAACGGCTGGATATCGAGGTCTGGAACGATATACTCCTTCCTGTTGCCGCTTGTCTTGTTTTCAGGGAAATTATGGGTAACTACTACGTTTTGTACACCAGCACTTTTTTCGAGTGTTTCCAACGTATCAAACAGAAGTTTTTCAGCCCCACCTATCGGACGGTAATGATCACAGAGATGGAGGACTTTCACGCTCCCTCCTTATCATTTAGATTTATCAACTTAGGTCCCTGGTTAGTAAAATCCACCCTTTTCCCACCTCTTTTTAAGTAAAGGAAAAATCCGAAACCGACAGCAACTGCTCTAAACAGTAGGTTTGTGGCTATCGAGAGAACAACTATAGGCAAGCGTCGCGTAAAGCTCACTGCTTTGTCATAAATAAACTGCCTGATCTCTTTGTCAAACAGAGTTAATATCTTGCCACCATCCTGAAATTCGAAGTAAAACTTTCTTGGTCTCACCATAAGTAGCAATACTGGCAATGGCAATTTCGGGGTCTCAATATTATAAAAAATCATACTGTAATCTCTACACCTAAAAATCCTAAACATTTTAAGAAATTTAATTATCCTGTTGATTGTGTAAGGTGTATCTACGTATACATACAGATTTACAATTTTGAACGATGTTTTGTTAGCCAAATAATTATCACAGTGCCACTGGGCAGTAAAAACATCTAATTCGAACTTGTTCAGGGTTCTGTTCAGTTGGTCAACAAACATCGATGAGGAGAAGAAGTCGATGTAAAGGATACGTTCTGGCTTTTTGCCATATTTAGCTTCATAGCCTTCAATGACCATTGAGATTTTCTGATTCTTCGCAAGATAATAAGCCTTCTCCATTTCATTTTTGGAGAAACCCGGCATCTCAAATGGAATAGTAAGAGACGAGGCGAAGTGAGAGGAGTCCTTTATGTCCATGAGCATCTTCCCTTCTCGCTTCACAGTCTCATAGACCTCGGTATAGGGATACGGGTTCAGGATACCATAGGTAAAATCGTCGAGGCCTAGTTCCTGCTGGAACTTAATCGTCTTTTTAATGCCTTCGAGACTATCTCCTGGGAGGCCAATTATGAAATAGCCGACGGTCCTCATTCCTGCCTGTTTAATAACCTTTGCCGCATTTATGATTGCTTCAAGCTTTTCCCCTTTTTTGATACTGTCAAATATCCTTTCATCGCCAGATTCAACACCAAGAGCAACGCTAGTACATCCAGAAGCCTTCATAAGCTTAGCGAGCTCAAGGTCTATCTTATCCGCACGGATTCCGTTATGGCAATACCAGCTCAAGGTGAGTCCGCTTTTCATAAGCAATCGGCAGAACTCCTTAGCCCTCTCAACTTTTAAAGTGAAGTTATCGTCAAGTATTTCGAACTTGTCTATTCCGTACTTATCTTTGGCATTCTTAAGTTCAGCGATGATATTTTCGGGCGTCCTTGAGCGCCATTTTTTGCTGCTGACGATGCCAACGCAGCAGTATGTACAAGGATATGGGCACCCTCTGCTGGTTAAAAGAGGGTAACGGAAATTGTTAAAACTGAAGTTCTCAATGACTTCAAGATTAGCAAAAGGCAAAGAGTCAATATCCTCAATATATTTGCGTTCGGTAGCAACGATCTTCCCGTTATCTCTGTAGGCTATCCCAGCTATAGTTGTAGGGGTTCGCCCTCCTTCAACCATATTAATAAAATCAATAAAAGATATCTCTGATTCGCCCAGGAAGGCGTATTCTATTTCTGGGTTTTCTCTCAAGACCTCATCATAGGCAAGTGTCACATGGGGTCCGCCTACCACATGAATCGCCTTTTCATAGGAGCTTTTAATCGCTCTGGATATAAGAAAAGCTGCTTTTGCGGTCGCAGTCTTTAAAGAAAAACCTATTACATCAGGCGCATATTGCTTCGCCTTTTCTGCAATCTTATCAGGAGGGTCGTCAGTTGCATTTACATCAAATATAACAACTTCATGCTTGCCGACTAGCAGGCTTCCTGCCAAATAACAGAGGCCAAGGTTTGTGCTGCCTTTCTGCCAACCGGGAGGGTTTATAAGAAGTATCTTCATAATATTAATCCTTTAGTTGTAAAAGGAATCTTAATCTTGCCAGAATCCTTGTAAAGAAACCTGCCTTGGAGGCTTTAAGATGTATGTACTCTTCTAATTTATTCTTAGGGTTATACCCAAGGATGTTCCTTGCCTTAGAAATGTCGAATTTGGAATGTGGGCTTCCAGATGCCACATGGAATACATCAAATCGTATTTTTTCATCGTCTATCGAAAGCCTGATGGCCTCAAGTACATCATCTACATGGACCGAACCAAGCCAGTATCGATTATGCATATTTGAAGGCACCTGAAATTCATGGAGCGGGAATACCATACCAAGGCGCAAGCATATTATATTGATTCCATATTTTTCCGAATATCCTTCGCAAAGCTTTTCTCCGATATATTTGCTGTATCCATAAATGCCATCAGAAGGGTCAGGCGTGTCGGTCTCCATAATAAGCTTGGGGGTGGCCCTGAAACCTACCGCACAGACGGAGCTGCAATATACGACTTTGTTAACCTTGTTCCTTGCTGCTGCCTCAAGAATGTTTATGGTTCCTACGATATTGGTCTCAATATAATCCCTGTCTGACACCCCCTTTTTGCTGGTCGTAGCCGCAGCCATGTGCAATATTATATCGACTCCACATGCAGCAGCTACACACTTGTCAAGGTTTTTGACATCGCCGACTACAAAATCATAGCCATCTATTGGGTTTCTGCCAAATAACCTGAGTGAGTATTTCTTACCGTATGCCTCAATAAAAGCTTTACCGACATAGCCGCTTGGCCCTGTGACAAGAATTTTTTTCATAAAAATTATGGGAGTCCTTTCTTGTGCCGTTCCCTCATCATGCGGATAATAATCCTCTTGAGTCCACTAAACACTTCCACAATGACAGTCTCATTATCTACAATATTTTTAAAAGAAACACTGCTCTTGTAAGGGGATAAAAGTATGGCCTCTGGCTTTATGAACTTAATACACTCCGGATTCAGCACGGTCATCCCGTCAATGATTTTTCCTTCATGCTTAGCGTCAACAACGGCAATTACCTCAAAACCTATTTTCTTAACGTGCGGAATTGACAACCCTCTGGTTCCATAAATGACAATGCGTCTTATCCCTTTAACATAGAATTTCTGGAAATAATACTTCATAAGAAAAGAGATTGGAGATCTGTCTTCGTCTAATATTTCTCCGGCTCCCATAAGACTACCGCTGCGGATGAGGTCCACCAGTCTTTGCGCTTGGCTTCTCATCAACATTATCTGCTCTGAGCTTAGGTTCTCATTGCGCATCATAACCTCGAACCCTGTAATTTTATTAATATCAAATGTTTCAATGTAGTTATTGTTAAAAGCCCACTCGTACATGCCTGTGCCAAGATACGGCGTGGCCACAGTAAACTGGGAAATATCCGCTTTTAAGTCAATGGCGTAATTTAAGGTATCCAGAAACGTAACCACGTCGTCCCCTGGCAGTCCGATTATAAAAAAGCAGAAGGTATGTATACCTAACTCCTTACACTTCTTTACAATTTTTTTTGTATCATTTACGTCAAGGGGCTTCCTGCCGACGGACTTGCAGACCTTCTCACTTCTGCTCTCTATCCCCATGTTGATTCCTGTACAGCCAGCTTTGTGCATCAGATCAAGCAATGCCTCATCAAGCGTGTCTACCCTTGTTTCACATCTCCACGAGATATTGTGACCAGCTTTTAATAAGCCCGCACAGATATCTTCTACCCGCTGTCTATCAAGGGTGAACTCCGCGTCACGAATCACTATATTTTTAACATTGAAGTTTCTTATTAGGTAGGCGATCTCGTCTATGACGTTTTTTGCGGATCTTTTACGATACCGATCTCCCTGCGCAACAGGATAGGGGCAATAGCTGCATGAGAACGGACAGCCCCTGCTGGTTTGTAGAAATAATGTGGGGCGTACATCCGGCATGAGGGTTCCAATGGTATATTCCATATAGGGTAACATATCCCATGCAGGGAAAGGCAGTGCATCAAGGTCTTCTATATAGTCCTGCTGCTCGTTCTTAATTGTCTTCCCACCTTCCTTATACCATATGCCTGGTGTATCCAAGAACCCCTGTATTGCAATATCCCTGATCGCATATTCAGGTTCGCCTAAGATTATTGCGTCTATATTAGGGTTGCTTATGACATCATCAGTAGTCACATTTACATGCGGCCCAAAAAAAACAATTTTAGCTTTTATTACTTCCTTTAACTTTCGAGAAACCTCGCTATCCCATAAGAACGTCGGGGTTGAAGTTCTTATAAACACAAAATCCAACTCGATTCCATTTAACATTTGAATAAGCTCTTCCAAGGACAAGTTACTCCCAAGACAGTCTATGACTTTGAATTCCACTTTGCTGTCACGGAGAACTGAGGCTATGTAGGGTACGTCAATAGGTGGGACCTTCACATCGCATTCCGCAGGGTAACACTGACCGAAGCCGCCCATCATATCTTTGTTTGAAACCCTGCCCGGAGGGTTAGGTGGATTGACCAGTGCAATCATTATTTTGCAAGCCTCTGAACAGATTCATACTGACAGGTACAAGGTATTTTGAAATACCCGCTATATGGCAGAGAATTAACGTCAGCCTTTACAATAAATCTGTATCTCCTATCGTGGTAGTCATAAACAATTTTTCCTGTCTCATCGTGTATCGCCAACGTGAGAAAATAGACGCCCTTTAAAAGGTTACTGCTGATTTTGTATTCGATATTGCATGACTTTTCACAACTGCTCAGGGAGCCATTCATTGAAAGGGAATTAAACCCACCTAAGTAAATACCATCCTCGCTGTAAATTATTCCTCCGAATACAGCATTCTCAATCTTTACATCTTTCGTTAACGAAGCCTTTACAAAGATTGTCTGTCCAACATTGAAAATTTCTGTTTCTTTCCCTGAATCGTCGCATAGCTTGACGCTTGTAAAATATATTTTTTTGGATATTTGATTATAGATATCAGGGACATCGCCTATATCTTTGTATGTTTTACTTGCAGCTTTTTCAGCCGAGATATCAAAATACTTACCTACGGTCTCACTCGTATTGCTATCGCAAACAACAGTCCCATGATCCAACAAGACAACCTTACTGCATAACTTATTGATAACAAGAACATCGTGCGAAACTATCACAACGTTTTTTCCTCTTCTCCTAAAGCCTTCTATTTTAGTTAAACATTTAAGCTGAAAGTCAGCATCCCCAACCGCCAACACCTCATCCACCAATAGTATATCAAGTTCGGCATGGGCCGCGATAGCAAACCCGAGACGAACATACATCCCGGAGCTGTAGTGCTTTACAGGAGAATCAATAAAGTCCTCAATCCCCGCGAAATCAACTATTTCATCAAACTTATTGCCTATCTCCTTCTTGGACATCCCAAGAATTGCACCGTTGATGTATATATTTTCCCTGCCGGTAAGCATCGGATGGAACCCCGCTCCAACCTCTATTAATGCCCCTACTCTGCCTGAGATCTCGATCATTCCCTTATCCGGCATCATAATGCCGTTAAGCATTTTAAGCAGCGTTGACTTCCCTGAGCCGTTGAGGCCGATCAACCCCAGGGACTCTCCTTGTTTTACTTCAAAGCTTACATCGTTTACCGCCCAGAACTCACCATCCCTAAGCCTTTCGGTCTGCTGGTCAAGTCCAAGAAAGCTTTTAGAGAGGTCTGCGACCCCATACAGCATCGTGTGTTTCAGGGAACGGCAGTATTTCTTAGAAACACCATCAACTTTGATAACAGTATCGCTCATTATATTCTTTCAGCAATCTTTGTTTGGGCAAGATAGAACAGCTTCCACCCTGCATAAAAAGCTATTGCAGATAATATCGAAGCCAAGACAAATCCATTTGTCATCTCGGTCTGCCCTTTTATAATTAAATCCCTGGGGACATTAACAAGATAGTTAAAAGGGTTCCAGACATTGGCCCTTGCGAGCCAACTATTTCCAGTTATTGGATAGAGAATAGGCGTCAACAGCATTAATACAGTCAGGCCTATATTAAGTATGTTTGGAATATCCCGCATAACTCCAGTTGCAAGGGACATGAAAAAACCTATCCCGGTCATAAAGAGATAGAGTGGGAGTACACAGAATAAACCTAAAATAAGCCCTCCCGAGCTCGGGGCTACGCCGTAATAAATGAAAACAGCAGCAATGAGTAAAAGTCTTATTAAAAACTCTACTATCCCCTGCCAGGATGCAGCCAGTACCAGTGCAACCTTCGGGAAATTAATTTTCACTACCATCGACCCGGCATTTACAAGAGAGGAGGCGCAGGCTGTCAACCCAACAGTAAATAGATTCCAGATAGTAAGACCGATAATTGCGTATAAGGGATAAGGGATATTTACATCCTGAATCATCAGTATCCCTGAATGACTCATTCCTACAAACAAGCCAACCGTTATCAACGGGGTCAGGATTGCCCAGACTATCCCCAAAGCTGACTGACGATACCTTGCACTGAAATCCCTGAGGAATAACATCCAGACAAGCCATCTTGCAGAAGCCAATTCGCGCAACATCTGACGGCTTATCAGGAAAAGCCCGCTATCGCTTTCTGCTTTTTGACCTTCTGGTGTATATATGATTTTTTGATTATCCATAATATAGTAGTGGTAGTTATGACAATCCTTGCCATACGCAGATTGTTTGAGATCATATCACCATATCGTATGGAGCTCCTTGATATTGCCCAATAGACCATCACAGGTAATGAGAGCGCCTTTGTAGTGAAGAGTGGTGGCAGCAATCAGGCGGTCGGCGGGATCATGATGGACAAATGCCTTGTGAGACGACGAAATATAGGCAATCTCAGGAGTGATAGGCAATACCTTGATTTTTCTTGCCGACAGGACCAGATTGAGAAAAGAAATTGTATCTGTTCCAGGATCAAGACGTTTCTTTTTTATCAGCATTGAGATTTCCCACAGAGAGATATCGCTGCAGGCGAGTATGTCCTGTTTCTCCCCATTTTCAACTGCCCTTAACGCCTTGCTGCTGAGCTTTTCAGGGGCTAAGGCATCGAATATCAGTGCACAGGTGTCGAGAATGATCATTTTTCTGCTTCCCATAACTCGCCAACCGGAGAGATGACGTCGCCCACATAACTTTTATTGCGCAGGGCCTTTAGTTGTTTTCTGGCAGCATCACTAATGTCCCGACTCGGCACGATGCGGGCAATTGCTTTCCCGTGTGATGTAACCACCAGCTCTTCACCTGTCTGGACCTGTCCCAGGTAGGCGGGCAGATGACTTCGTAGTTCAGTTACATTTACTTCGCGCATAACTTCTCCTTTTTAATAAAAGGTACACATCAAGCGTACATTGCCGGCAATTCTATGTCAAGATATTTCAGTTATTAAATTCAATATGTTAACCTATGTGTATGTAACGATACATATGACTAAAAACCACACAATTCCCACAATCATCACCTGCCTGTCCCCTAACAACACTTCCGTTGGGTCACCCTTTCCCTCTTTGGCAATGTAGATATACCTGAGAAGGCCGAAGGCAGCGAGAGGAACAGTGTAGAACAATCTGCTTCTGTGTTCAAGGGTATATAGTGAATACATGACAAGGGCCGATGAGGCCGAAAACCACAAGATTCCTTCAAGATAATTCGTTGAATATGAGGAAAGGCTCTTTCTATGGTTGTGGGCCTCATCGCCAAGAAAAACCAACTCTCCCATCCTTTTCCCGGATGCAAGAAAAAGGGATACCATGAAGACTGTCATAAAAAGCCAGTTGGATACCGGGACGCCGAACGCCTCTCCACCGGCCAGGACCCTGACGAGAAAGCCTGAGGAAATTATAAATATGTCTAAAATAACCAAGTCTTTAAAGAAAACTGTATATGAAATGGAAATTAACAAATATGCAGTTATATAAAGCCAGAACTGCGATGAAACCCGTGCGGAGATGATAATAGCGGACACGAAAAGTGCAACAGCAATGCATATCGCTGTTAAGACAGCTATATCGCCATTTGCTATAGCGCGGTTCTTCTTTGCAGCATGATTTCTATCGGCTTCGAGATCCTTAATATCGTTTATTATATAGCTGCAACTTGCTGCAAGACAAAAAGCGAGCATAGCCGGAACTATCTTTTCTGAGAACGAAATAGTCAACATCCTGCCGGCAAAAAATGGTGGAAAGAGGAGAAGCAGGTTTTTAATCCACTGGGAAGGACGAAGAAGTTTTATGTATGTTTTATACATCTTATTTTTTCGGGGCAACATTGGCAAGCTTACTTGTAGTCTCAATAACACCGTCGCCTCTTATGTAAAAGGTCCCGCCATAAGGGTCTTGAGGAATCTCTTTTATTAGCCCTGCCTTTACAAGCTCTTCCAGTTTTTCAGGCTGTTTTCCATTCCTTTCCTTGTATAGGGCCGCTGCCTTTTCAAGGGAAAGGATCTTTCTAAAGGCGTCTATCCTTATTTCATAAGCCTTCTTCTGTTTCTGATCCCGTTCGTTTTCCCAGAAATTTACAAGAAAGGCAAGCGCTGCCTCCGTCCTTCCTTCACGCTGGTAAAGCCTTGCTGCGAGATTTGGGAGGTAGGGTATTGCACCGGGCCTCTCATACGCCTTGAGGAGATAATCGGCAGCCTCTTTGTTTTCGTTAAGGAAGTAGAACTTGTTAAAACCTATGTAAAAAGGAAGCGTCCAGTCCCACGTCCTTGCATCCATTCCTTTTTGCAGCAGCTTGTTTGCCTGGACATAAAGACCTGCGTCCCATGTAAGGAATGCGTTCCCCAGATAATAGGGGTCCTGGAAGTACGGATCGAGTTCGGTTGCAAGCCATAGATTAGTATACAACCAGGCCCAATCGTCTCTTGTTGCCTCAGCCAGCCGGTCCACGCGCCCACCATAAAACTGGGAGGCTCGCACATAGTGCAGGTCAGCCGCTATAGACTTGAATTCAAAGGCCATAAACTTGACAACAAGAGGCGGAAGATTAAATCCCTTGACCTCCCCCAGTCTTATATCTTTCCTGGCCTTTTCAAAGGATGGGAAGATAAGGGCATAGCTGGCGATAAGGAAGATTAAGATAATCAGCGTTCCCCTGCCGGCTCTCATGGGAACTCCCTGCGTCGTATTATCAGAGCGCCAGCTGCAATCATAATTGCCATGTAAACCAGCCAGTAAGCAGATACCCAAAGGAGGTATCCAAAAGGGATTGGAATGCCGTGGGCAGCCTGGATCTTCAGATCAAATGCCGACAGGTTAGGGAAGACGTAATAGACAAATTTGATTACCCCTCCCATAATAGGTGAAATGGTCACCCCCTCTATCTTCGCATCCATAATCCCCTTTACAACTTCATTGGTTGAACCGATCAGGTACGCTGCTATTGTCAAAACCAGGGTTATGAATGATGTGGATGTAATGGAGGAAAAGAATATAATAACCGAGGCAATCAGGGTGAGCTTCATTGCGATAAAGAGGATGGCAGTAAAGTAGACATGCCACTTGAAGATAGATTGGGGATTCTGATAACCGAGGCCTGCAAAATAAACCGGCAAGGAAGATACAAAACCAAGGAAGAGAACGGCTGCCGTTACCAGTAGAAAGAGACCTAAGAACTTTCCTATCAGGTATTGGGCCCTCGAAACTGGCCTCGAAATGACCATGTAGATGGTCCTCTTATCAATATCCTTTGCCAGAAGATTCGTCCCGATAAAGAGGGTCATCAGCAGGCCCGAAAAAGAGATGGTAGCAAGGCTCAGGTCTGCCGCCACCTTCACTATGTCCCTCATGAAAAGATTGGTCAGGGTCACAACGGCGGCCAGCATCAACACGACCATGATGAATATGCCGAATATGGCCCTGTTCATTATCCCTTCCTTAAAAGTTATATACGCCAACCCCCATATCCCGTTCACTCTCTCAAACCTCCTGCCGTTGCTACCTCTTCAAAAAAGACATCTTCGAGGGTCTTCCCTGCCGGGAGTTCGGTCTTTACGTTTATTAACCGCTTCAAGCTTCCGTTTATGAGTATTGCGGCCTTGTCGCACAGTCTTTCTATGTCATGCAGGATATGGGAACTGAAAAATATCGTCTTCCCCTGGCTTTTAAGTCTCAGGATCAGTTCAAACACCTTCCTGCGTCCCATGGGGTCGAGTCCGCTCATAGGCTCATCAAGGATCAGAATCTTCGGGTCATGGATCAGGGCAAGGGCAAGCCCTGCCCTCTGAACCATGCCTTTTGAATAAGACCTGAGGGGCCTGTTCATGGCCGCCATTAACTCCAACTCACCCAACAAGGCTTCAGTCCGTTCCCTGATAGCTTGAGCATCCATATCGCAACTCTTCCCGCCGAACCAGAGAAGTTCTTTGGCCGAAAGGTGGTCGTAAAAATAAGGGTTCTCAGGGAGATACCCTATCAACCGGCGTACCTCCTTATCCGAGACATCTTTCCCGTTTATTGAAATCGTACCGGAAGTCTGACGTATGAGATTAAGGAGGAGTTTTATAGTAGTGCTCTTCCCTGCGCCATTGGGTCCGAGAAAGCCAAAGACCTCTCCCTCGTCAACCTTGAGGGTAAGGGACTTTAAGGCATAAACCTCTTTCCTGCTGAAATCTTTTTTAAATGTCTTGGTTAAGGAATCTATTTCAATCAGCGCCATTTATCAGATCCACCTCTTTTGACGGTCCAAGGAATATGAATTACATAATACTCAAATACCCTGTAGTACGCAAGATGATTCACTCCAGTTTCCGTATCAACTTCTCTGCCGCTTGCCTGTATATACTATCACCTGAAACGTCCCTGTACTGTTTGAAATAAGCTATAGCCTTTTCCTTCTCTCCTATGCTCATATACTCCTTTGCTATCCTGTATAGCAGAAAAGCGTCCGGGTTTTCTTTATATGCCTGTTCAAAATAGTTGATACCCTCGAGATATAAATTCTTTCTCTGTTCGTCATCATCAATTCTACCTGATGCCGCGATCTTAAGCTCACCTATAGACAATAATATCCTGCTTTTGAATCTCGCCCCCTCCAACACAAACCGACTGTCAGCCCTTGCTTCGACCAGTGTCTTTTTATAATACCCTTCTGCCTTTTCAAAATCTTCCCTGTTCCGGCTGATATGACCCAGACTATATAAAACCTGGTGTTTCGGGCCTTTCAGGCCCATTGCATGTTCAAGTACCTTGCCGGCCTCATCGATCTTCTTTTTTTGGACCAGTAAATTGGCATACGAGACCGCTACATTTATTGAGTTGGGGTTCTTGCTGTAAGCGTCACTCCAGAAGCTGAGATTATCGTTCCATAATCTGCTCCTGTGGTAGGTCGCAAGGGCAAGGGACAAAAGTACGCAGATCCCAACAATCGAAGCGGTCCGTTTTTTTTCATAACCCAGTTTATCGGTAAGCTCAAAATATGCCATTGAGGTCATTACGCTCAGGGGAACAAGGGAAAAATAAAGATACCGTTCCGCCCATTTAGTCCAGGCTACATCGGTAAACGATATCATGGCAGCCGGGGCCGTTCCAACAACGGCCCACAAAAGGAAAAAGCCGTATCTCTTCAAACTATCTGAAAAAAAGGAGATGCAAAGAAATAGGATGACAATAAAGCCAAGAAGGGCATAGATAGGGATATTTATGGTTTCTATTACAAACTCTAATGGAAATGGGTAAATGAACTTTTTCATGTAAAAGCCGAAGGATGCCAGGATTGACGAAATAGATAAAGGGATGTCTGACAAGATACCGCTCTTTATAAGTCTGGTTCCCATATCTCCGGCATTAAAAAAGCTGCTCCTGAATAAGAAATATGCAGGGATAACTGCCATTGAGATGATAAGCATAAGTATCTGTTTCCTGTTCCTGTCTTGCCGGAAGAGGCGGGAGTAAGCAACCTCCCATGAAGCGATAATGATTGGTACCGCAAATCCCACCTCCTTTGACATGGCTGAGGCGAAGATACAGAAAAGGGATAAAGGTAAGAGATACCACCTGCTATTTACTCTACCTGAAAAATAGAGGAATAATGCCAACAACCCCCACATGGTGGCAAGTGGGTCTGTCCTCCCGGAGATCCATGCCACAGATTCAACTGCCATTGGGTGAACTGCGAAGATAACGGCAGATAGAATGGAAATCCCCTCGGAGCGGTTATATGATTTTAATATCAACCGTATAGTAAGATAGACAAGGATTACGTTCGCGGAATGAAGCAACAGATTAGTCATGCGGAACCCAAAGGGGTCTGCTCCCCAAATCCGCTGGTCAATCAAGTTGCTGAGCTCCAATACAGGCCTGAAATACTTTCCTGAACCTCTTGCACTGAATATCTCATTCATTTTCAATTCATAGTTAAGGATGAAATCCATCAGGTTGCTGTCGTCAATGTTGAATACGCTGGGCTTGAAAAATATTTCAAGGAGGGAAGGGTAATATAGTGCCACAACCCCTAAAAACAGCAGTGCTGCAATATAGGCAGGGTTTATCTTTTTTTGCGTCGTTTGCGCCGTCGGCATTTTTTGCTCCGATAATAGTATCTACAGCATCCAGTATGGCATCAGGTATATCCGGTTTTTCGCATCTTCCAAGATATCGGCCGTATCAAACCTGCCAACAAGGATACCGACCTGTTCCTTCTCTTTTTCAAGGAAGGAGCGAAGCCCTTTCAGGTGCTTTCCCTGGACACGTCTGTCGCTCTTGACCTCAACAGGCAAAAGATGTTCAGGCGTCTCTACTACGATGTCCACCTCCTCCTTTGTCTTTGTTCGCCAGTAATGGAGCCTTGTCTCTCCCACTTCCAACTGCCTTATTGCCGTATCCATACGTTCAAGCATCATGTTCTCGAGGGCCATCCCCATCTGTCCAAGCCTTTCGATCTGGGAGAGACTGTTCAGGCTCAACAGGCTGTTCCTTATGCCGAGGTCTGTAAAGTAGATCTTTGGGGTCTTCAGTATCTCGTTCCTCACGTTCCTTGAATATGTCGTAAGGTTTTTAAGGATAAAGGTTTTTTCCAGGAGTATGCAGTACCTCTTTATTGTATCAACCGTAACCTCAAGTTCTGAGGCGATATTGGAGTAGTTGAGTAGGTCTCCGACCCTGCCTGCCAGAAGCTCCATCACCCTCTGATATACCCATAGCTTATCTTCCTTTACCAGGTTGCGTATGTCTTGGTCCAGATAGGTCTCTTTGTAGCTTTTCAACAACTCTGCCTTCTTTGTTGCGTCAGGAGCCAGGACAACTGCCGGCAGACTCCCGAATACGAGACAATCCTCAAACACCCTTTGCATCCTTGCCTTGTAGGGAAGGAGGCCTGCCTCAAGCTTCATGAGCTTTTTCCTGTCCGGGACGTTTCCTGTCAAAAACAGCTTCCATATCTCTTTCTTGTCCGGCGGCGCGAACCCCAAGGCGTCAAATATCTCGCGTTCCGAAAAGGGGGAGACTGCAAGGTTTAATACCCTTCCTGCCAGGCTTTCCTTCACCTGGGCCCTTAGCTCCAGCGAGGCCGAACCGATAAGTACCCATTTTATAGGATATTTCAGGTCGTAAAGGGACTTGACGTACTCTACAAATCCAGGAAGCTTCTGGACCTCGTCAATAAAGAGATAGAGCGGTTCGTTAATGGCTCCCACCTCTTCACCGAGGTATCTCTCCACTGTCTTCATAAAAGAGGCATGGGAGGCTGATAACTGCTGACGGAGGGAAAGGTCGTCGAAGGAAAAATAGAAGATGCGGTCGGACGAGACCTTCTCTTTGAGAAGATGGTCTATCAGTTGGAAGGCCAATGTGCTCTTGCCGGTCTGTCTCAAGCCAAGTAGGACAAGAATCTCCTTTTCCTTCAGGTGCCTGAGAGCCTTAGCATGTATGTCCCGTTCTACAATCCCGACAGGAAGCCTGAATTTACCAGTCTTCCACGCATTCCAGTCATAAAAAAGGGCTTCATCCATTTCAGGATACTCCTCGAAAATTTACCAAGAAATTTTCGAGGAGTATCTCATTATTTATGATAATTGTCAAAGTAAAAATATGTGGTGTCCAACTATCTGTGGTACACAGAGGTCAGGGAAATCGAACGCCTTCTTGTGTGGAAGTGTTTGGTGGTGAAAAGGTGCAATGTGAAAATTTAACTTGCAAAATACACTGTTTTGGCCTATGATTGATTTCATGATAAAGAGAAACATTGAGCCAATACTTAAAACCCTCGCCACTCAATATCCGGTCGTAACGATCACAGGGCCGAGACAGAGCGGAAAGACTACCCTTTGCCGTCATGCCTTTCCCCACAAAAAATATGTTAATTTGGAAAGCCTGGACACGAGGCAGTTTGCTACAGACGACCCTCGCGGCTTTCTGGCCGGATATCCTGACGGCGCTATACTTGATGAGATTCAGCGTACTCCGCACTTGTTGTCTTATATCCAGGCTATTGTTGATGAGCATCAGATTCCAGGGATGTTCATACTAACAGGAAGCCAGCAATTCGAGGTCTTGAATACCATTAATCAGTCCCTTGCAGGACGGACCGCCCTGCTCAAGCTGTTACCCCTGAGCATCTCAGAACTAAAGGATAGTCATCCGATTACATCAATCGACAAATTTATACTTACCGGCTTTTATCCGAGAATTTACGACCATGATTTAAATCCGACCCTGGCCATGGGAGATTATTTCGAAACATACGTGGAGCGGGATATAAGGCAGCTTATTGCCATAAAGGACCTCGCTATTTTTGAGAAGTTCGTAAAGCTTTGCGCCGGACGGATCGGGCAGATACTAAACTTGCAGAGCCTTGCCAATGATGTTGGGATATCCCACACAACTGCTCGAACATGGATTACGCTCCTTGAGGCAAGCTACATCATTTTTATTTTGCGGCCATGGTTCAGGAATTTTTCAAAACGCCTTATCAAGTCTCCAAAACTCTACTTCTACGATGTAGGCCTTGCAAGCTACCTGTTGGGACTTGAAAACGAATTGCACGTAAGCAGAGACCCCTTGAGGGGAAACCTTTTTGAAAATCTGGCAGTAATGGAGACCCTCAAATTCAGGTTCAATCAGGGGAAGAGAAGCAATCTGAACTTTTACCGCGACAGCAAAGGAAATGAGGTGGACCTGCTTATTGAGGTCGGACCTGATATCTTCCCTGTGGAGATCAAGATGGGAGCAACTGTTACCCCTGATTATTTCAAGGGAATAAAGAGCTTCACAAAGGTTGTGCCTGATCTGCCGTGGGGCAGCGGGTTGATCTATGGAGGAAATGAAGTTCAATCCAGAAGCGGTGTCAATGTTTATCCCGTCTGGGACATAAGTAAGATGTTAGAGCTTCTGGATGGCAAGGCTGGTTAGACCCCAAATGAAACTCAATTACCCTTCGAATAGCTCATTTTCGCACAGCTACAAAGAGTTGCGACGCAATATCTTGAACTCGTCACTCGCCAACCGGTTATAGTGGACATCTGCAAGAGTGTAGACCCGATTCCTCTTGCTACTGGCCCTCCCGTTGAAGGGGATGTAATATTAGCGGACTGATGGATACTTGTGGATTCTTTTAGTGGCTGTCTTATAAGCCTCTTCATCTCTTCTAAATCCAACTGTTACTACATAAACCTCTATTTTGCCCTTATCAATGCTGTAAACAACTCTGCATTTATCAACCTTCAGTTTCCAGAATCCTTTTAATTCGTTTCTTAAAGGCTTTCCGTAAAGCTCCGGCTCGGTAGTCAGCTTCTTTCTAATGGTTTTCAATATCTTTTGCTGATCACTTTTTGCAATTTCTTTAAAATCTTCCGTGAAGACCAGCTCGTCAATGATTACATTGAACATTATCGGATTCCTACCCTTCTTTCAGCCTCTTCTAAAGAAATTACTTTTTTACCTTTTCTTTCGCTACGTATTTTGGCTATAGCTCCGAGATGGTTGTCCTCAAGTTCTTCAACGGCATTTTTCATTTTTTCGTATTCATCATAGTTTAGAAATACCCCAACAGGCTTATTCCTTTTTGTCACAATGACGCTGTGTTTCTCAATCTCTTTAAGAATAGTTCCTATGTCTGTTCTTAGCTCTGCCACGCCTATAATAGTTGTATCTTCGCTAACTGTAATCATACCCTAAACCTCCACATTTAATATCGCTTTTAATTATACAGTTAACAGATATATTCGTCAAGTTCTACCTATTTTTATGTCACCCTTTTGCACAACTACAAAGAGTTGCTACGCAATATCTTGAACTCATCACTCGCCAGCCGATACTCTCTCTGCAACAGATATGTCCTGGCCAAATAATACCTTGCCTCTTTATGACCTGTATTTAGTCGTAGGGTTACATTAAATTTCCTGATTGCCATGTCTAATTTGTTTTGAATGAAATATATGCGGCCTGTTTCAAAGTGGACATCTGCAAATGGAGGAGTAAGGCCGTTTAGCGCATCCTTGTCAACTTTAGCAAGAGACTTTTACAAGAACAAACCGGTGACATCTTACGGATAGAACTGGTTTTCCGTATAATATGCTTCAAGAGAGTTTTTTAAGTGTTTTAAATCGCTGACGGCGGCGGCATTATAACCTCGCTGCCTGTGTACGCTGCAAACTGTGGTATTGCAATAGCTGCTAAGATACCAATGATTGCCACAACTATCAGTAGCTCGATCAGAGTAAACCCTTTGTTATTTCCTTTCTTCATAGAGACCTGACTTCATTATCTGAAAATAAAAAACGGAGTGCGCCTTCGCACACTCCGTTAAAATAAATCAATAACTACATTACATTGCTGTGAAACCGCTAAGAGACGAGTTCGTTGCGTCGGTTGGTATAGTTATTCCTGCATCGGTAGTTGACAATGCTGTGGCTGCAGTACCAGATTTCATGAACATCTTTGTGGTGGCGCTGTCTGTTGCATATATCTTATCCCCGGATGTATGCTTTGTCGCGATAGCATAAACCACGAATGTTGTATCTGTTTGATATACAACATATACGCTCTTTGACGGCTTAAATCCCGGTATGGTGTAATCACCAGTCGCATCCGTATTGAGTTCCGCAGTTGCAGCAGTTAGGGCGAAAGCATTTCCAGCAAGTATAGTTAATACGAGTGTAAGTAATAGTGTTTTCTTTAACATGTTATACCTCCTTTTAAATAGCAGTTAATCTTATAGAGTTGCTGGATACACTTGATTGTCTGCAAAAGACGCCTCAAGAGCAGTCTTGGCATTCCTCAGGTCGCTGTTTGCCGCCGCATTGTAGCCCCTGATCCTGTACGCCGCGAATTGCGGAATTGCAATTGCTGCAAGGATACCGATGATCGCGACGACGATCAGGAGCTCAATCAGGGTAAAACCCTTTTCGCTTTTCATTTTAAATTTTGTTAACATGTTTTCCTCCTTTTTTTATTTAGACTTTAGTATTAGTTGTTGCTGTTTAAAAAACCTTTTCCCCACCTCCTTATTATCTTGATTTATCATTCACTTTGCTGAATCAGCTAATCTTGCAGAGAGTGAAGCAATAGGTATGCCATTTTGTAAGTGCTTGAAATAAAAGGAAGTATTTGAATGTGAAGGAGATGTGTAATGCCCTTTAGTGGTATGGCGTGACAAAAATCGTCACCTATTGAAAAGGGATTTTAACCACAATCGGAGCAACTTACTCGATTCAGAGAGTTTGGTAGTCTTCATCAGGAACCGCGTTTTTCCCCACCCCTTAGTCCCCTCCCACCAAGGGAGTTCCCAGATGGGAGTTTAGGCAGGTTGTCTCAGGAATTTGCTGCGGCATTTGCAAGGAGCTGCACTATGTCAAGGAAGCGATTCAAGCCTGGGATACTGCTTGAAATGTACATCAAAGGCAAAAACTGTAGGGATATTAAGCCGTTCCATAATTGCAAAGGTCGTGCAGTCTGTAAAGCTGAACCCTTTATCATCATAGCGTTGAAATATTCTCCACGCAGTGGCTTTATCTTCTTCTATAAGGTGAATAAGATCGGCAAGCTCTTGATTCCATAGGGGTTTGCCAATTTCTATGGCTTTGGTATGCCCCAGCCGCTTTTTTGTCAGGGTCAGGGCCTCGTCAAGGATGTAGTCGGTGGTCACAAGCGGGAATATGTTGTTTTCGTAGAAATGATTTGCCTGTGCATGGTTGTTGTCATCTTTGTCGAATAAGGCGTACCAGGCGCTTGTGTCAACAAAGATGTAATCTTTATAGCTTTTGATCAACAGTCAGTCCTTTTTGTAAAGGTACTTGTCATGGTTTTCGCTGACGTCGGTAAGACCGCTTTTTCCGATACCAATAAGTTTTTTCAGGGCTTTTTTCTGTTTTTCAACGATTTGCTTAATCTCTTTATCACCCTCTTCTATCGGAATAATGTTAAGCTTAAAACATTCGTGCTCCGGGAGTTTTATCTTTTTAAGCGGCTTAAAGACTCCATTTTCATAAACGGCTTCTACTGTCTGGATCATAACACCCCCTTCTTGGGAAGGTTAACAAAGTGCACATATAAAGTCAATTACTAAGAACGAGGAGGGGTGTCATTCCGAACGAAGTGAGGGTGAATCATTTCTCTTTCCACCTTATCTCCGCCTCCGATTTTCTGATATACCTGGGCACCACTGTAAACGGGTCATCGGCATCGCCCTTTTCCAGTCTCTTCAATGCAAGCATGGCTATGTTAGATGCCCTCGGCAGTTGTAAGGGGATGGGGACTTCATTATATAGCTCCCCAAGTTTTGCCATTAACAGTTCCCTGTATCTGTTTACTCCGTCCCCGAGAAATACGGTTTTTTCGGTTATCATCCCTGCAAGGTTGTCAGGGTTAACGGCGATGTCATCTGTTATTTTTTCCGGTGATTTATCGCCTGGTCTGTAAAGGGCAGTATAAACCTCTCCCTTCCTTGCATCCTGGATCGGGCAGATAAGATAAGTTGAAAAAGTCATATTAAGGGCCATGGCGTCCAGCGTCGGTATGCCCATGAGCGGCTTGCCTGAAGCGTAAGAAAGCCCCTTGGCTGCGCTCAGGCCTATCCTCAAGCCGGTAAACGAGCCCGGCCCGATTGATACGGCTACTCCGTCCATATCATCAATGGCAAGACCTGAGTCGCCGAGAAGGCGGTCAATGGCAGCCATCAGCTTCTCGGAGTGGGTCGCCCTGATATTAAGGGTAATCTCGGAGATCACCCTTGTGTTATCAACAATCGCGACGCTTCCGGCCATGGTGGCTGTTTCTATGGCAATAACAGGCATATCTACCCCATCCCCACCCTGACCCTCCCCTTGAAAGGGAGGGAATTCAATTTAATCCGCTCATTTGAGGGATAATATTCTGCCTTCCTCTCCTTCAGGGAGAGGATTAAGGTGAGGGTGGGGTAAAAATAAATGAAGCTGCATATTAACACCCCATGTTATATGTTGTCAAAGCAGTTTAACAGGCCAAGAAAAAAGGTTTGACGCTGGGCGGCAAATTGAGTAGAATGAATCAATGGAATATCGCTCTGACGGCAATCTGAGGCTACCCAAATGGGCAAAGAGGAAGATCGGAACCAGAGGATCCATTCATAAGATGAAAGAGGTCATGAGGCGGGAAGGGCTTCATACCGTTTGTGAAGAGGCCAGTTGCCCCAATATAGGCGAGTGTTTTTCCAAGCCGACCGCAACATTCATGATTATGGGAGATGTCTGCACCAGAAACTGCGGTTTCTGCAATGTAACTCCCGGAGCCCCAAAAATCCTTGACATTGAAGAGCCTGTGAAGGTTGCCCGTGTATCGAAACAGCTTGGTCTCAGGCATGTTGTGATAACCTCTGTAACAAGGGACGACCTTTGCGATGGAGGGGCAGGGCATTTCGGGTCTACAATTAAAGAGTTGAGAAATGCGATTCCAGAAGCCTCAATAGAAGTCTTGACCCCTGATTTTAAGGGTGACGTTGCACTTCTGGAGCCGATTGCCAGGGAAAGACCGGATATCTTCAATCATAATATGGAGACAGTCCCGAGGCTTTATCCAATGGTGAGGCCTCAGGCTAATTATGAGAGGTCCCTGAAAATACTAAAAGGCATGAAGAGCCTGGAACCCAGGATTGTTACCAAGTCAGGGATCATGCTGGGTCTGGGAGAGAAGAGGGAAGAGATTCTGGGCGTCATGGATGATCTCAGGACAGTTGGATGCGATGTCCTTACCATTGGCCAGTACCTGAGGCCCTCCAGGCAGAACCTCCCTGTTGTTGAGTATATTGAAGAAGATCTCTTTGCAGAGTATGGAGATATTGCGAGAAAGAAGGGCTTCCTCCATGTTGCCTCAGCGCCGCTTGTAAGAAGTTCGTTTAATGCGGAAGATATAAGGAAAGTAATTAAAAGGAAGGATAATTAGATATGGAGATGGATTTCCCAAGGATCAAGAGACTGCCGCCGTATGTATTCAACATTGTAACTGATCTAAAGATCAAGGCGAGAAGGGCAGGGGAGGATATAATAGACTTCGGCATGGGAAACCCTGATATGCCGACCCCTCCTCACATCGTTGAAAAGCTCATAGAGGCGGTACACAACCCGAAGAACCACAGGTATTCTGCATCCAAGGGGATACCAAAGCTCCGGGGCGCCATTGCCGACTGGTACAAGAGGAACTACGATGTAGATATAGACCCGGAGACAGAGGCAATAGCAACCATAGGGTCGAAGGAAGGGCTTTCCCATCTTGCCCTTGCAACCCTTGACAGAGGGGACGTGGTCCTTGTCCCGAATCCGACGTATTCCATACATACTTACTCAGTTGTTATTGCAGGAGCGGATGTGAGGAGCATCCCGCTGTCTCATAATACAGATGAGTTTTTTGACTCTCTCCTTAAGGCGACCAAGGACTCATGGCCGCTCCCTAAGATGCTTATCCTCTGCTTCCCCCATAATCCCACAACAGCGGTTGTTGACCTGGATTTCTTTGCAAGGGTGGTTGATTTTGCCAAAGAGCATAAGATGATAGTTGTCCACGACCTTGCATACGCAGATATAGTTTTTGATGGATACAAGGCGCCCTCTTTTCTGCAGGTCCCAGGAGCCAAGGATATTGGGGTCGAGTTCTTCACCCTTTCCAAAAGCTACAATATGCCTGGATGGAGAGTGGGGTTTGCCGTCGGCAACCAGAAGCTTATATATGCATTAACCAGGATTAAGAGCTATCTCGATTACGGTATGTTCCAGCCGATCCAGATCGCCTCCATTCTTGCCCTTAACGGCCCCCAGGACTGTGTTGAGGAGATAAGAAAGACCTATGAATCAAGAAGAAATGTCCTTTGCGACGGCCTGAACAAGATAGGGTGGGAAGTGGAAAAGCCCAAGGCAACTATGTTTCTATGGGCAAAGATCCCTGAGCAGTACAAAAAACTGGGCTCCCTTGAATTCTCAAAACTCCTTCTCACAAAGGCCAAGGTCTCTGTCTCTCCTGGTGTCGGCTTTGGAGAGATGGGTGATGAGTTTGTCCGTTTTGCCCTGGTGGAAAATGAACATAGGACGAAGCAGGCTGTAAGGTGCATGAAGAAGCTATTTTGAAAACCTCTGGAAATGACAGATTGTCACAGGTAAGCTTTTGGCTGCCCCTCTTTGTCTGGATGGCTATAATAATATTATTTTCCACAGACAGTTTTTCAAATGACAATACAGGCAGCATTATTGAACCGATATTGAGGGCAGTCTTAGGCAGGTCTTTTTCTGAGCAGGTCTTTGATCTTATCCATTACCTGGTCAGAAAGTCAGCCCATATAACGGAGTATGCGTTCCTGGGATTGCTCTGGTATCGTGCGATAAATAAACGTTTACGCGGCTGGAATATAAAGACTGCTCTAATTGCCGTTTTGTTTTCTTTTATATATGCATCACTGGACGAGTTCCATCAGGTTTTCACTTCCAACAGAGAAGGGAGGCCGCTGGATGTAATGATAGACTCTGCCGGGGCTCTCGCAGCAATAGCGATCATCTGGTTCTATAATAAACGAGCTGGGATTGGAGTTCATGAGCATAAATAAGGCCATAGGTGTATTTGATTCAGGGATAGGCGGGCTGACCGTCCTGAAGGAGATAATAAGGCTTTTCCCCCACGAGGATACTATCTATCTCGGCGACACTGCGAGGGTCCCTTATGGGACCAAGTCGGCAGAGACGGTTACCAGATACTCCCTTGAGATCAGCGATTTCCTCGTTACCAAGGGGATAAAACTGCTTGTAGTAGCCTGCAACACCGCATCTGCCGTTGCCCTCCCTGCTTTGAGAGAAAAGCATAGTCTCCCGATCATAGGAGTTATTGAACCCGGGGCAAGGAAGGCTGTGGCTACGACACAGACAAAGAAGGTAGGGGTCATAGGCACAGAAGGTACCATAAAGAGCGGCGCTTATGAAAAGGCCATCAAGGCCCTGGCTCCGGAAATTGAGGTGATAAGCAAGCCCTGCCCATTATTTGTGCCTTTGGCAGAGGAAGGGTGGACTGACAATGATGTGGCCAGATCTGCCACAAGCAGGTATCTTGAGGATATGAAAGGGGTTGACACCCTTGTTCTGGGATGCACACACTACCCACTTTTAAAGAGCTCCATTGCTTCTGTTATGGGTACCGATGTCAGGCTCATAGACTCGGGTGAAGAGACGGCCCTGGAGGTCAGGCGGGTCTTGAGTAAAGAAGGATTGCTAAGGAGACTGTCCCAGATTGGCAAAAGGACCTTTTATGTCACGGACACACCGGAAAGGTTTGTAAGTGTCGGACTCCGCTTTCTCGGAGGCGGGCTGGACCATGCAGAGAGGGTGGAAATACCTTGACATGAAGGCTGTCTTTAGCTAATCTTTTAACCCTGTGCCGGAGTGGTGAAACAGGTAGACGCACGGGACTCAAAATCCCGC
>CAKKSC010000003.1 GCA_919902985.1 Desulfuromonadales bacterium | reverse complement strand
TCTGGTTCTGGATCGGTACTCATTCGGAATACGATAAAATATTGAAACAACTGAGATACACATAATTAATCACTCCAGCGGATTGTCTTCCTTTAACGGTCTGCGCAAAATCGGCACACCCCACGCCAGGAGGACTGCTGAGTTTAGTAGTTATACCCCTAAAAGCTCTCCTCCTCCGAAGGAAAGTCCCCGCTCCTCACATCTTCAAGATAACGTCCTACTGCCTCAGATATAACCTTTTCAATATCCACATACTGCCTTATAAATTTCAGTTTCCTCCCTGAAAGACCAAGGAGGTCATGAATCACCAGAACCTGCCCTGAGCAATGGGGCCCGGCCCCTATCCCTATTGTCGGAATACGCAGCTCCCTTGTTATCCTCTCCGCCACCGTTGAAGGAATCCCTTCAAGGACGACTGCAAAGGCTCCAGCTTCCTGAACTGCCAGGGCATCTGCCATCAAAGCCTCGGCCTGTCCCTCTTTTCTCCCCTGTATTCTGTACCCACCCATCCTGTGGATAGATTGGGGAGTAAGGCCTATATGCCCCATCACCGGAATATCTATATCAACCAAGGCCTTTATCGTATCCTTCATCTGAGAACCGCCCTCAATCTTTACAGCCTCGGCCCTGCCTTCCTTTAAAAACCGACCTGCGTTAAATCTTGCGTCAGGAATGCTGACCTGATAGGACATAAATGGCATGTCAGACACCAGAAGGGCCTTTTTCCTGCCTCTGGCAACTGCCCTTGTATGGTATATAACCTCATCCATTGTAACAGGGAGGGTATTTTCATGACCGGCGACCACGGAACCTGATGAATCTCCGACAAGAAGGATATCGACCCCTGCTGAATCAAGTATCCTGGCAAAGGGATAGTCGTAGGCGGTAAGCATCGTTATATTCCGCCCTTCGTCTTTCATTTTCTGCATATCAAGAACCGTGATTTTTTTATCCATCATCATTCACCAGTTCCCATCGGGGAGAAATACTGAGTTCCCTTTTTCATTCTTTTTATTGCCTTTACAAGTTCGCTGAAATCCCCACCCCTCTTGACAAAGTCTATCTGGGAGGTATTTATGACCAGCAAAGGTGTCTCACTGAAATGGAAGAAAAAGTCGTTATAGGCATGTATAAGGTCTGTGATATACGCCTGTGAAATAGATTTTTCATAACTCTTTCCCCGTCTCCTGATCCTCTCCATAACCACCTCCGGCTCTGCCTGAAGGTAAATGACAAGGTCAGGTTTTGGGACCCTCGCATCAAGGAGCTGATAGACCTGGTCATAAAGGAGAAGCTCGTTTTCATCAAGGGTAATGCCCGCAAATATCCTGTCCTTTGCAAACAGGTAATCGGAAACAGTGGTCTGGCCGAACAGTTCCTGCTGGTTTATCTCCGACTGCTGTCTGTACCTGGATAGGAGGAAGAAGAGCTGGGTCTGAAAGGCGTATCTATCCCTGTCCCTGTAGAAGCCGGGAAGGAATGGGTTCCCTTCTACATCCTCCAGAATGGTCCTTCCGCCAAACTCCTCGATCAGAAGGTTTACAAGAGTGGTCTTGCCGACACCTATGGGGCCCTCTATGACGATATACCTGGATTTTTCCATGGAATGAGATAATAGCAGAAAAAAAGGGAAAGATAAATATGAAACGGCAACCTCTGCAGGTCAAACACATTAAAACTATAGTAACAACAAGCTCTCAAAGGTTTATGTTGT
>CAKKSC010000002.1 GCA_919902985.1 Desulfuromonadales bacterium | reverse complement strand
GGGAAGGCGGCAGGACTGTGGGCGCCGGCGCCATCAGTGAGGTGATAGAATAATGTAGAGACGCCCAGCCGGGGCGTCTCTACCTAATATTAAAGGAGATGGAAATGAGAGATATAGTTAGCCTTGGATGTACCACGTGCAAGAGGAAGAATTATTCTACAACAAAGAACAAAAAAACGACTCCTGACAAACTGGAGTTTAAGAAATTCTGTTCCCATTGCAGGGCTCACACTGTTCATAAGGAAACAAAATAGCGGTAGGGGCGTATTGCTATACGCCCCTACAATGTACAGGCCAGTAGCTCTAATGGTAGAGCGTCGGTCTCCAAAACCGAGTGCTGGGGGTTCGAGTCCCTCCTGGCCTGCCAATGGATTATGGGATGAAACTGGCAATCGGATAAAGAGAGATGTGTCGGGCCTTTTCATTAGTTCGTCAATTTATAACTTAACTTAGCTTAACTTAGATGGTTGCGGGGTATATATGGAATACGTAGACAAGGCCAGGGATTATTTTAAAGAAGTTGTTGCGGAGCTCAAGAGGGTCACCTGGCCAACTAAAAAGGACACAATAGCAGCAACCTGGGTGGTGATTATTACAGTCATAATCTTATCCGTATTCCTGGGGCTTGTGGATCTCGGACTTTCACAATCGATAAAGTTGATTATAAAATAACGACCAGCTGCGGTTTTGTTCCAAGCTGGCAGTTATAGAGCAAGGATCAGGCTCTGCCTGTCTGAAATCATGGTTGGGACATTGGGAACTTGGCGAGAGGCCTGCAAATTATAACAGACTGCAGGGTATCGGCCAGCGAATATAGGAATGGTTCCATTATAAAAATTATACAGGAGTCAAAATGTCGCAGCAGTGGTATGTTGTTCACACATACTCGGGATTTGAAAATAAGGTAAAGCAAGTCTTAGACGAGAAGGTAAAAACTCTGGGAAAGGAAAACCTTGTTTCGGAGGTAATCGTCCCTTCTGAGAAAGTTGTTGAACTTGTGAAGGGAGAGAGAAAGACCACCACAAGGAAATTTTTCCCAGGTTATATATTGGTAAAGATGGAGCTTAATGACGAGGCCTGGCACCTCGTAAAGTCCATTCCTAAAGTGACCGGGTTTGTCGGGGGGTTGACCCAGCCGCCACCAATATCCGAAGAGGAGGTGGCCAAGATAACACACCAGATGGCTGAAGGCCGGGCCAAACCAAAGCCCAAGGTGATGTTCGAGGTTGGGGAATTGGTGAGGGTTATCGACGGTCCATTTACCAACTTCACCGGAGAGGTTGAAGAGGTAAAACCTGATAAAGGCAGGCTCCGAGTTATGGTCAGTATCTTTGGCAGGTCTACCCCTGTGGAATTGGAGTTCATACAGGTTGAAAAAGGATAAGAATATCAAGAGTCGCAAGCCGTGAACTGTAAGCTGTTAAGGTTTACTACTCACGACTCACAGCTCAAAGCTCAAAGCTTACGATAAAACAAGGAGAGTTAAATGGCAAAGAAAATTCAGGCTTATGTGAAACTTCAGTTACCGGCAGGGAAGGCAAACCCCTCTCCGCCAGTTGGTCCTGCGCTTGGTCAGCACGGGGTAAATATCATGGAGTTCTGCAAGGCATTTAATGCACAGACCCAGGGGCAGGATGGAATGGTTATCCCTGTTGTAATTACCGTTTATTCAGACCGTTCCTTCTCTTTTATCATGAAGACCCCGCCTGCGCCGATACTATTATTGAAGGCGGCAGGGATAGCGAAGGGCTCCAAGGAGCCCAATAAACAGAAAGTCGGGAGGGTCACAAAGGCCCAGGTGGCCCAGATAGCCAAGACCAAGATGCCTGACCTCAATGCGGTCGACCTGGCAGGTGCGATAAGGACAATAGAGGGTACGGCGAGAAATATGGGTATTGAGATAGAAGGATAATTTGAGGGTAGAGACATTCCGCCAGGGCGTCTATACAATTTGTTTATAAAGGGGAAAAAAATGGCAAAGATTGGAAAGAAGTACATGGAAGCAAAGAAAAAGGTAGGAGAGTTTGATAAGCATATAGTTGCTGATGCCTTAAAGAAGGTGGTGGAGGTTTCTTATACCAAGTTTGATGAAACCGTAGACGTGGCTGTGAGGCTTGGGGTTGACCCAAAACATGCAGAACAGATGGTCCGCGGGACGGTCTCTCTTCCTCACGGCATTGGCAAGACAGTCAAGGTTGTTGTATTTGCCAAGGGTGAGAAGGAAAAAGAGGCAAGGGACGCAGGCGCCGATGAGGCGGGCAGTGACGATCTTATAGCAAAGATAGCCGGAGGCTGGCTGGATTTTGACTGTGCCATTGCTACTCCTGATATGATGGGAGCAGTCAGCAAGCTCGGTAAGGTTCTGGGGCCGAGAGGCCTTATGCCTAATCCTAAAGTTGGTACCGTGACATTCGATGTGGGTAAGGCAGTTGTCGATGTTAAGGCTGGAAGGGTCGAATTCAGGGTAGACAAGACTGGAAACCTCCATGTTCCAATAGGCAAGGTTTCTTTTGGTGCTGACAAGCTCAAGGATAACCTGATGGCCCTCATGGAGACGGTGGTAAAGGCAAAGCCGGCAACCAGCAAGGGAACGTATCTAAGAAATATATGTGTCTCATCCACAATGGGGCCTGGTGTAAAGATAGACCCCTTGCAGTTGGGTAGCCTGTTTAGATAGTTTAAATAGTCAAAGACAGTAGGCGCATAAAGCTTAATTGGATTCTATCCAGCCTGCCGAGACAATTGTTTGGATAAGTGACCGGTTGTACACGTATCTCTTATACTGATTTTCTCCAGTCTTTGACAGTAATCCATAATGAAAGGGGGCGATAAAGATTGGAGAAAAAAAAGAAAGAGGATGAAATTTCTGAGCTTAGGGAGAAGTTTTCCAGAGCAAATGCCGCAATTCTCGGTGAATACAGAGGATTGACAGTATCCCAACTGGACAAATTGAGGAGCGCCCTCAGGAATGTGTCTGGAGAGCTCAGGGTTGCAAAGAATACCCTCGCGAGGATTGCATCCAAAGGGACAGGCATCGAGAAGATAGAAAGCCACCTCAAAGGCCCGACAGCCATAATCCTGAGCTACTCGGACCAGGCTGCGGTGGCAAAGGCCTTGACTGCGTTTGCAAAGGAACAGGACAAGTTCAAGATCAGGGTCGGGGTATTGGGCAGCACAGTGCTTGACGACAACGGGATAAAAGCCCTTGCGGAGCTGCCAGGATTAGATCAGCTCAGGGCCAATATTCTGGGGCTTATACAGGCTCCCGCATCAAAGCTGGCAAGGCTCATGGCTGCTCCTGGTTCGCAGGTTGCCAGGGTTGTTAAGGCGCACTCAGAAAAATAACCATAAATAAAAACAATAAAAGGAGATAGAGAAATGGCAGATTTGAAAAAGATAGTTGAGGAACTTAGCGTCCTTACCGTTATTGAGGCTGCAGAATTGAGCAAACTTTTGGAGGAGAAGTGGGGTGTTTCTGCTGCTGCACCGGTTGCAGCTGTTGCAGCTGTTGCAGCTCCAGGCGCAGCTCCTGCTGCCGAGAAGACCGAGTTCAATGTTGTGCTTAAGGCCGCTGGTGACAACAAGATCAATGTCATTAAAGAGGTCAGGGCAATAACCGGCCTGGGACTGAAAGAGGCCAAGGAGCTGGTAGAAGGTGCTCCAAAGAACGTGAAGGAAGGCGTCTCCAAGGATGATGCTGCGAAGATAAAGAAGCAGCTTGAAAGCGCAGGCGCAACCGTAGAGGTCGCGTAACAACCCGTTAAATGTGAGGCGTGAAGCGTGAGGTGATAGAATTGCACCTTACGCCTTACGCCTTTTTGTCTTTGAATAAAAGTTGATTTGATAAAGCCAAGGTCAACCGCAGAGATTAGAGTTGAAAATATGGAGACTGTTTGAATCTCTCTGCGCTCGGTGTATCTGTGGTTAAAAAAATAAGAGTTTTTAAGGAGAGTCCATGGTCAGTTCTTCCAGTACCCTGAGGGTTAGAAAAGACTTTTCCAAGATACCAAAGGTTCTTGAAATATTTAATCTCATTGATGTCCAGGTGAGGTCATACGAGAGGTTTCTTCAGGCCGATGTAAAACCAGAAAACCGTAAGGACGTGGGTCTTCAGGCTGTTTTTAAAAGCGTTTACCCTATCAAGGATTTTAATGAAACATCTTCGCTTGAGTTTGTAAATTATACGTTGGGTGAGCCTAAGTATGATGTTCTTGACTGCCAGCAGAGAGGGATGACCTTTGCTGCTCCGATGAGAGTGACCGTAAGGCTGGTAGTATGGGATAAAAACGAGGAGACTGGCGCCCAGACTATAAGGGACATAAAGGAGCAGGAGGTCTACTTCGGAGAAATTCCGCTTATGACCCAGAATGGCACCTTTATTATAAACGGCACTGAAAGGGTGATTGTGAGCCAGCTCCACCGCTCTCCCGGCGTCTTCTTTGACCATGACAAGGGAAAGACACATGTCAGCGGCAAGGTATTATATGTAGCCAGGGTCATCCCTTACAGGGGCTCGTGGCTTGATTTTGAATTTGATCCCAAGGATATCCTGTATGTGAGAATAGACAGAAGAAGAAAGTTTTATGCCTCCGTTCTCCTGAGGGCCCTTGGATACTCTGTAGAGGAGATACTTAACTATTTTTACAAATCAGAAGTTGTAACCATAAAGAATGGCAAGATCCAAAAGAAAACAGATTTTGAACTGCTATTGAACCAGCATGCGCCTCACGATATCTTGGACCCAAAGACAGGGGAGGCGATAGTAAAGGCCAAGAAAAAGATTACGAGGCTGCATTTAAAGAAGATGAAAGAGGCAGGGATAGAGTTTATCCCTATAGAGTTCGAGGATGTAGTCGGCAAGATCGCAGCTGCGGATATATATGATTCCAAGACTGGCGAGGTAATAGTGGAGTGCAACGGGGAGATTACCCCTGAAAAGATAGAAGAGATAAAGAAGAGGAAGATCACAGAGTTCAAGACCCTCTTCATTGACCCGATGATTACTGGAACCAGCATTCGTGATACATTGATGCTTGATAAGATTTCCACTCCTGAAGATGCCCTCATAGAGATTTATAAACGATTGAGGCCGGGAGAGCCGCCTACGCGTGAAACGGCAAAGACTCTTTTTGATAACATGTTCTTTAATCCTGACAGGTACGACCTTTCAAGGGTCGGCAGGCTTAAGCTAAATCATAAACTGGGCAGGGACCTTCCTATAGACCATCTTGCCCTGTCCAAAGAGGATATCCTTGCAGTGGTAAGATACTTGGTGGACCTCAAGAACGGCATAGGAGAGATAGACGATATCGACCATCTGGGGAACAGACGGGTAAGGGCAGTCGGTGAGCTCCTTGAAAACCAATACAGGATAGGACTTGTCAGGATGGAGAGGGCTGTAAAGGAGAGGATGTCACTCCAGGATATACAGGGTATGATGCCCCATGACTTGATTAACCCGAAACCGGTTGCAGCCGTTGTAAAGGAATTTTTCGGTTCAAGTCAACTGTCTCAGTTCATGGACCAGACAAACCCCCTCTCAGAAATAACTCATAAGAGGAGGCTTTCTGCCCTTGGGCCTGGAGGTCTTACGAGAGAGAGGGCAGGTTTTGAGGTCAGGGACGTACACCCGACCCACTACGGAAGGATATGTCCCATTGAGACTCCTGAAGGCCCGAATATCGGGCTTATTGCTTCTCTTTCAACATATGGTCGGGTCAATGAGTATGGCTTTATAGAGACCCCTTACAGGATCGTCGAGGGCGGCAAGGTCTCGAAGGAGATAAAGTTCCTGACCGCATTGGAAGAAGAGGAGCACGTTATAGCCCAGGCCGATGCCCCGCTGGATAAGGAAGGAAGGTTCAATGTCCCCCTGATCTCCGCAAGAAGAGCCGGAGAGTTTATTATGGTGAGACCTGAGGACGTCACCCTCATGGATGTCTCACCCAAGCAGCTTGTGAGCGTGGCCGCGTCCCTCATCCCGTTTCTTGAACATGATGACGCCAACAGGGCCCTCATGGGTTCAAACATGCAGCGTCAGGCAGTGCCTCTACTCAGAACAGAGGCCCCTTTAATTGGCACCGGAATGGAACATGTCGTGGCCAGGGATTCTGGTGTTGCGATAGTCTGCAGGAGGGAGGGTGTCGTAGAAAGCGTTGATGCCTCAAGGATAGTAATCAAGGCAAAGGGCGATGCGGGCGTAGACATATACGATCTGATTAAATACCAGAAATCAAACCAAGGGACATGCCTGAATCAGAAGCCGATCGTTAAAGAAGGCAATAAGGTTGCCAAGGGCCAGATAGTTGCGGACGGTCCTGCTACAGATAATGGAGAACTTGCACTCGGTAAAAATATAGTAGTTGCGTTTATGCCGTGGCGCGGCTTCAATTTTGAGGACTCCATCCTGATAAGCGAGAAGCTTGTTAAGGAAGATACTTTTACCTCTGTCCATATAGAGGAACTGGAGGTGGCGGCCAGGGACACGAAGTTGGGCAAGGAGGACATTACTGCCGATATCCCAAATGTCGGAGAAGATTCCCTTAAGGACCTCGACGAGAGTGGTATTATAAGGATAGGGGCCCGTGTAAAACCTGGAGATATCCTTGTCGGCAAGGTTACTCCAAAGAGTGAGACCCAGCTTACCCCGGAAGAGAAGCTCCTTCGGGCCATATTCGGTGAAAAGGCTGGCGATGTAAGGGATACATCCCTGAAGGTTCCGCCTGGAATAGAGGGTACCGTTATAAATGTAAAGGTTTTTTCCAGGAAGGGTGTGGAAAAGGATGAGAGAAGCAAGGGGCTTGAGGATCTGGAAATATCCAAGCTGGAGAAGGACAGGAGCGATGAGGTACGGATGATCCAGGAAGGGGCATACAGCAAGCTTAAAGCCCTGCTTATCGGCAGTACCGTTTCTGCCAACATCCTGGATGACGAAAAAAAGGTCATTCTGGCAAAGGGAAAGAAGATTGCCGAGGCCATGCTGGAAAAGGTTCCGAGAAATAAATGGGGCACGATCTCAGTTTCCGACAACGATGTTGAGGCAGAGATTGAAAAGGTTATAGACAACATGAACGACCAGATTGAACTGGTCAAGACGCTGTTTATGGATAAGATAAACCGCCTCAAGAAGGGGGATGAGCTCCCTCCTGGTGTTATAAAGCTCGTAAAGGTCAGTGTAGCCATGAAGAGGAAGCTTCAGCCCGGAGATAAGATGGCCGGGCGACATGGGAACAAAGGCGTTCTCTCCAAGATAGTCCCGGAAGAAGATATGCCATACCTTTCAGACGGCATACCTGTCGACATGGTGTTGAACCCCCTTGGTGTCCCATCCAGGATGAACGTGGGACAGATATTGGAGATTCACCTGGGATGGGCCGCAAAAGGCCTTGGACAGCAGATAAACACCTTTCTTGAAAAGAATTATTCTTCTTCAGCTCTGAAAAGCGCGCTCAAGAAGACATATAATTCACCGGTTATCGCACGGATCATAGATGGGGCAGATGATGAAGCGATATTTAGGATGGCAAGGGACGCCAGAAAGGGTATACATATGGCAACCCCCGTGTTTGAGGGGGCATCTGAGGATGAATTGAATGCTGAGCTAGAGAGGGCAGGTCTGCCCGAGTCTGCACAGTCAACCCTTTATGATGGGAGAACTGGTATCGTATTTGACTCGGAGGTGACGGTAGGGGTCATGTATATGCTGAAGCTGCACCATCTTGTTGATGACAAGATACATGCTAGATCTATAGGTCCTTACTCCCTGGTAACACAGCAGCCTCTTGGGGGGAAGGCGCAGTTCGGAGGTCAGAGGTTTGGCGAGATGGAAGTGTGGGCCTTACAGGCATACGGAGCAGCATATACATTGCAGGAGATACTGACCGTCAAGTCTGACGACGTGACCGGCAGGATAAGAGCCTATGAAGCTATTGTTAAGGGTGAGAATCTTATAGAGACGGGTCTCCCTGAGTCATTTAAGGTTCTTGTAAAGGAGCTGCAGAGCCTGGCGCTGGACGTAGAGCTTTTAGAGAAAAAGGAAGAATAAATATAAGGCTGGCAACGGATTTATTCCGGGCCAGCCGCGGCTTGGGGGTATCGAAGGAGCATTGCTCCGCGCGGATCCCCAATAATAATTATCAAAAAGGAGACTACCTTGGAAGATATTCAGAGCTTATTTGACAGGCCAGCTTCATCCCAGGGCTTCGATGCCGTCAGGATATGCCTCCCGTCCCCTGAGAAGATAAGGGAGTGGTCGCACGGTGAGGTAAAGAAGCCTGAAACCATAAACTACAGGACCTTCAAGCCTGAGAGGGATGGTCTTTTCTGTGCCAAGATATTTGGTCCTACCAAGGATTATGAATGTAACTGCGGTAAATACAAGAGACTTAAGCACAGAGGCGTGGTATGCGAAAAGTGCGGCGTGGAGGTGATCCAGTCAAAGGTTAGAAGGGAGAGGCTGGGGCACATACAGCTTAACGCCCCTGTGGCGCATATATGGTTTCTTAGGAGCCTTCCAAGCAGGATAGGGACACTTCTTGATATGACCCTCAGGGATCTCGAGAAGGTGCTCTATTTTGAGTCATATGTTGTAACCAACCCGGGGAACACTCCTCTCAAGGAGAAGGAGATCCTTTCCGAGGACAGATACAGGAAGGCGGTAGAAGAGTACGGTGCGGAGTTCTCAGCGGATATGGGCGCTGAGGCCATAAAGGAGATACTGAAGAGGCTTGACTTAAATAAGCTTTCAGCAGAACTTCGTGACGAGATGAGGAAGACAGCCTCTGAGGCCAAGAAAAAGAAGCTGGCCAAAAGGCTTAAGATAATGGATGGGATACTTGCGTCCGGCAATAAATCTGAATGGATGATCCTCGATGTTATTCCCGTGCTTCCTCCGGACTTGAGACCGTTGGTCCCGCTTGACGGCGGCAGGTTCGCTACATCCGACCTCAACGACCTTTACCGGAGGGTTATAAACAGGAACAACAGGCTGGCAAGGCTTCAAGAGCTTAATGCCCCTGAGATCATTATAAAGAACGAGAAAAGGATGTTGCAGGAGGCTGTAGACGCTCTCTTCGACAACGGCAGAGGCGGAAGGGTTATCACAGGCCCCAATAAGCGACCGTTAAAGTCCCTTTCAGACATGATAAAGGGGAAGCAGGGTCGGTTCAGGCAGAACCTCCTCGGTAAGAGGGTGGACTATTCAGGTCGTTCAGTTATTGTGGTCGGCCCAACCTTAAGGCTCCACCAGTGCGGCCTGCCAAAGAAGATGGCGCTGGAGCTTTTCAAGCCTTTCATATACAACAAGCTTGAACAGAGGGGAATCGCCACTACCATAAAGAGCGCCAAGAAGATGGTGGAGAAGGAGAGACCTGAGGTATGGGATATACTTGAAGAGGTAACAAGAGAGCACCCGGTGCTTCTAAACAGGGCGCCAACCCTTCACAGACTTGGCATCCAGGCCTTTGAGCCTGTGCTTATAGAGGGTAAGGCCATACAGCTGCACCCACTGGTTTGTACCGCTTTTAACGCCGATTTTGACGGCGATCAGATGGCTGTGCACATCCCCCTTTCCATAGAGGCACAGATTGAGGCCAGAACCCTGATGATGTCGACCAACAACATCCTCAGCTCTGCCAGCGGTAAACCCATTATAGTGCCAAGTCAGGACATAGTCCTCGGCATCTATTATATGACACGGGAGAAGGCCTTTGCCAGAGGCGAAGGAAAGGTGTTTGCAAGTTTTGAAGAGGTCAGGATGGCACATGATGCCGGCGAGATAGATCTTCAGGCATGCATAAAGGCCAGGATGCCGAAATCAAGCTCCGCAGAGAAGAGTCGTATTGTAGATACAACAGTTGGAAGGGTTGTCCTGAGCGAGATAATCCCAGAGGAGATACCTTTTGAAACCATAAACAGGGTAATGAACAAAAAGGAGCTTGCGAATCTTGTAGATCTGAGCTACCGCCTTGCTGGAAGCAAGAAAACGGTTCTCCTGGCAGACCGCCTGAAGGACCTTGGTTTTGAATATTCTACCAGGGCAGGTATGTCTATCTCTATAAAGGATATGAAGACCCCGGCCAAGAAGGGGCAGCTGATAGACGGAGCTAATAAAGAGGTTCAGGAGATTCAGAACCAGTATACCGAAGGCCTTATCACGGACGGCGAGAGGTACAACAAGGTGGTTGATATATGGGCGCAGGTTACCGAGGAGATTGCTGCCGAAATGATGCGGGAACTGGGAACCGAGATGGTGGCTGGTGCGGACGGAGCGAAGAAGAAGGTTCTAAGCAGGAATTCCATATTTATGATGGCCGATTCCGGAGCCAGAGGCTCTGCTCAGCAGATAAGACAGCTGGCCGGGATGAGAGGCCTGATGGCCAAGCCGTCAGGTGAAATCATAGAAACCCCGATTACCGCAAATTTCAGGGAAGGTTTAACGGTTCTTCAGTACTTCATATCTACCCACGGCGCAAGGAAAGGTCTGGCCGACACGGCGTTGAAAACGGCCAATTCAGGGTATCTGACCCGCAGATTGGTGGATGTGGCGCAGGATGCCATAATTACAGAGCCGGACTGTTCAACCCTTGACGGCATATGGATCAACTCCCTCGTAGAAGGAGGGGAGATTATAGAAAGGCTCGGGGACAGGATCCTCGGAAGGGTTACCCTTGAGGATGTCATAGACCCCTTCACCGATGATGTAGTGGTCGAGGCGAACACACAGCTCGATGAAGAGCTTGTGCAAAAGATAGAAGATGCAGGCATAGACAGGATAAAGATCCGTTCAGTTCTTACCTGCCAGGCAAAGCGTGGCATATGTGCCATGTGCTACGGCAGAGACCTTGCCAGCGGGAAGATGGTTAACAGAGGGGAGGCTGTGGGTGTTATCGCAGCCCAGTCCATAGGTGAGCCAGGGACACAGCTTACCATGAGAACCTTCCATATCGGAGGCGCAGCCTCCCGTAGGGCTGAACAGACGACTCTTGAAGCAAGAAACGATGGAAGCGTGAAGTTTATAAACATGAACACAGTGCGGAGCAGGGAAGGACAGCTTGTGGTCATGAACCGTAATGGAGAGCTTGCTATCCTTGACGAAAGTGGAAGGGAGAGGGAAAGATATTCCCTTATATACGGGGCAAAGCTCAAGATTGAGGAAGGAAAAAAGGTGAAGTCCGGGGCCATTCTTGCTGAGTGGGACCCGTATACCCTGCCCATACTCACGGAGGTGACCGGTAGAGTAAAGTACGGCGACCTGATAGAGAACGTGACTATGCAGGAGCAGTTCGATGAGGTTACAGGACTTTCCAGAAGAGTTGTTACCGAGTCGAAGGATACTGAGCTAAGGCCGAGGATCTCGATAAAGGACGAATCCGGCAGGACAGCTAAGATACCGGGAACATCAGCCCTGGCTCGCTATCTGATTCCTGTTGGAGCTACCATCAACGTTTCAGATGATCAGGAGATGTTTGCTGGTGACGTAATAGCCAAGATCCCGAGGGAAACTACAAAGACAAAAGACATAACAGGCGGTTTGCCGAGGGTAGCGGAACTCTTTGAAGCCAGAAAGCCAAAGGAGTGCGCCATTATAAGCGAGATAGACGGTATCGTATCATTTGGAAAGGATGTGAAAGGCAAGAGAAGGGTTATAGTAACGCCGGAAGTAGGAGAGCCAGCTGAGTATCTTGTCCCTAAGGGGAAGCACATAAGTGTTCATGAGGGCGATCACATAAAGGCTGGTGAGGCTCTGATGGATGGGTCCTCCAATCCTCATGACGTGTTAAGGATCCTGGGCGATAAGGAACTGGCAAAGTATCTTGTCGATGAGATCCAGGAGGTATACAGGCTTCAGGGTGTAAAGATAAATGACAAGCACATCGAGGTTATGGTCCGCCAGATGCTGAAAAGGGTTAAGATAAAGGATGTGGGGGACACGGAGTTCCTTGCAGGCGAGCAGGTGGAAAAGGCTGTCTTCGAAGAGATAAACTCCAGAATGTTGGCTGGAGACAAGAAACCGGCGATAGGTGAATCCCTCCTACTGGGGATTACAAAGGCTTCCTTGAGCACGGACAGCTTTGTTTCAGCAGCATCGTTCCAGGAGACCACGAGAGTCCTGACGGAGGCAGCCCTTGCAGGAAAGGTCGACAATTTATATGGCCTTAAGGAGAATGTCATTGTGGGAAGACTTATCCCGGCCGGGACAGGTCTTTCGGTGTATAAAAATGTAGAGCCGCATCTCGAAAAATAAAAATTCAGCATTGTTAAAAAAGGCTTGACAAAGAATTGGAGAGTTGATAGACTTTCGTACTTTACGTGAACTGCGCTAAGAATAGGGCGCGGGTAGGCCTTGATAATGGAAAGGGATGGAGTAGCATATGCCGACAATTAATCAGTTAGTAGCGAACGGTAGGGAGAAGATGGTCGTAAAGACCACTGCGCCTGCCCTTAAAAACTGCCCTCAGAAGAGAGGTGTCTGCGTCAGGGTGTATACCACGACCCCTAAAAAGCCGAACTCTGCTCTCAGGAAGGTAGCCAGGGTGCGACTCACAAATGGGATGGAGGTCACTTCCTATATCCCTGGGGTGGGGCATAATCTGCAGGAGCATTCTATGGTGCTGATAAGGGGGGGCAGGGTGAAAGATCTTCCTGGTGTCAGGTATCATATAGTAAGGGGAATACTTGATTCTGTAGGCGTTCAGAACAGGAAGCAGAGCCGTTCCAAATACGGGGCGAAACGGCCTAAGTAAAGTGAAAAATGCAAAATTTAAAATGCAAAATTAAAAGTATAAATTTCACATTTGCAATTTGCAATTTGCAATTTGCAATTTAAAGAGGTTAGGTATGCCGAGAAGAAGAGAAGTAATGAAAAGGGAGGTCCTTCCAGACCCCAAGTATAATGACAAGATAGTCGCTAAATTTATCAGTTGTATTATGAGGAGCGGAAAAAAGAGCACCGCAGCCGGGATACTTTACGGCTCCCTTGACATTATTCAGGAAAAGACGAAGGATGAGCCAGTAAAGGTTTTTAAGAAGGCCCTCGACAACGTGAAGCCTATTCTTGAGGTTAAGTCCAGAAGAGTAGGCGGAGCAACATATCAGGTGCCTGTGGAGGTTATGGCTGGCAGGAGGGTCTCTCTCGGAATGAGGTGGCTGGTCGATTATGCCAAGAAGAGGGGAGAGAAGACCATGACGGAGAAACTGGCCGGCGAACTCCTTGACGCATATAACAACAAAGGCTCGGCAGTGAAGAAGAGAGAGGATACACATAAGATGGCAGAGGCAAATAAGGCCTTTGCTCACTATAGGTGGTAAAGAGCCGCGGAGGTTTGAGAACCGCTGCGACAGAGTTGAAATAGGAGATTTGTTTTGGCAAGGACGATATCATTAGATAAATGCAGAAATATAGGTATCATGGCTCACATCGATGCCGGAAAGACCACAACAACCGAGAGGATTCTCTTTTATACCGGTGTGACGTATAAGATCGGTGAGGTCCATGATGGAACTGCAACCATGGACTGGATGGAACAGGAAAAGGAGAGGGGGATTACTATTACCTCAGCTGCCACCACTTGCACTTGGAAAGACCACAGGGTAAATATTATCGATACCCCTGGGCATGTGGATTTCACTATTGAGGTTGAGAGGTCGCTCAGGGTTCTCGATGGAGCTGTGGCAGTTTTCTGTTCTGTCGGCGGCGTAGAGCCGCAGTCTGAAACAGTTTGGAGACAGGCGGACAAATACAAGGTCCCGAGGATTGCGTTCATAAACAAGATGGACAGGATAGGCGCAGACTTCAAGCGTGGCGTACAGATGATGATAGACAGGCTTGCCGCTAATCCTATTCCTATTCAGCTTCCGATCGGAATTGAGGATACTTTCAAGGGTGTCATAGACCTAATAAAGATGAAGAGTTTGACCTATCTGGATGAGTCCATGGGGGCCGATTATGTCCTTGGCGACATCCCTGTCGACATGATGGATGAGGCTCTTGCGTACAGGGAAAAACTTATTTCAGCAATTACCGATTACGACGACGCGATGACGGAAAAGTACCTGGAAGGCAAGGAGATAACGGAAGAGGAGATAAAGAGGGCGCTCAGGAAGGCTACCATTGATATCAAGGTGATCCCTGTTCTTTGCGGGTCTTCATTTAAAAACAAAGGGGTTCAGCCTCTTCTTGACGCAGTAATAGATTTCCTTCCATCGCCTCTTGACATAAAAGAGGTTGTTGGCATTAACCCAAAGAGTAGCGCTGAAGATGTTAGAAAGGCTGATGATGCCGACCCTATGTCGGCCCTGGCCTTTAAGATAATGACTGACCCGTTTGTTGGACAACTTGCATTCGTAAGGGTTTATTCAGGATGCCTTAATGCCGGTTCTTATGTGTACAACTCTACAAAGGATAAGAAGGAGCGTATCGGCAGGCTTCTCAAGATGCATGCCAATAAGAGAGAGGATATCAAAGAGCTTTATGCCGGGGACATAGGAGCGGTTGTCGGTTTAAAGGACACATTTACCGGCGATACTCTCTGCGATGAGGGTAAGCCTATTATCCTTGAGGTCATGGTTTTCCCTGAACCTGTTATATCGATTGCAATTGAGCCGAAGACTAAGGCAGATCAGGAGAAGCTGGGGGTATCACTTAACAAGCTTGCTAGTGAAGACCCTTCATTCAGAGTTAAGACCGACGAAGAGACCGGCCAGACCATTATATCCGGTATGGGAGAGCTTCATCTAGAGATTATTGTAGACAGGCTTCTCAGGGAGTTCAAGGTTGAGGCCAATGTCGGGAAGCCTCAGGTTGCCTATAGAGAGGCTATTACGAAGAAGGTTGAAGTTGAAGGCAAATATATCAAGCAGTCTGGCGGTCGTGGTCAGTATGGACATATATGGCTGGAACTGGAGCCCCTCGAACCAGGTAAAGGGTTCGAGTTCGTTAATAAGATAGTCGGCGGTGCGGTTCCAAAGGAGTATGTCTCTGCCGTTGAAAAGGGTGTAAAGGAGGCCATGGAGAACGGTGTAATGGCTGGTTATCCCCTGGTAGATCTTAAGGCAACAGCATTTGATGGTTCTTACCACGATGTCGATTCTTCAGAGATGGCGTTCAAAATAGCCGGTTCCATGGCCCTTAAAGATGGGACCATGAAGGCAGCTCCTGTTCTACTTGAGCCGATCATGGCAGTAGAGGCCGTGACCCCGGATGACTTCATGGGGGATGTTATAGGCGACCTTAATTCAAGACGTGGACGGATCATGGGAATGAGCTCCAGGGCAGGTGCGCAGGTTGTGGAGGCGCAGGTGCCGTTGGCGCAGATGTTTGGATATGCAACAGACCTCAGGTCTATGACACAGGGCAGGGCTACGTACACTATGCAGTTTATCCACTACGAACAGGTCCCCAAGAATGTCGCAGAAGAGATAATTGCAAAGGTAAAGGGATAATTAAACATTTAGGAGGCACATATGGCCAAGGCAAAATTTGAAAGAACAAAACCGCATGTCAA
>CAKKSC010000001.1 GCA_919902985.1 Desulfuromonadales bacterium | reverse complement strand
TTGTGCATCAAATCTAAACAATATAGGCAATATCTTTTTGGATAAAGGACAATTCAAAGATGCTCTTAAGTATTATCAGAAAAGCTTAGAACTTGAGGAAAAAATGGGCCAGAGAATGGCCCTTGCTACTACCCATTACAATCTTGGAATTGTCTTTTTAAATTTGAGAAACAATTCAGTTTCAATCGTGCATTTTCTTAAATCCATTGCCCTGCGCAGTCAAATGGATTTACCCCCGAATAAATCAGTCGATCAGGTCATTAAAATCCGTTCACAGATAGGTTCCCAAAAATTCAAAGAGCTTGTAGCTATTGTGTTTAATAGCCTTCCTGAAGATTTAAAACGATTCATAAAGTTAGAAGAATACACCTCCGATACAACAGCCCATCGCGTAGCCCCAAAGATTGGCCGTAACGATCCCTGTCCCTGCGGTAGCGGGAGGAAATACAAGAAATGCCATGGGAAATAAGGTTGTATTGCCATTGAATAGATGCTAAGCTTTTGTCGAACAAAGAACGGAGAGGATAATGCCTTCAAAGACAGCGATTGAAATCCCGCCCTCGATGTGGAAGCAGTACCATCCTTTCAGGATAAGTTCTGAAAGGATGGTGATCTCTTCCGCTGATATTGCCGAGGCGCGCAGTGTAGCATCAAAGATTGCGCAGGAACTTGCCTCCAGGTTCGGGGCAAAAAGGGTTTTTCTTTTCGGCTCACTGACAAGGGATGATTTCAATAAGAGGTCTGACATCGATCTCGCCGCAGACGGGATTGCACCTGCTGATTTTTACAAGGCGGTCGCCTTCGCAAGCGGCGTCAGTAGGATCTGGAAGGTGGACCTTGTGGACATGAAAGACTGCTCCGAGTCATTGCTCCAGCATATTTTGAAGGAGGGTGTCGCCTTATGACCAAAACAGGCGCAATGCTTTCCGCCAGAATACTCGCGGAACTGAAAGAGCTATCTGGAGTTGTTGATCGAATCCAGCAGGGCTGGGAAAGGTCTAAATTGAAAAACGACGATTATTATCTGGATGGGGTTGCCCTGAACCTACACGGTTTTTACTCAGGATTAGAGCGTATCTTTGAAAAGACCGCCTCGCTTATTGACGGGAATGTCCCAACTGGAGCCAATTGGCATCAGGAGCTGCTGAATCAGATGGGCATTGAGGTTCCAGGTATCCGTCCGGCGGTTATATCATCCGAACTGAAAGATGCACTGGAGGATTACCGCGGATTCAGACATGTTGTCAGAAACGTCTATACGTACCATTTGAACCCTGAAAAGATAGAACGTCTGGTAACAAAGATACGCGGCGTATTCGAAAAAACAGATGCCGAACTTACTGCCTTTGCAAAATTTTTGCAAAGTGCGTGAAATCTTAACCTGGGCAACTTTAAAAGCCTTTGGCTTATAAAAACCCGTGCTCCGAAAGGAAGGCCTTATCTATACTGCTCTCCTTCCCTTTCCCCAAAAGTCTCTCTACATATTTACCTATTACATCAACCTCTATATTTACCTCGTCTCCGGCCTTTTTATCAAGAATAGTCGTATTTTGGGCTGTGTGCGGGATGATGTTCACGGAAAAGCCGTCGTCCACCACTTCATTCACCGTAAGACTTATACCATCAATAGCAATGGAACCCTTATCAATCAGATACCTCAGAAGCTTCCTTCCCAGGGCAAAGGAGAGTTTGACAGATTCACCTTCTTTTGCCTTAGCCTGGAGCCTGGCTGTCCCGTCTATATGACCTGACACAATGTGGCCGCCGAGCCTGTCAGAAAGCCTGAGCGCCCTCTCCATGTTTACCTTGTCACCAGTTCTGAGCTTGCCAAGGGTTGTCCTGCTTAGTGTTTCAGGCGAGACATCGGCGACAAAGTCATCAGCATTAACAACCTTTGCAGTAAGACATACGCCGTCTACGGCTACGCTGTCGCCTGTCTTAAGGTCATCAAAGATATCTGGAACGGCGATTTTAAGGGAAACACTCCTCTCGACCCCTTTTATCTCCCTTACGTACCCGACTGACTCAACTATCCCTGTGAACATAACCCTCTATCATTATATCTTCCCCGCATCTTTTTATCACTATGTCCTTTATGGGCAGGGTCTCTGCAAGTTTATCTATGCCTGAACCGCCAACCATCCCTGGCGCATCAATTCCGCCTATTATCCTGGGAGCATAAAAGAATACGACCTTATCGACAAGCTCCTCTCTTAAAAAAGATGCAGAGAGTTCAGGGCCAGCCTCTATCATCATGGAGTTTATACCTTTTTTGCCAAGGTAGTCCATGACGATGGTCATGTCAACCTTCCCATCCCTTGATTTGAATATCTCGACCTTAGCCCCCTGGGATTCCAGAAACTTCAACTTTTGAACTGGTGCACTATCGGTTGTCACAAAGAGTGTATTTACCTCAACTACTTTAGCAGTTGGAGGAACCCTCAGCGAGCTATCAACCACCACCCTGAGGGGGAATCTTTTAACTTTTCCTACCCTCGGTGTCAGGAGAGGGTCATCTGCCAGGATTGTCCCAATACCGGTCATGATCGCATCAACCTGCTTCCTTAGCTTATGGACGTGCAGCCTTGATGCCTCTGATGTTATCCATTTGGACTCCCTGTGCCTTGTAGCAGTTTTTCCATCAAGGGATGCAGCAACCTTCAATATTACAAAAGGCCTTCCGGTAGTTATCCTCTTTATAAAACCTTCGTTCAGCCTCCTACACTCCTCTTCCAGAACTCCAATCTCAACATCTAACTTTGCCTTTCTCAGTATATCAAAACCCTTGCCTGAGACCTTCGGGTTCGGGTCTGTCATCCCTGCCACAACCCTCTTTATTCCGGCCTTTATCACCGTATCTGTACAGGGGGGGGTCTTGCCGAAATAGCAGCATGGTTCCAGGTTCAGATATAGCGTACCTCCCTTAGCTGCCATTCCGGCATCATGGAGGGCATTAATCTCTGCATGGGCACCACCGTATATCTTGTGGTATCCCTGCCCAACGATCTTACCACTTTTAACAACGACAGCCCCCACCATAGGGTTAGGCGATGCGCCTTCTATCCCTTTCCTGGCAAGAGAAAGGGCAAGTTTCATATAGAAATGATCTGGATTCATTTTACTGCCTTGCGTGACACCTTCTTATCTCCGAGGATGTCTTTAAGCTCATCCATAAACTGGTTTATGTCCTTGAACTGCCTGTATACAGACGCAAACCTCACGTATGCAACCTCATCCAGTTCATGCAGCTCCTTCATAACCGTTTCTCCGATCTTCGAGGTAGGGATCTCCCTGTCGCCGCACTCCTGAAGGGTCTGCTCCACCTTGTCCACTATTCTTTCCAGGTCCTCAACACCGACCGGTCTTTTCTCACAGGCCCGTTTCAGTCCTGCGAAGAGCTTCCCCCTGTCGAAGAGCTCACGCCTTCCATCCTTTTTTATGACCATCGGAAGGATCTCTTCAATCCTTTCATATGTAGTAAAGCGGCGGCCGCATTCACCGCAGTCCCTCCTCCTCCTTATCACCCCTCCATCCTTGCTGAGGCGCGAATCTATGACCTTGTTTTCCAGATGAGCGCAGAATGGGCATTTCATTTCGCTTTAGGCTCCATTTTTATTAGGACAAGGCCGGACTCGGAGACCATCTCCTCAGCCAGTGGATCTGAATAGCCGTCCTGGTAGTAGACCTTTTCTATCCCGGCATTTATTATCATCTTGCTGCAAATTATACACGGCCTGTTTGTGCAGTAAAGGTCGGCGCCTGCTATGCTGGTGCCGTGATAGGCGGCCTGGATAATTGCATTCTGCTCCGCATGAAGTCCCCGACAGAGCTCATGCCGCTCACCCGAAGGGACATTCAGCTTCTCCCGGATGCACCCTGCCACCTCACAGTGGGTTATCCCCCGCGGGACGCCGTTGTAGCCTGTAGCCAGGATGTTCTTATTCTTTACTACCACTGCGCCTACCTGGCGCCTGAGACACGTGGAACGCTTGGCCACCAGATATGCAATTTCCATGAAGTACTCTTCCCAGCTTGGACGCTGCATCTGTTAACACCCTCTTGCATTCAAAATATTACCAATTATACTCCGGGTATAATACCAAGTAAACTTTCGTATAAACAATAATTATATGTTTGAAAGCAACTTGGTATAAATACTCCTATTACAATAGGAACTGTTACAGTCTATTGGATTTCAAGATTTCGGTCAAGAAAAAAGGGGATTGGGCACAGGTCAAACACATTAAAACTATAGTAACAACAAGCTCTCAAAGGTTTATGTTGT